>CAYRYU010000003.1:104526-109186 GCA_964428355.1 uncultured bacterium
CCCACAGCACGGACATACTATTACGAAGGGGTTTCACGGGCCTATTCGAACGAATGGGACATCCGGCCCAACGGGTACCCTTTCTGCGTCTTCCTGGCGCACTCCCTCCTGGGATACAGCCCGGAGAACAGCTTCCGGGTGAACGGAGTGGCCTTCTTTCTCGGGCTCTGTTTCTTCTACCATCTTTTGTTCCGCTGGTTCGGAAGGTTCTGGGGAATCATCGGGATGCTTTTCCTTGCCGCCTTTCCGGTCGGGATTCTTTCGGCGACCTCCGGTGGATTCGAGACGGTGAACCAGCTTTTCATCATCCTCTCCTTTTGGGGTCTCGACAGGGTGATGCGCTCCGGGAAGGTGGAAGACGCGGAGTTTCTTGGAATCACTCTGGTAATCCTGGCTCAGATTCGCTATGAATCGATCCTCTACACGCTCTGCCTCCTTCCTCTCGCACTGGCCTTCCTGAGTTCCGGGGAACTCAGGAATCCCGGCTGGAGATCGATCCTGCTCCCTCTGCTGTATCTTCCCGCAGTCTGGCAGAGACTGGGAATGACCGACCCACGGGCATACCAGGTTTACGACGGGGCCGCAGTTTTCAGCCTCGGTTATCTTCTCCAACATCTCAATCCCGCCCTCAGCTTCTTTTTGTCCTCGAAAGTATCCTATGGAATGATCCCTGGCCAGTTTCTCCTGTTCCTGGTCGGCTTTTCCGGGATGATCCTCGCCCGCCTCTTCGGAAGGGGGAAAGCTGACGGGGAACCGGGACATGGGCCGGCCCTGGTTACGGGAGGGGCGGCCTGTTTCGCCATCTACACATGCATCCTCCTTTCATACAACATGGGGGATCTGACCCACCAATGGACGAACAGACTGGGCGTAGCCTATCTTCCGTTCCTGGTTCCTCCCGGAATCTGGCTTTTGTCGAGATTCCCCTGGCTGGCGGGGCGCGGACGGCCGGCAATGGTGGCGGTCGCGCTCGGGATGATCTTCTACTACTGGCCCGTTGCCGGGGCCAATTCGGGGGCAAGGGAGATCATCCGTTTCAGGGAGTTTCTCCAGTGCCGGAGATTCCTCGAGAGGGAGTTTCCAGCCCACGACGTCGTCGTGATCTCCGAATCGGCCAACCTGTTCGTTCCCTTCAGGTGGAGTTCGCTGAACTTCTTCCAGTTTGCCGAGAACGTGGAGGAGTTGAAACGCAACCTCCACTGCGGCCTGTTCCAGGGCCTGATCGTTCTCCAGAAACTGGGAATCTCTGATGACAAACCTTCCGCAGACACCATCGTCCCGGAAGGGTTCGCCGTGGAAACCCTTTACAAGACCCAGCTCACGGGGGACCAGTATCTTCGGATCGGCCGGTTGAAACCTGTCCGGGTCGAGGAATTCGAGGACATCGAGTTCGATTGAACCGTTTCCGGTCAGTGAACCGATTTGGGAGCAGCTCTGGGAAGGCCGGAAAGCGCCCTTACCTTCGGGACGTCATTTCCCTTCGCCTGGCTTGGGGCCGGGAGTCCCGATGGGGGGGAAGGGTTGGGATGTTCCTGGTGAAGGAGCTTTGGCGGGGGATTTCTCGGGATTTTCTCCACCCATTAGCGGAGGGTAGGGCTGGCTCTCGAGCTTCAAAACCTGCGTTCCCTCGTTTGCAAGCATTGGAGGATATGGCTGACTCTCGAGGGGAACTCCCTGGATTCCGGGGCCGGATTGCTCGGTTTCCTTTTCCTCGTCGGGATCCGGTTTCAGGAAGAGATCCTCGGAATCGGAGGCCTTTTCGAAATACTGGAACAGTTTCTTCTCGAAGGCCTTGAGGAAGGCTTCGACACATTTCGGATCGAACTGCTTTCCGGAGAACTTTTTCAGTTCCCCGATGGCGACGTTGACGCTCAGCCCCTTCCGGTAGGGGCGGTTGGTCGTCATGGCATCGAAGGCATCCGCAACGCAGATGATCCTCCCGATTAGGGGGATATCTTCACCGGCAAGGTGATCGGGATATCCACGTCCATCATAGTATTCATGGTGGTGGAGGACCCCGGGAACCTTGGCGGACAGGAAATCGACCGGTTTGAGGATCTTCGCTCCGATTTCGGGGTGGCGCTTGATGATCGCGTATTCCTCATCGGTCAGGCGGGAAGGTTTCCGGATGATGCTGTCATTGATTCCGATCTTTCCCACATCGTGCAGCAGGCCTGCATACCGGACGTTCTCGATCTCCTTGCGGTCGAGGTTGACCTCTTCGGCGATTGCGACGGAGTATTGCGTAACCCGGCGGGAATGGCCTTGGGTATAAGGATCTTTGGCATCGATGGCCGTTGCGAGGACCTCGATGGTGGAGAGATAGACTTTTTGGATGTTCTCGTACAGCTTGGCATTGTCGATCGCCGATACGGCCTGGTTGGCGATCGCATCGAGGATTTCGACGTCGTGGTCGTTGAACGGAATGTCCCCCGTCCGGTTGAGGACCTGCAGGACACCGATGACCTCGTTCTTCAGGCGCATCGGAACGCAGATCATCGAACGGGTCACGAACCCGGATTTCTTGTCTGCGCCCTTGAAGAACCTGGGATCCTTTTCGGTGTCCGGGACGATTACGGGCTTGTTTTCCTTCGCGCACCAACCGGCAAGACCCGTTCCCATGGGGAGGCGGATCTCCTGAAGCTTTGCCCCGACGTTGGGATCACCCGAGACGATGTGGAAGTACAACTCGTTCGTGATCCTGTCGACCAGATAGACCGTGGATGTCTCGCACCGCATGACCTGAGTGGCCATGCGCATGATCTTGGTGAGAAGTTCGTTGAGGTCCAGGGTCGAACTGATGACTTTTCCGACTTCGAGAAGGGTTGCGAGTTCCGACATCTGGAACTTGATGATCTCGACTTCCATGAACCGGCTTATCGAGTCGGTCGCCATGTCCTGGAATTCGGCCAGACCAGGCGTTTCCCGGTCGGGACCGGCGGGAAGGACCAACACGCCGAAGGGTTCCTGGGGCGAACCAAGAGGGATGAAATGCCGCTTGGGTTGGCCCGGGATAACCACAACCTCGTGGGATAACGGGAGATTGCCCAGTCTCGAGGAGGTGAGGCTTTCACAGTGCGGGGCGAGGGTCTCCTTCGGGAAACCATCGTTGAAGCGGATCCGGGAATTCTTCGTCGCGGAATCGTAGAAAAGTACCGAGAAGCCGGCTTGTCCCGAAAGGTGGAAAGCCGTCTTGCTGAGGATCTTCAACAAGGTGTCAGTATCCTGCCCGCTCGTCAGTATTTTCTGCTGAGCGTCATAAAGAATCTGCAGGATTTCGGGGGTCAGCGATTCACCCAAAGTGCTTTGGAACCTCCAATGGCGCTGGAGATGGACTTCCCATACCGGAAACGCCGGCATGACCGGGAATCCGAGTTTCTCCGCCTCTTTTGTTCGTACATCAATTCATTCCTGTTCGGTGATAACCAGTGACTTCGACATTGTCGGAAATTCCCACCCATGGTAACGGGCCTTTTGATCGCCATCAGGAAAAGGAGCCGAGCCTTTCGAACCCGGTCACCTGCATGTTTTCTCCAAGAGTCAGGCGAATTCCGGAGGCAACCACCCTTCCCGACGGTTCGGGGACGGGAACCGGAGGAATCCGCCGCCGCCGGCTCCACCACGCATCTGTGGGGAAACCCGCGATCATATCCTCCAGTTCGATACCTCCGGCATCCGAAACGAAAAACCTTCCACTCCTGATTTCAGCGTCCCCGGTGGGAAGATGAAAACCGGTTCCAATGATGTGGACGGGGACCTGCCAGCTCCTGGCACGGAGGAAGAGTGCTTTCTTCAACTCGAGATCCCTTCCGAAAACGTCCACCAGGACTCCCCGCACGGGGTTGCCCTCGGAACGAATGAACGAATCGAGAACATCGAGGGGATCGTCAACGGGAACCTTGTCGTTTCCGGTGAAGAGGTTAACCACCCCCAGCCGGCCTGTTCCCAGATCGATCACATGAAAACCCTTTCCAGGAGCTGCCGGGGGGAAATTGAGCGGACGTATAACCGGTCGGCCCGAAACGAGGAGGGGCCTGGTCCCGGTGCGGGCCAATGCGTCACCCCCAGAAGTGACAATGTCGATTCCACTGTCAAAGAGCTTTTCCAGGTGAGCGGAGACATTTCCCCGGCTACCCAGAACCCCGTTCCCGTTGCCGACAACGAGATCACATCCGGCTTCCCCGTACTTCCAGGAACCGATCATCTTCCGCAATTCCAGAGGAGAAACCCCGGCGGAAACGGTTCCCAGAAAAAGGATCACCGGCATATTCCGCGACATTTTAGCACAACCTCGGCATATCCTCAACAAAATAACGGAATTCCGACTGCCCTGGAGTTTCCGGGGTGGGAACGCAATCTTCCGGCTCCCGGGGGAGGCTCTCTTCATCCAATTTCGATGGGATTCCGATGGGATGCTCAAAAATGGGAGAGCCAGCTCAGGAAGAGACTTTTTTCTATCACATCACCGGCGGTATACACTCGGTGCTTTTCATTCCGGCTCTGGTAACCAAGCTCGAGGCCCTGCTCCGGGCAGAGTATCTTCTCCAGCGAAACCCTCCAGACGTTCCGGACGAATGAGGAGTACACGTAATCCTCGATCTTGTGATATTGGAGATCGGTCCACTCGTCCTTGAGGTGGAAAAGGAAGGTCGGGGTGATC
>CAYRYU010000003.1:109286-112434 GCA_964428355.1 uncultured bacterium
ATATTGGAGATCGGTCCACTCGTCCTTGAGGTGGAAAAGGAAGGTCGGGGTGATCGGATAATCATATCCGAAGATTCCCGTGAACTGATCGGAATCCTGGTAGTACAACCTCGGATTCCCGTATCTGACGAGGGTTTCCTTTAAACAGAGGCTGGCAGCACTATGTTTGAAGTGATAGAAACACTCATACTGGATCGAGTCGATCCGGTAATCCTGTTCCTTGCGGGTAAAGAACCCGAAAACCTCATCGGCCAGAGTGAAGGTATGTACGAACCGGTCGTCGGGCTTGTGGCGGGAGGAAAGTATCGCCCGGTTTCCCCAGTGGTCGAAGAGGGCGTAGAAGTCGCTTTCCTTGTTGTGTTTCCGTTCGTAATACGTATCGTCAAAACAGACCCGGATCGTGTCGGTCATGTCATATGCCGTTCGAAGGGTCAACGAGGGCTGGTAGAAGCCGTTGTCAATCTTTACACGGTCCTGTGACCGGAGGTCCGCGGTGAGGGAGAGATGCAGATCCCCCCGGGCCACCGAGGTGAGATACTTGGCTTCGGGTTCGTCTCCACCGGGTTTCCGGGACCAGGTCGTGTAGTAATCGATCGCCTTCTGGGTTTTGAACCCGGTCGGTACTTTTTCGAACGGCTGTCGGTCCCCCCGGGTGGTGTTTCCGATCTGGCTGTACCGGAGCTTCTCGGGGATGAAGGCTCCGACCTCGATGCTGACGCCACCCTCCTTGAAATCCGAGTTCGAATCGTTGGGATACTCACGTTCCTCGTAGGTCCCCTCGATCTGAAGCGCCGCCCGATCGTTGAACTGGTGGTTGAACCGCCCCTTCGCCCTGTTGGACTGGTAATTCCAGAGGCTGTCGATCGGCATCTCCCAAACATTGTGGATGTAATCGAGGAGGATCACGTCGCTGTCCCCGAGGGAGAGCCCCCAGGTAAGGTCGAAGAGGTGATCCAGATACTTGTATTTGAACGTATCCAGGGTGAACGAGGTGTAATCGTCCGGGCGATAGGTCTGATAATGTAGAGACTCCCGGAAGTCGAGGAACTGGGTGGGGGAGATGTCCCCCCGCAGGGCCAGGTAAAGGTCATTCACCGAGCTCATGAATGTCTTGTCGTAGGCCTGTTCCACCGCGATGGCGGCAGGCCCGGTTGCAGTGTAGGCCAGAATGCCGTAGTCCTTTCTCGAACTGTCCACCGAGGTCCGGGATTCGAAGCGGTAGTTGAAGGTGAAATGGTCGGTAGCTTCCGAGGGTTGGCACGAAGCCATTGCCAGGATGAATCCCAGCAACAGAACCGCTCTGCGGGTCCGGGATCCGGATCCGTTCGTTTCCAGACCGTTTCTTTTTCGAATGGGTTGCATGACCTTTCGATGGAAAAGGATTGCCTTTTCTCCCACCCTTTTTCGGCAGGTATCCGAAACTGGTTAACGAAGATTACAAACCCGGGGCTTCTTTCCCACGAAATTTCCTTCTGGGTGATGCAGGATGCCTCACCTGGGGGCCCTGGGTTTTCACTACGGGTGGATTCTCAGGGAAAGCCGTTCGTGGTAGAATTCGGGCTCGGAGGTGATCTCTTGAGCCCGGGAGAAAAGCATGCCAACCCTGGTATCCAGATTCCTCTCCTTCCCCATTTCCAGGATCTGTTTTTCGTCAGGGGGGAAAAAGGTTGGACCACCGTTGGATGGCCCACCTGGTTTCCCAGGACTATCGGGAAATCACCCATCGACCTGGAACAAAGTGACCCCGGAAAGTCGATGGAGCCTTCCCTTCCGGGGCTGGTCGAGCTCCTGGACAGGGTTTCCCAGGGTAGGGAACCAGTAAGGGGTTTTCAGACGACTCTGAGCCTTCCGGACGGGGACTCCCGCGGGATAGTCCTCGATGCGGTTCCAAGCCACCTCCCCGATGGTCGTGAGGGCGTCACGATCTCCGTTCAGGAGACACCGCTCCCAACGGGCATCGGGACCCGCGACCTGAGCGAGGTGACCTTCTTCGGACTGATCGGGGCATCACCCGGCATGGGAAAAGTATTCAACAAGATCCGGATGTATGCCTCATCCGATGCTCCGGTTCTGGTTTTCGGGGAAACCGGGGCGGGGAAGGAGGGGGTCGCGCACGCTCTTCACGAGGCCGGTCCACGCCGGAACGGTCCGTTCGTTTCGCTGAACTGCAGTGCTATCACCGAGTCCCTTTTCGAGAGCGAGCTTTTCGGCCACGAGAAGGGCTCTTTCACGGGTGCGATCCGTTCGCACCGTGGCAAGTTCGAGCGGGCAGACCGGGGAACCTTGTTCCTGGACGAGATCGGCGACCTTCCCCTTTCCTCGCAGGCCAAGCTCCTGCGGGCATTGGAGGAAGAGGCGGTCGAGCGGGTCGGGGCGGAACGTCCGATCCCGGTCAATGCCCGGTTCGTAGCGGCCACGAACCGGAACCTCGAGGCCGCGGTCGCCGAAGGGAAGTTCCGGGCAGACCTGTTTTTCCGGTTGAGCGCCCTTCAGGTCCACATTCCTCCGCTCAGGGAGCGGATTGAGGATATCGAGTATCTGATCAGGCATTTCATCCGGCTCCTGAACGCGAAATACGGCCGGAACATCGTTGCGATGACGCGGGAAGCGGTTCATCTCCTGAAGCAGTACCGATGGCCCGGGAACGTACGGGAACTTCGCAATCTGATGGAGCGCTTGTTCGCAGAGAATCTCACCGAGGTGATCGGTTTGCGCTCCCTGAAAGAATGGTATGAGGAAAGGGTCGCGGCCGGGCGCCATGCGGGAAACGACCCCCAGGTGACCATGCTTCCATACCGGAAAGCGATTCCGCTGGGGATGGACGGTCGGAGGGCATCCATTTCCGAGACAGGAGCACAGGCGGAAAGGGAACCCTTTGAAGAACCCAGATCGGTTCTTGACGAAACCACGATCAGGGAGGCGTTCCGGAGGGCGGGAGGAAACATCACGAAAGCCTCCAGGGCAATCGGGATACACAAGGCGACATTCTACCGGTATCTGAAACAGTTCGGGATAACCCGGACCGACCTGGAGACGTAGCATCGAAACGTCGCATGAACGTCGCAACACCAAAAGGACCGAGTGGCGCAACCCCCGATCCGCTTTCCAAGCCGATTCCAGAGTTGGCATAGAGTTTGCTTTTAAGTTT
>CAYRYU010000003.1:112534-143315 GCA_964428355.1 uncultured bacterium
CCGATCCGCTTTCCAAGCCGATTCCAGAGTTGGCATAGAGTTTGCTTTTAAGTTTTCGAACTTCAATACGGGAGGAACATCATGAGTCTCAAGAAACTTTTCCAGGAGTTGACCGACATTCGGCAACATTTCGAGGACCTGGCCCAGGAATACGGCATTCCCGAGTATTTCCGGGTCGGGTTCCTGCCGGGAGTGTCCGGAAATACCTATCCGCTCTTGAACATCCAGCAGAACGAGGATTCGATCATCGTGGAAGCTCTCGCCCCCGGTCTCGATCCCGATTCCCTGAAAATCAGGATGGTGAAGAACTCCCTCAACATCAGCGGTGAAAAGACCAAGACCAAGGCGGTTCCCGAAGATTTCCACCGGTGCGAACGCGCTTCCGGCAAGTTCAGCCGCACCATCGAGATCCCCACGGATGTCGTGGTCGAAAAGGTGAACGCCGAGTACAAGAACGGGATCATCATCATCACCCTTCCCAAAGCCGAGTCCGCGAAACCCCGGCAGATCCAGGTCCAGGTTTCCTGACCCAGGATCGGGCGAACCGACCAATCATCGAAAGGAGAACAACCATGGCCGAGAAGACCATCCCCGAGACCAAGAAAGAGAAAGATGTCGTAAAACGCGAGATCACAAGGAACCCCGAAAACTATGTCACCCCCATGGTCGACATCTATGAAACCCCCGATGCTCTCAACGTACTGGCCGACCTGCCGGGTATCGAAAGATCCGGGCTCACCGTCAAGGTCGAAGAGGGCATCCTGACCATCGAGGGGAAAACCTCCCTGACAAAGGCCCAGAGCTATTTTTCCAGGGAATTCGAGCCCGTGAATTTTTTCCGGCAGTTCGAGCTTCCCGAAGAGATCGACCAGGAAAAGATCGGCGCGGAACTGAAACACGGGGTCCTGAACCTGACCCTTCCGAAACTCGCACGCAGAAAGCCCAAGAACATCGAGGTCAAGATTTCCTGACCCTGGGGCCAAGGTTCCTTGACCCTGGGGCCAAGATTCCTTTGCCCGGGGGCCCACTCACCCCCGCAGTTTCCCCCCAACGGACCGGCCACCCCCGGTCCGTTTCCCATTTTCTGTGCAAGGGCACCGAAAGCGGATCTGAAGAAAATCCGTGCCGAAGATTGTCACAGCTCACCGAGAACGTGCAAAAAAATCAACCGACGGAGGAAGGGATCGAGAACCAAGAATTTTCGCCACGGATAAACAGGATCAACACGGATTTTCCAAAAATCCAATCCGTGTCCATCCGTGAAAATCCGTGGCAAGACCTTTCTTTGGCGATTTTTCCACAGCTTCCGAGACACAAAGATGGGGAAGTGAAGGAGGAAACCCTACCAAAATGACCTTTCCGCCTTTGTGCCTCCGCGCCTCGGCGGCATTCACTCGGCCAACAAACTTCGGAGTCCGAAAGCGGATTCCCTCAAAAGCCCGAAATGGGAAACGGTGAACGGACGAAAATCGTGAATCCCTTTTCCTTGGTGCCCTTGGTGACCTTTGTTACTTTGTGGTGACCTTCCAGGGTAACTCAGGGAGAGGTGGGAGCAGCCGGTTTCGGAGCTTCCTGGCCGGCTTTTTCGCCGTAGACTCCGACCCGGTTCCTTCCCGAATGCTTGGCGTCGTAGAGAGCTTCGTCGGCGAACTTGATCATCTCGAGAGTCGACTCGGCCCCGGTTTGTGGGACAGAACTCACTCCAAGGCTGATCGTGACATGGAGCTCGCCCTTCGGGCCGGTCAGAGGCTGGGTTTCGACCTTCTGGCGCAAACGTTCCGCGAACTGGCGGGCGCCCTCGATTTCGGTTTCGGGAAGGATGATGACGAACTCTTCCCCACCGTATCTTGCCGCGACGTCCGTTTCGCGGATCGAAGCCCTCACGCACTTCGCGACCTCCCGGAGAACCAGGTCGCCGGTCTGGTGGCCCCAGGTGTCGTTGAACTTCTTGAAATGATCGATATCGGTCATCAGGAGCGAAAGCGGTTTGTCATAGCGCTTCGACCGGCGGAACTCCTCCTCGAGCTTGGACTGAAAATGGCGGTGGACGATCAACCCCGTCAGGCCGTCGATGGTGGCAAGGTTGAAAAGCCTCGCCTTCTCGATCACGACCGCGGCCTGGTTTGCCATCGTCAGCGCAAGCTGAAGGTCTTCCTGGTCGAACAGGCCCGCGGTCTTGTTCACGACGTTCATTACCCCGATTG
Organism: uncultured bacterium; assembly: GCA_964428355.1. Lineage (GTDB taxonomy): Bacteria > Muiribacteriota > Ozemobacteria > Ozemobacterales > Ozemobacteraceae > CAYRYU01. Next base: position 114,739 of record CAYRYU010000003.1, read on the forward strand.
GAGACTCCCTCACCGACAGGGGCACGCAGATGAGGGATTTGAGTCCGACGTTCGCGCTGGAAAGTGCCTCGAAATCTCTTTCCCGGGCGATGTCCGTGATCAGGCGCGAGGTCCCTCGGTGGAACACCTCCCCCGCGATACCTTCCCCGATCTTGAACTTCGATTTCAGATCTGGATTGAACTCGGCCTTCCCTACGACCCCGAAGACTACGGATTCCTCGACGAGGCTTTCGTACCGTTCGTCCAGGAGCAGGATAGAACCTCGTTCCGCCCCCAGGGCCTGAACCGCGCGGGAAAGTATCGTATCGAGGGTCTTGGTGATGTCTCCCATGAAGTTCACGGCCTGGCTGACCTCGTTAACGATCGAAAGTTCCCGCACCTTCTTCGCAAGCTCGCGGTTCCTGTCGCGGAGAGTAATGAACTGCTGCACGAGCCGGATGACGGTCCATTGGATGGGAAGCATGATCAGAATCGGTGAGACTTCCAGGACCAGGTCGAAATTGAAACCGGCTACCGCTCCTCCAAGGTAGGAGATCAGGAAGCCGAGAGCGATCAGATTTCCGTACAATCCCGGGACCTTCCAGAGAATGAAGCTCAAAAGCCAGGCACAAAGGAAGATCGCGCCGGCACATTTCCGCGGGGAGAAGCGCCTGAGAATCCGGCCCGAAAGAATGTTCTGGATGAGGTTGGCGTGGATCTCGACGCCGTGCAGCGGGCCGAAGGGAGAGAACTTCCGGTCCTCGTGAAGGCCCAGGGCTCTCGTTCCGACCAGGACGATCTTGTCCTTGAAGGCCCCGGCCAGCGTCTTCCGGTCGAGGACGTCGGAGAAGCTGTATTCCTCATTGAAGATTTCCGGGCCAGCGAAATTCAAGAGGAAGGAGGAAAGTGGGATCGGATCGCTCATCCCCTCCCATCGTGTATAGACCGGCAACATTACCGATCCGAGCCGAACACCTTCGGGATCGTTCACGATCGGCAGTCCGAGGATCTTCTGGGCGGCAACCAGTCCGATAGCGAAGTAGGTTTTCCCTTCGACTTCGTCGAAGAGCCTTAGGTTTCGAACTACACCGTCCCGGTTGATCGCGGCATTGTCGACATCGATGAACCCTTCCCCCACCCCCGGGGAGCGGAGAACCCCCGTCGGATGGTTGACCGACTGCTGGACGACCACGTCCATCGTTTCGGTCGAAAGGACCTCCTTTTTCGAGAAGAAGATGGGAAGAACCGCGTTTCCGGCGCTGGCGAGGGCCTGTCCGAAGATCACGTCGTCCTCGACACCTCTCAGGGACGGCTCATTGAACATGAAATCGAAAACGACAAGCTTCGCCCCGGCCTCGTTGAGGATATCAAGAAGGCGGGCATGATAGGATCTTCTCCAAGGCCATGTTCCCAGTTTCTGGAGACATTCGTCGCTGATGGAAACGAGCGAGAGCTTGACCACTTGCGGAAGCCCGCCCCTGATGTTGAAGCGCAGATCGATCAGGCGGTTCTCGATGGTCCCCAGGTAACCGTAGTAGAAGAGGCTCCCGAAGATGAGCCCGAACAAGGCACCCACCCACATTTCCCATGCGCGCAGGGATCTTCCCTGGCGGAAAATGGGGTTGCCGTTCTTCAAGGTCACGATGGTAGAAAAAGGAGGGGCGCGAGCTTCCCCGCGCCCCTGCCAGGTTCGTTCACTTCGAAAGGGGATTCAGCTGCGAAAGCTGGGCACGGAGCTTCTTCATTTCCCGGAATGTTTCGTGGAACTCCTTTTCGGAGCGGGGATAGAGCTTCAACGCCTCCTTGAAATTCTTCAGGGCCTTGTCGATCTGGCCACGATCGCGGAACCGTGAGGCTCGCGAATGATAGAGACCCGCAAGCTTTTTCCGGGCGGACAGGAACTTGTCCTCGTAGATGTTCCCCCCGCCATACGCCGGAGAAAGCGGATCGGTCATCGTGAATGAGGAATAGAGATCGAGGGCTTCCTCGTAATCCTTGATGGCCTGACTCCACAACTCGGGCGACTCGAACTCTTCGGAATCCTCGATTTCCTTGTTGCTAAGCTTCCCGGAGAGGCTGTCCTTGATCTGGTCGAAGAAGGCCCGGTAGACATGGTCATCCTCGTCGACGAGAAGCTGGGCTCTTTTCAAAAGCGAAAAGGCCAGCTGGTACTTGCCGGCGATGGAGGCCCGGTTGATCTTCGTCAGATACGGTTTCACGAGGTGCCGGCGGCATTCCCGCATCACCCCGTGCACATACTCGACATATCGGTGGGTGAGGGGAAGGTTTCCGAGACCCTTGAGGGCTTCCTGGTATTCGAGGATGGCTTCCCCGTAGTTTCCGGCTTTCCGGAAATCATCCCCCCGGTCCACGTAGGGGGTGATTTCGGAATAGATCTGGAAATCCTGGTTCTTGACCCTGGCCCTGTCCAATAGGGATTTCGCTTCTTCCAGGAAGGTCAGATCAGTTTCGGCCGCGAGATTGATGGCTTCCTCGAACTCCTCCACGGCCCGCGCGAAATCCTTTTGTTTGAGGGCGTTGAGGCCCCATGTGCGGTGGGTTCGCGCCAGCTGGGCGCTGACTTCGGTAAGCTTGGTCTGGATGGACTTTTCCAGATCCAGGTCGGTCTGTTTAAGGGGAGTCCCGTTGGGGTCCTGCTTAACACGGGTGAACAACTCCAGTGCCTTGGCGAAGCAGATTTTCGCTTCCCCCCACTTCGAGTTCTGGAGGTTGCTATCTCCGTCTTTTTCGAATGTCTTGATCAGTGCCCGGACTTCAATGTTCATTTTCCACTCCTTTGTGAGAGGTTGAAGTTGTTTTTCCGTCGGAATTGCGCTTAATCACCTTGGCCGCCTTTTCGGAATCGAAGAAATCGATCCCTTCCTTTTCCGTGGAATCGAGCTGTTCATACTCCTTTGCGGCCTGATCGAAGTTCTTCTGACGGTAATGGATGTAGCCCAGGAGGGACCGACCTTCGGTGTTCCCGGGATCGAAAGAGAGAAACTTGTTGGCCGCGGCTTCCGCTTCGGAATAATCCTCGAGCTGGACGTGAAGGAGAGTCAGATCCCACCAGAGTTTCGGTTCCCGGGGGTATTCGGTGGCGAGGAACCGGAAATCGGCCAGGGCCGGTTTGAAATGCCCATCCGCCATGCGTCGCTTCGCCCGCTGGTAGACGGGATCGTCGGAGATTTCCCCATTGGCCCGGGAAGAGGTCCGGGCAGGTTTTTCTCCCGCTCCGCCCGCGGAATCGGTTTTCGTTCCACTCGTTGCGGGCTTCGCACGCGATTTCGCGGGTTCCGGGCCTGCTTGTTTCTTCTCGCCTGCCTGTCGTGCAAAGGCGACCAGTCTCTTCATGTCGGGAATCCTGGAAGATCGGGGAAAGGTGTTCAGGAATACCTCGCCCCATTCGACCACCGAGGGATAGACTCCGAGCTTCGCGCGCAACCGGATTGCCTGGAAGTAAGCCTTCTCGACGAGCTTGGATTTCGGGCATTCGGTGAGGATGAGGTCGAAGGTCTTGCATGCGGCGAGGAACTCCCCGAATTGGAGGGTGGCTTCCGCCATCCTGAAGAGAACCTCGTCCTTGTCGGAAGGATTCTTTTCGGTCGCCAGATACTGTTGGTCCTTGAGGATTTCCGTTGCAAGCGACTCACGATCATCCTGGGAAGCGGAAGGGAAATCCAGAAGATCCGCGATCGCGACTGGGGCGGGAGCAGGAGTGGGTTGCCGTTCTTTCGGAGCCGGGGCGCGGGCCACCGACTTCGGAGCAGGAGGTTCCGGGGCGGGAACGGCCGTGGATGAGGGTTCAGCAGTGGAGCCCGATTTAGGGGCAGCAACTGAAGCCGAAGGGACCTGGCCCGTCCTCGCCTGAGCGCGTTTTTCCCTCGACTTCACGGGAGGGGCCTGGGGTTTTTCGGAAGGAGAAGGGGCCGAAGAAGGTGCGGGGGAAGGGAGGTCGGGGATGGTTGCCCGGGCTTCCTGAGCGGCTCCCTTCGCCGAAGAGGAAGAACCGGCACTCTCCTCGGCCTGTGCCTTTTCTTCCGGCTCGGACTGAACAGGTTGCCGCGGAAGGGTCTTCCCAGGCACAACCCTGGCCAGCTTTTGCGGTCTGGCTTGAACCGAAGAATCCGACACTTCAGGGTTTGCCTGGGGTTCCTCGGGAGCTGCCTCGGGGCCAGATTTCCTTGGTGCGAGGGAATGCATCGGAAGATTGGGGTCGGAATTCTCGGGAAGAGCTATCTCCGAACCTCCGGTCTTGAGGAGAGCCCTTGCCAGTTCCGCGAAAGGGCTCGATGGATAGCGGGAAAGCATACTCCGACAGGATTTCCTCATCGACTCGGCGTTTCCCAACTTCGAATAGCACTGGGCTATCCGGTAAAGGGCTTCGGCCGAGTTCTCATCGTCGGTTTCCGAATCGAGAATTTCGGAAAAAATATCGCGGGCTCGCGCGGGCTGGCCCGCTTCCATCAGGCAGTCCCCGAGCATGAAGCGGGCGAGATTCTTCTGAACGGGCCCAGTCCCGAGCTCGACTGCTTCCCGGAGCTTTTCGATGGCGGGGGAAAGTTTTCCCAGGGTTCTGAGTTTCAGGGCTTCGGACATCAGGTCGGTGGCAGGTCTTCCCGCCGCATCGAGGGCAGAGGAAAGGCACAGGATCAACAGGAAAGACACAATGACCGAAACAAGCGGGAAATTGCTTCGCCTTCGGCGGGCTGAAGGGGATGTTTTTCCCGTCAGGGGCAAACGTTTCCGGACAGAGGTGAGGGATCTCATGCTTCAGTACCTTCCTCGATGGATGCCAGAATGATATCGACCGTATAATACAACAGATACAATCCGATTGCGGCCAGAATCACTCCGTTCATTACGGATTTCCACCACGAGGCAGAAAGCTCTGAAACCGGGGCAAGGAAGAGGATTCCCCACCCGGGAAGGTTGGCGGGGTCGGCCTTCTTCAGGTTCCGGAACGCGGCAAAATACGAGATCCCGTTCCAGCGGAGTTCCCGGAAACCCTCCTCACCTTTCAGAACTTCCCCGATTACGGGATTCGATCGGGAGACATTTACCTGGGTGACGACCATGGAAATCTTCGGATGTGCGATCACCGTTCCCTCCTCGTCGACCACCAGCAGGTGGGAAGCGGGCGAAATTTTCAGACGGGTCGCGATTTCGCTGAGAAATGAAAGATCGACCTGGGAACTCAGGACTCCGAAGGGGATCCGGTCTTCGTTTCGGAGCGGAACCGCAGCCTGCCACAGGGGCCTGCCCAGTCCCTCGTCGAAGGTCACGGGACCGCAAAGGAAGGGGCGCCCTTCCCGGGCGGAATTTACCATCCAGTTCGAGAGGAACTGGAGTGGTTCACCGATCTCGGTTGCCTCGGCGATGGTTTTTCCCTCGAGAGTCTTTACCGAAAGCGACCGGATGAGGTCCCGGTCGTTCAGGCTGGCGATCAGGACGCGACGGGCTTCGACGACGTCCGAAACCACCGAGGTTCCCAACAGAAATGCGGAATCGAGGAAAACCGCGGTTCGTATCATCGTTTCCGTGGGAATCGACCATGACTCCCGGAACTCACGGAACCATCGCCCCAGAAAAACCGGAACCTTGGTGGGCGCAGCAAGGCTGGTAATTTCGGGAACCATTCCCGGGAGGACCTCTGGCTCTTCTTCGGCTTGCGCCCCCCCGGAGATTCCCCTCCAGAAATCCTGGGCGATTCCGAAGAAACCGATCGAGAAGAGGATTCGCCGGCCCGCAGCCATGAAGATTTCCTGGAACATCGTGAGGTCCTGGAAGGAGCTCATCGTCTGGAGATCGATCGCATCGAACCGCCCCCCAACGGAATCCGCCGCCTCCTCGAGCCGGGAAAGGACTTCCCGGACAAGAGGGGAGAGAACTCCAGCCTGGGTGGTCTGCCGAAACGACGGCATATGGGAAAGCAGCCTGAGGGTGTCCCGGACTCCCCCGAGACCCCTGGAAATATCGTCGACGGCGAGATCGGTGATTGCGGAAAGCTCCCGGGAAGCGGTCTTGGTCGAATCCTCGCGGTCCCTGACGATGCTGTCGTATGTAACATACAGGATCAGGAGGGCTGAAACGTAACCAATCACCTGTATCAGCAAGGCGATGTCGAACGGCTTTTCGGGAGGTTGTCCGGATGTGGGAGTCTTGACCTGGGATTTCGACTCGCTCATGGCGATTTTTCTAAAGTCCCCGCAAAAAAGTGTCGATACCTATTATAGAAAAGCCGAATTTGCGTTACGAAGGAGGAAACTGTATGTTGTGCCCCCAATGCAGCGCTCCGATGGTCCAGAAAACTCATGCAGGTCGCCAGTCTCCCTATTTCACGTTGAACTGCACCCACTGCAAATTCATCATCTTCTACCGGGGCCAGATCCAGGCTGAGGACTGAAGTCCGGGTCTTTCCGGTTTCCGAAGCTTTCGACCCGGTTCGCCGAGCTTTGCAGCAGGCTTTTTAAACCTGGACGAACCATCCGATCTCCCCCGTATCGTACCCCAAACAGAGGAAAAAATCAACAATCCCTCCCCGAATCGGCCATCGGAAACCGGATTGCTTCGCCAACTTGGGCTCCCGGGCCGCGCGGGTTCGCAATGACCTGATACGGGCCATTTGGCATTCCCTTTTCCCAATAACTCCGCCTTCGATCCGAAACGATCGGGATGATTGACACCCCGCCCGTGGGGATGCTACAAACAATGGACGGATCGGGATTTCGAGGAGAGGGGCGGCTTGTTTTTTTCACTTTCACCGTTTCTGTTCGGACCAAACCCTGGTTCAGACAGGGCTCAGCCCGGGAAGCGCCGGTTTTCCCAGCTTCGCGCGGGGTTCATTTTCCCGCTTGCGATCATGCTGGTTTTCATCCTGATGACGCTTGGCTGGATGTTCCTCTCGGCGTCCCTCCATTCCAAGAACGTTTCCTTCACCTTCTTCCAGGACGAGCTGATCCGTCTGGTCGCGGAAAGCGCCCTGGCTGAAAGCCGGAGCCGGCTCATCGGAAAGATGCGGGGCGACCCCGGGGTGAAAGAGTTTCTGCGAACATTCGGAACCGAAAACGGTCCCCGGGAAGGGAAGTTCCCGGTACTGTTCGCGAACGCCTCGCTGCCCGCCACCGAAGCCATCCGAAAGGAGCTGTTCGGGGCGATCCCGGTCGAGTTCCAGGTGGAGCCGAGCCTTTTCGACGTGGTTCGCGATATCCGTTTCACCGATTACGACGGCAAATGGGTCGAAAGGCGTGCGGCAGGGGAGTTCCAGGGAACGGTCAAGTTCGATGTCGTGATCCGGACCTTCCTCCCTGCGAAGACCAAGGTCAGCAGGTTCGTGTTCGAATACGATCTGAAGCAGACCTGCCTTCGGAAGGGCCAGGGAACGGGACCAGAAACCGGTTATCCCACGACCGACTCCAACGACTATTCGCTTATCGTCCGCGATTCAAGGCGGGAGGCGGTCGATTCCCTTGCTGCGAACCTGAACAACGTCCAGAACACCCTGTTCGTTCTCGAACCACCCGGAACCGCGCGACCAGCAAAGATCCTTCTGGGTCATTCCGAACCCCGCGAGTTTTCTACCCCGGTTTTCCTCAACATCAGTGAGCGTTACTCAGCGCTGATGCCCCCATCGCCATCAGGACCCGTTTTGACCCTGAGCTGGCAGGAAATGAAGCAGTATCTTCCGGGCCTGACCTCCCAGATCGAAGCCACAGTTCGCGATGGAATGCCGGACGAAGCGAAGGACAAGTGGCAGCAGGTTGTTAACTCGTTCGTTTCCCATTTTTCCGTGGTCTACCACCCCATCGTGAGCGACCCTGCCACCGGCTGGGTCCGGGATGCCCCACAGGACGAGAAAACCACCTACATAGGCTTCTTCAACCGGTTCACCAACTCTCCCCGACTGCCGGAGCGCCATCTGGGAAATTCCGGCCCTCCAATCTCGATTTACGGTGACAAGGATTTCGATCCCAATCTGATCCTACAGGGGAACGTCCGGCAACGGTTCTGGCAGACGGTCCGATGGGTGATGACAAGCAATGAACCGCGCTTCCGGGCCCAACTCGAAAAGGACACCCTTCGGGTCGTCGAATGCCTCCTCCCCGAGGATCGGGTGAAACTGCCTCCCCCGGGCCGCGAGTTCTACGACATGGTTAACGCCCTGGAGGCCAAGACGGGTTTCTACCTCTCTTCGAGGCCCAACGACAAATTCACCATGACGAAGAACCCCCCGCTCGCCGACCAGGGATTTCCCCTTCCCACATTCCATGATGAGAAGCGCGCGAAGCTCGAGGGCTGGCACCCTTTCGACTGTTACCCTTTGCGATCCTACAAATTCCCAGACCAGGACACCTTCAAGTCGAGCCCCCTCTGGGACAAAGACCGGAAAATCCTCCACCTTCTTGGTGACGTCCAGGTCAGGGTCGGGATGGAGCTCCCCCCTGGAACGCGATATCGGGGTCAGGGCGTGCTTCTGGTGACCGGACCGGTCATCCTTGGAGGTTCCTTCGAACCCGAAGCACCCGCCGACGGGCCCTGCATTCTTTCCACGAACAACGGAGTCATGTCGGTTAACAAGAACGAGCAGGGACGGATCGAAGCCTCTTTGATGGCCCTTTCCTTTGGTTTTCCCGAGAAATTCTTCGCGGTCGATTTCAACGGGAAACCCCTCGACCTCAAGGGGAACCTGATCGTCGACAGGCTCAATCTGATGACTCTCCAGAAAGGGTTTTCCAACTCCTCCGCAGGATCGAACCGAATCGTGTACGATGCCGAACGGCTCGACGGAAAAACGGCGGGAAGACTTGACTTCTCCTACCTGGGCGGAAGGTTACGACGGATGGCCACCGTCTACGAATCGGGCTCCTGATGGGCGATAAAAGACGCAACCGAGCTGGAATTGGCTTCTTCCCTTACCTTTTCAGTGGTTTCCAAAGGGGTAAGGACCGTGGTTTCACGTTTTTCGAGATCCTCATCACCGTGATCTTTCTTTCGATCAGTCTGGGCATCCTGATCACCTTTTTCACCCAGTCGAGCCGTGGAACGATCGATGTGTATTATGAAACCATCGCACTCACCCTGGCAATGGAAACGATCGAATGGGTGGCCAACCTGGGATACGAAAACCTCAACCGGAAAGAGGTCCTGGAGGACATCGACCGCGTCATCGGTGTGGATGTTTTCCGGGAGGTGGCGGGATTCAAGATGGGACCCGCGGAGGAATATTCGTATCCGGAGGATTACTTCGTTTTCGAGAGGATGGTCCAGATCAGGAATGCCCCGGATGGAAATCCCGCACTGAAAGAAGTCGTCGTCTCGGTCAGGACCCGGGAAAGTCTTATCCGGTCGATGTTTCGAAGAGGAACGATCACCCTCCGCCGGATCGTGAGCGCCGAGTATGAATGACCATCTCCGCCGGACCAGCCATTTGGCTGGTTGCACCCCAACCCGGGGAATCACCCTGGTGGAGATGATCATCGTGGTGACGATCGCACTTCTCCTGATGATCCCGATAACGCAGTTGATCAACCGGTACCGTTACTCGGCATTCAAGGGAGTCGACAAGCTCGAAAGCCTCGACACCTCACGCTTCATTCTCGAGCAATGCGTGAGGGACATCAAGTCGCTCTGTTTCGACGCTCCGGGGCAGGTTCTGATCGCAACAGCCCCGGACGTCAACCTCTACAGGTTCCCGGTCTTCCCCGGCCAGGAGTTCGGCCTTGGGCTGAGGAATGCCTCAAATCCGGTGAACATTGTTACGTACAAGTTCGATCCGGAGAAAAGGACCCTGACCAGATCATTGAAGTACCACCCTCTTCTGGCAGGGGCGGGACCGACGACCAAATCGGAAATCCTGGGAACCACCGTGGCATCTTTTTCGATTGCTTTCCTTCATCTCTGGGAAATGAACTTCTACCGGATCCGCGTGAAATGCATCTCACCGCATCCGTTGAGGAAGGAGACGGTGGAGCTCCAGACGGCGGTTCGATCCGAGTTCGAAAGCACGCTCTCGAGACACTACTACCAGGTTCCAAACCGGAGTTCCTGGTTGGAGTTCCCCCCGCCCTGAAGGTTCGGTCGGGAAGCTTTTTGGAAGGGAACCCGGAGGTTTCTACAACCCTTCGGCATTCACGCCGTTTCCACCGCCACCGGTTCCAGTCTTGGCGCCGCCGCCACCGCCCATTCCCTTGGTCAATTGACTGCCCATATCGGCCATTCCCGTCATCGCCTTTCCGACGCCCTGCATGATCTGACCTGCCTGGCCGCCGACGAGGCCGCCGATAGTGGAAACGATCTGGCCGACCTGTTTCAAGATTGGAAGGAGTGCGGCAAGGAACTGGAGACAACCCGTCAACTGGACCGTCATCAGGAGCAGAAGAAGAACGAACAGAAGTCTTTTGCCGACCTTCATAATGGTTTTCATGGAATCCCCCCTCGTCGCGAAATTTTGCCTTCAGTTCATTATACTTGTGGTTCAGGGGAAAGTGGACCTTTACAATCCTCCCCCGTTCTGACCGTTTCCAGCCCCTCCGGTTCCTGTTGCGTTTCCGGCCCCTCCCGCCGCCCCACGGTTCAACTGAGTGCCGATCTGGGCGACCCCCGTCAGAACTCGGCCGGCAATCTGCATTCCCTGACCCTCTTCCCCGCCGACTATGCCCCCGATGTCCGATACGATCTGTCCGACAGTCTGCAGGATGGGGAGAAACTTCTCCATGAACTTCTGACATCCGGTCAGGTTGAGTGTCAACAGAACCATGGCAAGGATGAAGATGATCCGTTTCAAGGCCTTTTTCAGAGTGTTCATCTCGGTTGGAATCTCCTTTTTCGGTGTCCTGGATTTTCGTTTCCCCCAGAAGTTACTCTCGAACCCATTAGAATGTTACACCTTTGTTGAAGATCCCGAAAAAAGTGTATCATTCCCCCAAACCCAACTTTTCGGAGGAACTTCATGAAGCGGATCTTGATCATCTTCGCGGTCGCCCTTGCATCGATCACCGGGACAGCACATTGCCAGGATATCGCCGGTGGAATTCCGGAGCAGGCTTTCCTGGTTTTCGGGTGGAATCCCGGCCACGGAGCGGGTGGAGGTCTCGGAAACATCGTTCCCGCCGCATCTCAACCCGGGGTGGATATTTCCAAAGACCTCCAGCAGGTGGTGGTTTTTCTCGAGGAAGGGGAAGCCGGAAAGCCGGAAGTCGGTGTTCTTCTCAAGGGGGCTTTCGAGCCAGCAAAGATCCTGGATCTGGTCGCCAACGACAAGAGGGTTCCCCCTCCCGCCGTCATCGAGGAGTACGAAGGGTTCAAAGGTCTCAAGTCGAATGATTCTCCCGACTCCATCGGGATTTTTCTCGACAACGGGCTCATGATCGCGGGAACCCGCTCCTGCGTCAAGGCAATGCTCGATGTCCGGGCAAAAAAGGCCAAGAGTCTGCTCGAGCATCCCACCTGGACCTCGCTTCTCGCACGGGTCGAAAAAGGCATGTCATTCTGGGGGCTCGGTTACCTTCCCGAGGCGATCAAGGCTGAGATGAGAACCCAACCGATCTATGGGCCACTCGCCCCGGTGAACACTTTTTTCGTATCCTTCAAACCTGTTGAAACGGGTTTCCAGTTCTCGGGGGAACTTTTCGCCGACAAAGCGGAAAACCTCGAAGGTGTCAGCGGGTTCTTCAGGAATCTGATCGATCTGGTCAAGGGTACCGTCGCCGGAGATGCCGAGGCGGTGAAGATCTTCAACGCAGCCAGGATCGAAACCGATTCGAAAGCCCTGATGGTCGCGTTGTACATCCCGTTCGCCAAGGATCAGCTCGATCGCCTCGAGGGAATCTGGGAGAAAACCCGGGAAACCCTTCTTGGCAACTATTTCCCTCAATCCTCCGCCCCCGCTTCGGGAGGGAATTGACCCGAAGGGGATTTCATCCCCACAACTGGAAGGCTCATTTAGCCCGGGACCCTCCCCGTCTGGGAGGGTTCCGGCTTTTTGGGATGTTCTCCAACGGATCAGGTGAATTCCTCGTTTCTACAAGAAAGAAGAAAAAAGGGTTGCCCTGGCAGGAGGGAAGACGATGAAGATCCGGAGATTCTGCATCCTTTGCGTCGGTTCGTTGTTCCTTCTCTCGATCTGTGGCACACAGTTTGCCTTGGCTGCAGAGAATTCGAAGACCAAGGTTGTCCTTCTCCTGATGGACGGATGCAGGAAGGATATCCTCGACCGTCTTTGCGCCGAGGGAAAGCTCCCGACGATATCGAAGCTCGTCCGTGAGGGGTTTTCCGTCGAATCGGCGGTGTCGGTCTTCCCATCCACCACGGGTCCTGCCTATACCCCGTTCGTGACCGGGCTCTATCCGTGTAACTCCGGCCTGGTCGGGAATCGGATGTACAACCGGAAAGACGGGACGCTGCGCAACTATGCCGGGACGGACGTGAAGGAATACAACACGGATCTGAATCCGGACTTCCCGACGATTTTCGAGCTTCTTCCGAAGAACGAGTCACTCGCGTTTCTTGGCCTGACCGACCGTGGATGCCTGAGAGCAGTCACCCCCGTTTTCGAGTTCATCGTGAACAAAGTCGTGGAGGACCGGCTGCGGGCTGACCGGGACTTTTTCAGTGCCTTCAGCCGGGAGCTGGACTCCGGTTTTCCCCGGTTCACCTTCCTCTCCCTTCATGCCCCCGACGCAATCGGCCATACCGAGCCCCCCTGGGGTGACGACTACATGAAGGCCCTTGTCCAGATGGACGGTTTCACGAAGGAGATCCTGGATAAAGCCGCCAAGTCGGGGGAGGTGGAAAATCTGGTGATGGTCCTGACATCCGATCACGGGACAAATCCGGTCGAAAGGATCGGTAACAAAAAGAAAATCGGTCCGGAGCAGGTTTTGTCCCGGTGGGGATTCAAGGCTATCACTCCGGCGTGCAGTTTCGGCGGCTCTACGATCGAGTTCAACCTCGAGAAGGACCGGCTCCGCAAGGAGATGGATGCCATCATCTGCCCGAGCGGGAATGCCTGTGTCCAGATCTATCTGAAAGGTTTCAGGAACGGCGAGGAGGCATGTTTCGAAGTCAGACCGACCTACCGCCAGGTTCGCGCCTACCCTCGTTCGGATGGACGGAAGCCTGTGGATCTCGTGATGGAGTTGCTCGCCGACCCCGGCGTTGGCCTCCTGATGGTTCGCGATGGTCCGGGGAAAACCCGGGTGTTTTCAAACAAGGGTGAAGGGTTGATCGTCAGGGAGGGTGACAAGCTCGGATACTCGGTTGTCTCGGGGAAAGACCCGCTCAGGCTGGGAGCCCAAGCCACCAGGTATGCGACCGGCGCGTTGTTCCACGAGCGGGACTGGCTCAGGTTCAGCTACGACGACCAGTTCTACCCGGACTCGGTTTTCCAGATCGCCCAGTTGATGGAGGCGGAGAATTCGGGAGATATCGTAATCAATGCCGCGTCGGGGTTCGATCCCTCACCCGAGGGGCAGTTGGGGGTCCATGGGGGACTCGACCGATCGCAGATCCGTGTGCCGATCATCTTTTGGGGAAAGGGAGTCAAACCCGGCCACACTCAATGCGCCCGAACCGTCGATGTTTTCCCCACCGTTCTCGGGCTTCTTGGAATAAAGGTCCCGAAGGGTGTTCCGGGAATTCCGCTCTTCTGAAACGCAGATCCAGTCGATCTTCTTCGGGAAAACGAACCCCGCGAAGCAGAGAACGGGACTTCGCGGGGTTTCGCGTCTGATTTAAGGTTCAGTTCCTGGAGGGCAGGATGTTTCTCCCCCCACGGGAAGCCCGCCACCCACGGTGGGCCGCCTGAAGGCGAGAGAGGGCTTCCGCCCGCCCTGCGAATCCTTTGATCTCGATGTCGGTGGATCCTTTGTAGTTCTTCCAGAAAAGGGCAAGGATCTCTGTTACGCCGGGGTGTCTCCGGTCGAGGTCCTTGATATCGACCAGACCGGAAAGAGCCCCTTCAAGAGGAACGGCGACGATCTTTTCGTCCCTTTCCCCAGCCTCGATCATCTTCATGATCCCGATAACCTTGACCGGGATGATCCGGCCCCGCTCAAGGCGCGGCCCCAGAACAATGACGTCGAGCGGATCTCCATCCCCTCCGTCCTCCTTCCTAAGAAGGGTTTGCGGAAGGCCTCCGTAGTTGGCGGGGTAAGGAATGGGATAGCTTATCCGGCGCGGCTTGCCATCTTTCTGGTCCCAGAAGAAACGACCTGTGTGGACATCGGTTTCCCATTTTTCCACGCTTCCCGCGGCGACCTCGACGATCGCTAGAACCGCCCCGTCCGCCCGGAAAAGGGGAACGTCGTCCGCAAGATTGATTCCGCGGTCTTCCCAGAATTCCGGGTTCTCCGAACGTTCCCCCGACATGCCGAGGAGCGGAAAGAGAAGAAGGAAACAGGAAAGTACAAGACTCTTCCTGATCATTTTTTCACCGGTGGCGGGGCGGTGGTTTTCCCTCCGGCTCCAGCTGGGGCCCCGGACTTCGGGCCGCCGGGAATGGTGATGTCGATCAGATTCGCTTTCCCGAACTCATCGAGTTTCCCGTCGAAGTCCTTGGGTTTCCCCAACACCAGGATCTTCATCTTGTCAGGCTGGAGATACTTCTGGGCCACCCTCAGGACGTCGGCCTTGGTCACCTTCTCGATGTTCTTCTTCGTGATCTCCAGGAAGTCGGAGGGATACGCGAAATACTCCAGTTCCATGAGCTTGTCCACGATTTCGGATTTCTGGTCGAAATTGAAGACGTAGGAGTTGAGGAACATTTCCTTCGCGGTTGCCAGTTCCTCGTCGGTCACCTCGTTCTTGCGCACCTCTTCGACCTCCTTGAACAACGATTTGATAGCCTTGATCGTGTTTTCGGATTTCGTCGAGCAGCCGAAATAGGCGACTCCCTCGTGATCATACGCCGACTGGAAAACCCCGAACACCGAGTATGCAAGTCCCTGCTCGGTGCGGATCTTCTTGAAAAGCCTGGAAACCTGGCCTGAGCCCAGTATCTCGTTGAGAACCTCGAGCGCGAAGTAATCCGGGCTGTTCATCACGCCTCCAAGATGGCCCAGAAGGATTACGCTCTGGTTCACATCATCCTTGGCTATGAGGTTCACCCGCTCCGCTGCGAACTCCTTCACCTCAGGGACCTTCGTCGGGGGGACCTCGCCCTTCGGGAGCTTGCCGAATGCCTCGGTGAGCTTCTTCTTCATCTCCTCGAGTTTGAAATCTCCGTAGACCGAAACCATCATCCGCTCGGGGTGGAAGTGGGTCTTGTGGAAGGCCACCAGGTCGTCCCTGGTGATCGAATCGATCGTGGAATACTCGGTGTGACGGGCATAAGGGCTGGTCGGACCGTAAACCAACTTCTTGTATTCCCTTATCGCGGCCGGGAAAGGCTCGTCATTCCGCCGCGAGATGGAGGAGTTGGCCTCGAGTTTCTTCAGATCGATCTTGTCCTGAGGAAAAACCGGATCCTGCAGGATATCCATCAGGATGGGGAAAACCTTCTCCCACTGGTCGGTCAAAGCCGAGGCGGTGAAGCCTCCCAGGGAAGTCCCCGCGAAGATCCCGATGTCCGCCGCTATCCGGTCCAGCTCCTGATCGATCGAGTCCCCGGGTCGGGTTTTGGTGCCGCCTTCCCGCATCACCTGGGCGGTAAGGTCCGCGAGGCCGATTTTTTCAGGCGGGACATCCCCCACGTTGAACCTGACAAACGCGGAGAGGTTGATCACCGGAAGTTCATGGTCCTCGAGAAGGAAGAGAACCAGTCCGTTGTCAAGGACGGTCCGGTCGATCTTGGGGAGCTGGACGTCATTCAAAAGCGGGAATTTCAGATCCTTGTAATGGACCTGGGCGTTTCCTGGAGGGCAGAGGGCGAAAGTGAGAACGAGAATGACCGAGAGGGTGAATTTAACGCTGTTGTTCTTCATGGCTCAACTCCTCACTTTTCCTTGGGCTTTTCCGGGGCCTTCACGGTGCGGATCAGGCCGACCGAGCGGTTATCCCGGGTGAAAAACCTCTTCGCCAGTTCCTGGAGGTCTTCCGCCGTTACGGAATTGATCTTCTCCAGACCCCGGCGGAAGAGCTCACGCCAGTCACCCCCCACGACCTCGAAATACGCAAGGGTCATGGCGATGCTTTCGTTCGAGTCGAGGCTTCCCACGACCGCCGCCCGGGCACGGATCTTGGCCTTCTCCAGCTCTGCCTTCGTCACGGGCTCACTCTTGAGTCTTTCGATCTCTTCGTCAATCGCCGCCTCGCATTCTTCAGGAGTGTGACCCTGGGCGGGAATCACCATGAAGAGGAACAGATTGGGATACTTGCTTCCAGGGTAGTTCGGACTGGAAAAGGCGCGGACGGCAACCTTTTTTTCCTTGACCAGTTTCTGGTGAAGCCTCGAGGAACGGCCACCCGCCAGGATGTCGTTCAGGACATCGAACTTGACCTTGCTGGGATCGTTGAAATCGGGCTTGTGGAAACCGACGACAAGATAGGGTTGGCTTTCGAGCTCGAGGGCAACCCTGCGTTCTCCACGTTGGGGAGGTTCAGTGGTGAATACGGGTTCCGGTTTCGGCCGGTTGGGGAGACGTCCGAAATAAGTTTGTGCAAGCTCCTTGCATTTCTTGGGATCGACGTCACCAACGAGAACCGCGGTCAGGTTGCTTGCGGAATAATGTTCCAAGAAAAATTTCTGCGCCTTGGCCCGCTCCAGGGCCTTCAGGTCCGACATGTGGCCGACGAGGGGCTCCCCATAGGGATGGGCAAGGAAGGCGATGCTGCCGAACTCCTCGAAGAGCTTTCCTCGAGGGGTGTTTTCATTTCCCATCCGGCGCTCTTCCATGACAACCTCCTTCTCCGCGTAGAAATCGCGGAGGAAGGGGTTCAGGAAACGGTCGGACTCGGTCGAGAACCACAATTCAAGTTTATTTGATGGAAGGCTTGAAATGTATCCGGTGAAATCGTAGCTGGTGAATGCGTTCATCCCCGTCGCACCGGCCTTCTGGAGGGCTTCGGCGAACTCGCCGTTCACCACGAATTTCCTGGCGGCATCCTTTGCCTCTTCGAGCTCCTTCCGGGAAGCTTCGAGAACCTTGGGATCTGCCCTGTCACCCTTGACAAGCTCCGTCCGGAGTTTCGAGAACGCTTCGTCCTCCTTCGCCGTTGCGGCGGCCTCGGCTTTGATGTCCCTGGTTCCGATCGAGGTCGTTCCCTTGAAGGCCATGTGCTCGAACAGATGGGCCAATCCGGTGATTCCCTTCGTTTCGTTGGTGGAACCCACGTCGGCGAAGGTGATGAAGCTTACGACGGGAGCGTCATGCCGCTCGACCACCAGGAACTTCATCCCGTTTTCGAGGGTGAACGAGGTCACCTTCTTTTCGAACTCGGCAAGGTTCTGCGCGTGGCAGACCACCCCCGTGACCGAGATCAGAAGCATGAGCGAAAAAATGAATCCCCGAGAGTGTTTTGACATTTCGTCCTTTCCTCCTGAATGAGCCTAGACAGGAGGAAATGTTAACACATGAAATTCGGGGACATCTCAAGAAATTCGGGGACATGAGAATCTTTTCTCCGAAAAGATTCTCATGTCCCCGAATTTCTCAGGTCCCCGAATTTCTCCAGACGAGGAAACGCTCCCGGCCCGCGGCGTCGTTCCGGGAAAGGGTCGGGGTCAGGCCCGGAGCGGGAAGAGTCAGGATCGCGCCCCGCTGGCCGTCCCCATGCTCGATCGCAAGAATCCCACCAGGTTTCAAGACCCGGCAGACCTCCGCAAGAAGACGGGAAATGGCGTCCAATCCATCTTTTCCGCCATCGAGGGCGAGACGGGGTTCGAAATGTCCGACTTCGGGCATCAGGGTTTCAAGATCCCGGGTGCTGATGTAGGGCGGGTTGGAGACCACGAGATCGAGACTTCCATCCCGAAAAGCGGAAATGAGATCAGACATGAGGAACCCGACACGTGCCTGTGATCCGCTTACCATCTGCCCGTTTTTCCTTGCGAGTGCGAGAGCCTCGGGCGAGACATCGACCAGGACTCCCACAGAAGCGGAAAATCGCCGGTTGATGGCAATTCCGATCGCGCCGGTTCCCGTTCCGATGTCGGCGAAAGAGAATGGCCTTTCCCCAAACTCGGAAGCCAGACTGTCCAGCAGGAATGCAACCCATTCCTCGGTTTCGGGCCTCGGAATCAAAGCCTCGGGCCCGACCTGGAGCTCGAAATCGAGAAACGGCCAAACCCCGAAAATGTACTGTAACGGCTCCCGCCCCGCCCTCCGGCTCAGTGCAATCTCGAGAAAGCCCTTTTCCGACGCGGAAATGACACGCGTCTTGTTTTGGGACAGAGCCAACTGGGAAATTCCGAGGCAATGGGAGAGAATGAGTCTGGTCTCGAACCCGGCATCCTCAATTCCGGCATCGTCCAGAAGCCGGGTTGCTTCTGGAAGGGCGGATCCGATGGTGAGAGGTTCCGAACGGGTGGAAAAAGAAAAACCGCCCGAAAATCGGTCGGGCGGTCTTGGGGCCATTCAGGGGTCAGTTGTGAAGAAGTTCGAAGGCTCCGACGGCCTTCAACTCCTTCGTGAGAGGATTCTGGGCGGGAAGGGTCCGGATGACTTCCTCGCGCTCCTCGGCCGAAAGGACGGGGAGAAGGGCATGGAGATCCCGGGCGATCGATTCGAAACGGGTCTGCAAGGTTTCAACCGAGGCTCCATCGCGGAACCTGGCAGCCAGCTCCAGGTTGGCCACGTAATCGCGGGCGAGCTCGAGAGCAGCCACCCTGGCGGTCGGCGTGGCAGGCGGAATCTCGGCGGGGGTCCGCTTCACGAGAATGTCGATGTTGTTGGAAAACTCGCGCATGTCCCGCCTCTTGACCACGACCTCGAATCTCCAGTCAGTGCCCGAATCGCTCAGGTAGATCTTGGGAAGGAAAGAAAACATGTAGTTGACGCGAACGTCGAAATCGCGGGTGGTGATCTTCTCGAAGCCGGCTTTTGGAAAGCGGCCGGTGATGCCGAACTCATCCGCCCAGTACATGCTCTGGGAATAGTAGCTGGTGTTCCCCCCGGGAATCGTCATGTGAGCATCGTCCTTCAGATTGACCCATACGGTGGGGTCGTCCAGTCTGACATCGCAATAGTAGTGGGTATTTGTGGAGTTGGTGTTGAGGAAAACGTGAGTCGATCCCGAACGATAGCCATCGGCACTGACGTTGATCGTGGCTGAAGTTCCCGAAACCATGACATTCCCGCGGGCCATGGAGATGTCTTTGAAATAGCGGTTGGTAACCCGGACGTTGAAGGTATATTTCCCTGAGGTGAGATAAAGACTCGCGGACGCGTCGATCGCGACTCCCAGGAAGGCAATGGCCAGAAGAACACCGATCAATCGAAGGGAACGCATGGGATACCTCCTGATAGACTTCTCGGGGAGACTTTTCTCCCACTCTTCTCTATCCAGAATATCGCCCCGAAAAGAATTGCAGCAAGGAACATTTCGAGAGCGCAGCTCCGATGATCGTTCCAGCCCGTTCCGTTCCCTGATTTATGCAGGTTTTGTGGCAGGGAGTCAACCCTGGTCGGTTCCGGTTTCGCCCGCAAGTTTTCGAATGTTGTCAGCTTCGATGAGCTTCTCGATGACCTCGGCCAAGTCACCCTCGACAATCTCGGAAAGCTTGTAGAGGGTCAGTCCGATGCGGTGGTCGGTCATCCGCTGCTGGGGGAAATTGTAGGTCCGGATACGCTCGGACCGGTCACCGGTCCCGACCTGGGATCGGCGGTTTTCCGCCCGGGACTTGTCCTGTTCGAGCTTCGCCGCATCAAGCAGTCTGGCCCGCAGGATGCGAAGGGCTTTCGCCTTGTTCTTGTGCTGGCTCTTCTCGTCCTGGCAGCTGATCACGATTCCGGAAGGTACGTGGGTTACCCGGACGGCGGAGTCGGTGGTGTTGACGCTTTGCCCCCCGGGACCGGAGGACCGGAATACGTCGATACGCAAATCCTTCTCGTCGATCTGGACATCCACTTCCTCGGCCTCCGGAAGCACCGCCACGGTCGCGGCGGAGGTGTGGATCCGGCCGGAAGCCTCCGTCTGGGGAACGCGCTGGACCCGGTGAACTCCGCTCTCGAACTTGAGTTTCCCGAAAACCCCGGTTCCCTGGACGGAGAAGATGACCTCTTTCAAGCCTCCGAGGCCTGTGTCGCTCAAGCTCATGACCTCGATCTTCCAGCCCTGGCTTTCGGCGAAACGGCTGTACATGCGGAAAAGAACGCCGGCGAACAGGGCCGCTTCCTCTCCACCCGTCCCTGCACGGATCTCGCAGATGATGTTCTTGGAATCATCGGCATCCTTCGGAATCAGGAGGAACTTGAGATCGGTTTCCAGCTTGGCGAGCCTGGGCTCGAGGTTCCTGATCTCCTCTTCGGCCATGGACCTCATCTCGGGGTCGGTCTCCGACTCGAGCAGCTGTCGCGCATCCTCGAGGCTCCTGGAAACGGTGCGATACTCCGAAAAGGCGTTCTGGATCGGCTCCAGCTCCGCCCTTTTCTTGGCGAGTTTCTGGAACTCGGCGGGATTGG
The DNA here is from genome assembly GCA_964428355.1 of uncultured bacterium. Classification (GTDB taxonomy): domain Bacteria; phylum Muiribacteriota; class Ozemobacteria; order Ozemobacterales; family Ozemobacteraceae; genus CAYRYU01. The sequence continues at coordinate 135,276 of CAYRYU010000003.1, forward strand.
AAATTACGGCGGGATCGGTGAGCTTGGTAGTCAGATCCTCGAACTGGACGCTGACCGATTGAAGTTTGTCCAGCATGTTCAGAGCCTTTCTATGACTCTCCGAAGGAGTTCGAGGAAGTATGGCTGGGCTTTTGCCGCAGCCGAGATGACTTCCGCGTGGTTAACGTCCTCGTGGCCCTCCCCCGTCGCCATGTCGGTGATACAACTGATACCCAGGATCCGCTTCATTCCGGCATGGACAGCGACGATCACTTCGGGAATCGTCGACATCCCGACCGCATCGGCTCCGAGGGTCCGGAAGGCCCTCAGTTCCGCGGCCGTTTCATAGTTGGGCCCGGAGACGGCAAGATAGACGCCCTTCTGGATCGGAGCTCCGAGTTCGCGCCCGATCTTGATCGCCATCTCGACAAGGGCGGGGGTGTAGGCTCCTTGCATAGGTGGGAAGCGGGGTCCCAACCGCTCGTCATTCTTGCCCCTGAGGGGATTGTCCCCGATGAAGTTGATGTGGTCGGTCATAACCATAAGGTCACCGACCGAAAAGTTCCGGTTCAGCCCTCCGGAAGCGTTCGTAATGATGAGGTCCTTGGCTCCCAGGGCATGCATTACGCGAATCGGGAAGGTCACATCCGAAAGCGGGTAGCCTTCGTAGTAATGGAACCTTCCTTGCATGACCACGAGCTTTTTCCCGTTCGAGGACCCGAACACGAGCTTTCCAGAATGGCCATGGACGGTGGAAACCGGAAAATGGGGGATTTCCTGGTAGGGGAGCGCGGAGATTCCATCGAGTGTGTCCGCGAAACTCCCCAGACCCGAACCGAGAACCACCGCCACATCGGGAGTTACCGGAGCCCGTGATTGGATGAACGAAACTGCGTCCTGAATCTTGCTTTTCATGCGCCCCCCACCAATAATGAGTTTCGAGGTCCACCGGAATTCCCCGAAGGTCCCTGAAAATATCACGAGTTCAGCCGGTAATGCAACGCAGGAAATGGGGGGATTGCGGAGGGGGGGAGGGGATTTTGTATAATGAAGGATATGTCACCCCGCCCCGGGTGGTGGAACGGAGGTTTCGTGGAAAGACAACGGTTCGCCCAATGGACTTGGGCATGCTGCCTCGCCGTCATCGTCCTTACCCCCGGTTTTCTCGGGGCAGACCAGTTCCGGTATACCATGCCGCAGACGATTTCCCTCCATCTGAAAACCGAAGGTGTCCGCGGCGGGGTCGGAACCGTTACCGCTATCCTGGAGAGCCGCCTGGGAACCCTGCTCGACGTCGAGGTATTCTTCGACTCCTCGCCTGATCTCCGCATCTCCACCGCCCCCCTGAAGGTGGGCCCCCTCGAGGAGGGAAAGAAGACCCTCCTGGCGGTTTCCCTTGCCAGATCACGGCTGCGCCCCGATGACCTGGGGAGCTGGGTGCGGTTGGGGATCCGCTATCTTCCCGATTATGACCGTCTGCTTGCGGTCGTTTCCAACCCAGCCTCCTATCCAGTTTCCCTCGGCAGAAATGAACTCGTCACCGTCACCACCAAGAACCGGACTTCCAAGCGCCCGTTCTCCGATGCAATGCGGTTGTTCCTGAAAGAATAGAAGGAGAAGCCCATGATGAGCGCATTACGATCCCCAAGGTTGTTCCCCTACCTCCTTCTTTTAGTGGTCTCTCTCTGGGGTGGGCTTCCCAGCCTTCAAGGTGCCCCCCAAACGACTTTCGTGTACGAGGTGGTCAAGGATTTCGGCAAGACCGCGGATTTGAGAAGCCGACTGGCCGCGGGTGACGAGATCCGGAAATCTGAAACCTCGGGCTTCGGATACATCGTGCGCAGGGTCCCCGTGACCGGCGAGGCGCACCTTCTCCGGCTCATGGGGGTGAGCGACGAATCCCGGCTCTCCGATAGCCAGAAGGGGTTGCTGGAATCCTACCGCCTGGGAACCTCGGAGCGACTCACCGCGCTCAACGCCTATGCCCCCCAGGGCGACCGCACCCTGACCGTGAACCTGGTGGACCTGAGCGCTTGCGGAGAACACGAAAAGTTCCCCGCAATCAGCAACGACTTCTGGCCCCGGGCATCGAAGTACTGGTCCTTCAGCGGCGACAAGTCTGAGACCCAAATCGACATCCTCATCAGTGGAGTGGACAGCCAGGGTTTCGGGGGCCGCACCTCCCGGGAGATGTGCTACACCCTGGCGCACGAATTTGGTCATTCCCTGGACTCGACAAACCTCGAGGACCAGCCGTACGGCCCCGACGGCCACCACTGGAACAACGAGGTCATCGGGCAAAAGGCAGCATACGCCGAGGGTTTCGCCAACTTTGTCTCCTTCCTCCTCTACCCGGAACGGGTGCGGCAGTTCCGCAATGCTCTTTACCGGGTGTGCACGGAGGAGCCCGAGAAGGGCTATTCCTATTTCGAGCCCACCGACCCCAAGGTGAAGCCTCTCGACCTGCTCCGCATCGAGGCGGTGAATGCCCTTCTCCTCTACCGTCTGGCCACGGAGCTTCCCAACGGCCAGGAAAAGGTCTTCGCCGCCTTCACGGAGAGCAACTCCTGGGAGAATGATATCTCCAGGTATCTCAAGACCCTACTGCGCTTGCATCCGGGAGATGCCTCCACGGTCGGGCGGATCCTCGATCAGGAGACCTTCGGGCGCCTTTCCCACGATGAGATCCGGCAGGTTCTGGGCAGTTCCACAGAGGTCGAGCTCTTCCTGCGCACCCGCCAGGATGCGAAGGCCGGGGGTCAGACGGTGGTGTCCACCCCCCCGGAGCCGCCGCCGAGCAGCAAACAGCGCATCTACAAATGGAAGGACAAGGACGGACGGCTGCATTTCACCGATTCCCCGCCTCCCCCGGGAACCGAATTCACCCTCATGTCCCCGAAACGTGATCCCGGAGTGGTCATCCAGGGGAACGGACCCTTCGACGGAGACTGATTGCCCCCCCCAATAAGTGAATTCCGGGTGGTAGAATAAAAAAGACCGAATCCGCGAAATTTGCTTCAGAGGGGTTTCCATGAAGAGCCGCAGCAGTTTCCTGATCTTGTTGGCATTGGCCTTCTCGTCGGTTCTGGTTTTCCTGGGGTGCCGAATCGGAGGCAGGAACGAAGCCGGCCCCGGGCCGGAAGAAGGGCCTGGAGGGGCGGGAACACTCCAGAGCGGAACACTGAAGACCGGAACGGTTTCCTTCAGGGTTGTGGTTCCCCAGGATGAGAAGGTAACCCTGGACCCCGAGAGATCCATTCCCATCGGAAACATCCTCGCGCTCGAAACGGCGACTGCCCCTGTGGTAACGGTGAAGCTCATCCTGGTCAACGTCGGGAACGAGGTAGAGAAGACGACGGAAATCTCGAAAACGGTTTCGGTGAACGGATCCGGAACCGCTGAAGCCTCTTTCTTCGGAGTTCCCGCCCTGACCTGCGTTGGCGACGTCGGGATCACTAACGGCCGGATCGGTTCCTATTCCACCTTTCACGGAGCCACCGATCTCGTCGCCGGGGCCGACAACGTCGTTGTTTTGGGTCCAAAGCAACGACGCTGCCGCGAAACCCTGTTGGCGGATCTGGTGATGCGGATCGTCGGGGACTCCGGTTTGTTCGCCAAGGCAGTCCCCAGGCTTGTTTCGCTGCTTTCCGTCTGCCTCGAGGGACGCGATCCGGACGGAACTTCCGTCGTCGAGGATGCCCTCGCACAGTTCGGAACCCTTGCAGGTAAAACCGGAACGTTTCAGGTTTCCTCGGGAACGCAGGTCTTGGATTCCCCGGTGACGACGGGTGGCGGGACCTTCACGGCTCCGGTCGGAAGCTCACTTGCGGGCCTCGAAGTGCAGGTTCCACCTGGTGCTTTCGACCAGACCGTCCAGGTAAAGGTCATGGCCTCCCCCGTCGCGACACACTCGCTTCCGGCAGGCTTCTCGCCTGTCTCCCCGCTTCTCGCAATCGACGACGGAGGACAGGTCGCCAGCGAACCGGTGAGGGTCAAGATACCGGTCACGGTGGCCACGGACAAGATTCCGGTCGCGGTCAGGTTCGATTCGGTTACCGGAAAACTCGAAAGCATCCCGATCGTGGCGGTCGATGGGAATTCCGTCACGATCGCCACGCGCGACCTTTCGGGAAGGCATTCCCCGAATGCCTCGGTCAGGGTCTCCGTCCTCCCCATCCCAGATCTCCTGACGGGGATCATCATTCTCGAAATCGGAACAGCGATGCTTCCGAACTCGGTCGATTCGGGGTTCAAGCCCGGTGTCCATTCATGGAAAAACCCCAATTGCGGTTCATGCCTGGCACCCGGCGGGCATTGCGCGGGATCTGTCATCTCTGCCCAATGGGCCTTTTACAAGGGAGTGGTTCCGACGATTTACGGCAACTACGACCGGTTCAACACCCCCGAGATTTGGGAGGACGACGTCGATTCGATCCGTTTGAACAGCGTCGTTCAAAAAGATATCCATTGGGGTTCCGTGGGCCAGGAAATCGCCTCCTGGGTTTCCTCGATCGATGATCGATTGACCTTCCACCATTTCAAGGCGGCGCTGTATCTGACGAAGGAACCACAGTTAATCGGCATGCGAAACGAAGAGGGAGGCCACGCTCTCCTCGTCACTCGTCTCCAGGAAGACACATTGTTCATCGTCGATCCGAATTTCCCGGAGGAGGAACGACAATTGTTACTGAAAGACGGGAAGTTCCAACCTTTTTCCGCTTCTCTCGACCGGGATTCGGGAAGCTCCGAGTATCTCAACTTCTATCACATCGGTGTCTGGTCGCTGATCCACCCGGATCAACTCGCAAAGAGGTGGGCCGAGTTCCGGGCGGGAACGATCGGCCAGGACAAGTTTCCGGCAATTTCCCTTTGGGGGAAAATTCCCGATGGGAGTTTCACCGAATTGAAGGATGGTTTCCGGTCTTATGATGGGAATCTCTATCTTGCTGTAAAAATTGGTTCGACCTTCCAAGACTTCGTGGAGATACAGGTGTTCCGGAGAGGAAGCGCGAGTCCCTCGTTTCCCACTTCCCGGGTCACGGAAAAAACCACAACGGGTAGCGACGTCAGCGTATTTACCATTCCTCTTCATGGGGGAAGTAACACCCTCGGATTTCAAGCCGCAATGGGAACCCAAAATTGGGGGTATAGCGAAAAGTGGTATGGATCCCGGGTAATTTTTCGGAGCTGGGAAACGAACTCCGAGTGGTGTTATGCAAAATGGGTCGATTTCAAATGGGTTTCCATCGATTCCCCCCCGCCGCCGCCGTCTGGGATCACGGCAAAGCCTTTCAGCGGGCGGGTGGAGGTCTCCTGGCAGCCGGTGGAGGGAACGATCGGGTATCGGGTCTACTGGCAGGCGGGCTCTACCGTCGTTCCCGCGACGGCATCGAAGGCCAACGCAAGTTCGACTTCCTGCATCATCACCGGCCTGACGAACGGGACGACCCATTATTTCCGCGTTTCGGCAATAGGAACCGACGGCTGGGAGTCGGTCCTTTCGGCGGAAGTGACAGGGGTCCCCCAGAAGACCGTCTACGCGAGTCGGAAGGTTTTCTATGGGCCCGACAATTCCTACAACATCGACGTCATCTCCGATATGACAAGCAACCTTCAATGGCTCTGCTTTTCAGCCAACTCATGGGAGTCCGCAAACGCCGGCAATATCTACTGGGTTGATGGCTATGGCTTCATCAATGTAAGCACCATCGATGGCGGGGGATGGAGGCTTCCAACCATGGCGGAATTGAAAACCCTTTTTCCCGATGCCTACGATTCGGGCTTTTTCCGGCAGGATCACTGGCTCTGGTCCTCCGAGCCCTCCACCCCGGACAACCCGGATACGATCCAATATGATCCCCGGGCCAAATGCTACAGTTTCCGGGATGACACAAGTGGTTCCTGGTATACCTACGAAGATATCTCCGCCTTCTTCGTTCGCCCTTTATAGCCAAATCGGGGCCCCACGATTTCGATTCTCAGTTGCGGGTGGAGAAGACGGCGGTGGCTAGGGGAATATAAGCGCTCTTGGGGAAGCTGGTTTTCAGGAAATTTAGAACCCGCTCCGCCTCCGGAAGGTTTTCGAGATCGACCAGGATGCGGACGATGTAGTAAAGGGCGCCCTCCCTGACCGCGGGGTTCGTCGATTGCTCGAAGGCCTGTTTGAACCCGAAGTAGGCCTGGGAACAGAGTCCCATGGCGTATTGGGCGTATGCGTTGAGGAACTGGTACCGGTCGACAGGCACCTGGCGAGGGTCCGGGCGGACCCTTTGCAGGATGTTGAAGGCCGACTGCGGGTTCCGCTCTTGAATGTAGCATTCCGCCAACAGATAAGCCGCCTTCTGGAACTCCACTTCGGTCAATCCGCCATACAACGCGTCGGTCAAAGCCAGTCGGGCGGACAGGTATTCCCCCTCGTCGAAAAACCTCATTCCACGCCCCAGCTGTTCGCGGGCCTGGACCGGTTGGGCATTGGCGATGAGGGTCCTGGCGATGTAATCCCGGGCGTAACGGGTCATGACCTCTTCGGTCAACCCCTTGAAGCTGGCGGCGAGTTCCAGCTGGATGTCCCCGCTGTCGAGGACGCGGTTAACGAAGACATGGAATGCCTTCCCGCCGAAGGATTTCAAAAGGAACTGCACCTTGAGATAATTTTCGACGTATTTCTCGAGGGAGATTGGATTCTCGTCGTCGCTCTCATCCTCGTTTCCTATCATGGCGAGGTTGAACCCGCGCTTCATAAGCGCTTTGATCCGCGCGAGACCCTGGTCCGCCGCGTGAACGGCGGTCCCTTCCTTGAACCAGATGGGAAGCTCCTCGTATTTGGTCAATCCCATCTTCTCGGCCATGACCGCATGTGTCATCTCGTGGGTCATCTCCTCGATGAGGGTGGCCTGGCCGTCCATCAGGAATTCCAGGTCGAGATAGATGAAATGCAGGATCGGTTTTCCCGCCTGGGCGACGGACCGCCGCTTTCCCCGAAGCCTGAGCCCGTTGTGGATGAGCCGGTCGGAGAAAACCACGATGACTTCGATCTCGGTGGGAATCGGGACACCCAGTGCGCGGTTGATCTTCTGCAGGGATTCCTGGAACACGAACGGAAGGTCGGCCATGAACTTCTCGAAGGCCGGCTGCCCGCGATAGATCCCGCTGTAGCTTGTATCGATGTGAAGCGAGGCTCGGGCTTGCCCCGAAAGCACGAGGGCAAGAAGTCCGATCGTGAGAAGAGCGGCCTTCCCGATCCGGTCTTTGAATCGGGAACCCGGTTCGGACTTTCGATTTTCTGGTGCTCGGGTCATTGTCCTGGTTTCATTTCAAGTCAAGGCGAGGTCGCGATCGAGGAGGAGGTCGTTCCAGACGGGGAGATGAAAACGGCGGGGAATTCCCCCGAGGCATTTTGATGAGCGGGGGAAAGGGTCTTTTCGGGTGGAGCTTCGGGAGTCATGCTCGCGACGGGAGGAAGTGACGCGATCGCCTCCCCGATCTGACGGCGGAGATTCCGATCGAGAAAGGCATCAGGCCGCATGTAGATTCCCTCGAGAGCCCCCCGCGGATCCTGCACCACCCCCAGTTCCTTGGAAATCATCAAAAAGTGGAACGCGATCTCGGGCGATTGTGATGCAACATCCCTGATCTCGCTCATGGTTTCGAAGGCTTCACCCACGTGCCCGTTCTTGTACAAAGCCCAGGCGAGGGTGTCGATATTGTAGGCGGCCCCAGGTTGTCGCCGGACCGATTCCCGGGCCAGGTCCAAGGCCTGGGGGAGGTCCTTACCAAGTTCGAGAAGCGTGAAGGCGAGGTTGTTGAGGGAACGGGGATCTTCGGGCTCGACGATCAGTGCGCGCTTGTAGAGATCCACCGCCTCCTCCCGACGATCCACTCTCAGATAGAGATCGGCGAGCTGGGTGAGGATCTGGGCTTCGCGGGGCCGGAGGCTCAGGGCTCCGGATGCCGCGGCAATCGCCTCGTCGACCTTACCGGCCGCTTCGAAAGCCATGCTGAGTCCCAACCGATATCTGGGGTTCCCGGGATCGGCATCCATCGCCCGCGTCATCCACTCGA
>CAYRYU010000003.1:143415-160041 GCA_964428355.1 uncultured bacterium
CGGGCCAAAACGAAGGAGCGTTTGAACCCGGGAAGAAGCAGCATCAGCAGTGCGGCTCCGCCAATGGTGAGGAGGAAAATCACGACCAGGCCTAGTTCACCTATCGTCCGGTGTCGCGGGCTGGGGTATTCCTCACCCCGTCCCCGGTATTTGAGGCGGATCCCGAGGGAATACAATCCCACCAGGGTGGTGACAAGGAAAAGGGAAAAGACCGTCCCAAGCTTCAGATAGACTTCATCTGTGAAAGTGAGGCTCCCGGTCCTTTCCACGAGCCATCCTTCGGTCAGCGGATAGGAAAGGGCCCAGATGGCGAAAATCTGCCCCAGCCCGAACATCCCGGCGCGCCAACTGCTCATGGAGTCCGGTTCCAGCTCGTAGACCCGGGCGAAGATCCAGAAGGAGCCCGCGGTGACGAAGAAGAACATCGAAATGGAAAGGCCCAGCATCGAACCCGTATCCATCGGTTCCGGGAACCCGCGGTCGACTGCAAAAGCGATTCCAATGGCGATCAACGCGAGGGGGGTCGAGAAGAGGAGCAACTGGCCGCGCTTGTCACGGGGAGGCGCGCCGGTTTCGCAGCCGCAGACCCTGCAGAAGATAGCTCCATTCTGCAGTTCCGCTTTGCATTCGGGGCAGTTTGCCATCACTCCACCTCTCGCAGTTCGCCCGCGAAGGATTTCTGCATCATCGAATCGACGGTTTTGAGATCCCGGGTCTGCCCTAGAACCCACATGAGTTTCACCAGGGCCGTCTCAGGCATCATGTCCATCGCGGGAATTGCCCCCGCCTTGAGGGCAGCCCGGCCCACCTGGTAGAGTTCCATCTCGGTCGACCCCAGGAGGCATTGGGTGCAGACGACGACGGGGACACCCTTCGATGCGGCTTCGGTTATGACTGGAATGAGGGAGTTGTCCTCGGTTGGGATGTTTCCCGACCCGTAACCTTCGAGGACGATCCCGGCATGGGTCGAAGAAAGGTAGGCCAGCACCGCGGGCTTCAACCCGGGATACACAGGGAGAAGCGCAACGTCCGGTTGCAGGGTCGGGCAGAAGAGGGGTTTCCTTCGGCTCCTCCCCTGGACATTCTCGAATTTGAGGGAGAGCCCGATCGTTCCGAGCGGGGGGGAATTGACGGAGGTGAACGCCTGAAGGTCGAAAACCGAGGTCTTTTTCGCCCTGGTTCCCTTGATTACAAAGGACCCGAACACGACGCAAACATCGGCAAGATCCGAAATGGCGACGCGGAAAGCGTTGATGAGGTTGACCCTTCCGTCCGACCCGATCTCCTCCAGGGGAACCTGCGAACCGGTGAGCACCACGGGTTTGGGAAGGTGCTGAAGCATGAATGAGAGCGCAGCGGCGGTATAGCTCAGCGTATCGGTCCCGTGGGTTATCACGAACCCGTCGTATTCACCCATCCGGTCGTAGATCGCCTTGGCCAGATCAAGCCAGAGACCTGGCTGGACGTTCGAGGAGTCGACATGGGCGAGCGGAAGCACATCCACCTGGGCGAGGCGGCCCAGCTCCGGGACCTTTCCGAGCAGGGAACCGGCGTCCGAACACGGATACAGGCTTCCCTCATCGTTCCGGAGCATGGTTATCGTGCCTCCCGTAGTCACCAGGAGGATCCGGGGCGGGTCGTGCAGCATCATCGTCGGTCCATTCCCCCGTCAGAACTTGTACTCGATGGCGAAGTTGATATCCTTTTCGTCCGTGATGTCATCCACCCTGAGCTGGAACTTGAGGCCGGGCCTGAGAGTGTATCCGGAGGTGAACCGGATGGTGGGATCGCGTGTGTCGATGAAATCCAGGCTGTAGGTGATATCTTCTGCCCACTGGTAATCGAGCCCGAGTCCCACCTTCGAGCTGATGACTCCGCCGCGTTTCACGAGCTTCTGCTGGGCATCCCTTGCCAGCATCAGGTTGAAGAGCGGATCCCCGCCGATGTCCTCGACTCCGATGCGGTAGAAGCTGCTTTCGCTGGGGTAGATGTCCACGAGCATGTCGGAGAAGAAGGTATCCTCGTCCTTGTTGTAGCGAAGGAGATACTTGAAGTCGATCCGGGTCTGCTTGATGTTGAGGAACACCTTGTCGACCGCCTGGGCGATCTTGTGGGCATCGTCCAGACCGGTCTTGATCTTGGAGCGGATATCCTTCTCGGTGATGATCTCCTTCACCTCGCGGGTGATCTCCTTGGCGTTCTCCGAGGCCTTCTTGAGGGAATCGACCGTTCCCTTGACGTTGTCCGTCATCTCGTTGTTGCGGTTCAGTTCGACGATCATTTTGTCCAGCCGCTCGGAGACGTTCTTTATGTTCCCGATGATCTCCTTCAGGTCACCCCGGTTTTCCTCGCTGATCTGGGAGAGCCGCTGACTGAAGTCCTTCAGGTTTCCGATCATCGACCTGATATCCTCGGTGTTGGATTCCACCGCGGCATCGACCTTGTTCAGGATTCCATCGAGGTTGGCGACGATGCTGTCCGTCTTCCCCCTGACCGATTCAATGATCTCGGTCATGTTTTTCGACGCGTTTTCGGCATTCTTGAAGATGGCCTTGGTGCTGGCCTTCAGGTCGGGATCGCCCACGATGTCCTTGGCGGAAACGGCGAGGCCCTGGAGTTTCTTCAGGAGTTCGTTGCCCTGTTCGAACAACTCCTCCATCCGCATCGGGTCGACGCCTTCGACCATACCGCCCTTGATGACGTAGGGGGAGGCATAGTCGCGGGTGGGAATGATGTCGATGAACTTTTCCCCCATCAGACCTGCGGTTCCGATGGTGAAGGTGCAGCGACGCTTGATCTTGAACCTGGAATCCCTGATGTGGACGAAGACGAGAACATGATCTTCGTTGATCTCGATCCGCTCGACCTTGCCAATCTTGACGCCGGCCATGGCCACGCTCGATCCGAGACTGAGCCCGTTGACGGTGTAGAAGCTGATCGCGAAGCTGTATCCCGTCTCACGAAGGCTGATGTCCCCGATGACGAAGACCATGTAGATCAGCAGAGCAACCCCTATCGCCGAAATGACGCCTACCTTCAATGTCGAGTTCATCGTTTGCTCCTCATTCTATAGCAGGGACATGGGGCCGCGGGCTTCACCGCGGATGAACTGCAGGACCATCGGGTCCCTGGAGTTCATTATCTCGTCTTTCGTCCCGATTGCGACGATCTTTCCGCCGTAGTGCAGTGCCATCCGGTCACCGATCCGGGTTGCCGAGCCGAGGTCGTGGGTGACGACGATGGAGGTGACTCCCAGCCTCTTTTTCAGGCTTATGTGAAGCTCGTCGATCGCCGAGGTCATTATCGGGTCCAGGCCCGTGGTAGGCTCGTCATAGAGAATGATCTCGGGCTCCATGGCGATCGCCCTTGCCAGTCCGACCCGCTTCCGCATCCCACCCGAAAGCTCGGAGGGCATGAGGTAGTTGGAGCCCGGAAGGCCGACCATCTCGAGCTTTTCCGAAACGAGGTGGTGGATCGCCGTGGTCGTGAGGTTCGTGTGCTTCCGGAGCCCGAAGGCGATGTTCTCTTCGACGTTGAGCGAGTCGAACAGTGCTGCCGACTGGAACAGCATCCCCATGCGCATCCGGAGGGAGTCGAGTTTCTTCTGGGGGAAGTTGGTGATGTCCTCCCCGTCGATAATGACCTGGCCCTCATCAGGCTTGAGCAGCCCGATGATGTGCTTGAGCAGGACGCTCTTCCCGCAACCGGAAGGACCGAGAATGACCAGGGTCTCCCCATCGTAGATCTTGAGGTTGATCCCGGTGAGAACGTGCTTTGCGCCGAAGTGTTTGGTGAGGTTGGAAATGATGATCATTGCCAGATCGCCTGGTAGAAGTTGTTGATTCCGACGGTCAGGAAGTAGTTGACCGCGAGGATGAACATGATCGCGAGGACAACGGCGCCGGTAGTGCTCTTTCCGACACCCTCCGCGCCGCCTTCGGTGGTGAAACCTTTGTAACAACCGATGATGCCGATGATCCCCCCGAACACCATCGCCTTGAAAAGACCTCCCATGAGGTCGAAAACCTTCAGATTCTGGAGGATCGAGTCCTGGAAGGTCGTGAGTGTGAGTCCGATCTGGTAGACCGCGACGATCGAGCCTCCGATCATCCCCACGACGTTGGTGAAGACCGTCAGGATCACCAGCATGATGGTGCAACCCAGGAACCTGGGAACCACCAGATAATCGACCGGGTTGGTCGCCAGGGTCTCGAGGGCGTCGATCTGCTCGGTTATCTTCATGGTTCCGAGTTCGGCCGCGATCGAGCTGCCCACCCGGCCGGCAACGACTATTCCGGTAAGGATGGGGGCCAGTTCGCGCGCCATCGCGAGGCTGACCACACCTCCGACGTATCTCTGGGCCCCCAACTGCGTGAACTGGTATCCGATCTGGACGACCAGCACCGCGCCGGTGGAGAACCCCGTGATAGCGACCATCGGAAGCGAATCGACACCGATGCGCGACATCTGATCCATAAGGTTCTTGAGGCCGAACCTCCCATTCCGGAGGCTGTGTACGATCCAGTATCCGGATTGAAGGGTCAGGACGACCAGGCTTCCGAAGAATTCCAGGAAGTCCTTCAGGAGATTGAAAAGAACCATTTCCTGCCTACTCCTCGCTTAGGGTGATGGTGCTCTCGACCCTTCCGTACACGACGGTGCTCGTGGAAAGGATCTCCTGCTCCTTGCCGTTCATCTTGATCTTCTTCGTCTCGTCGTGCTCGGATGTAAGTTGGAACAACAGGTCGGAGTTCCTGGGTGCGTTTGCCCAGTTCCAGAGGGCGGTCTCGAAGTTCTCGAAGTTGGCCTCCTCGGGTTTCGGAAGCTTGGCGATCTTCACGTCCTTCGCCGAGGAATCTGCGTTATCCGTTTCATCGTACTTGTTGCTCAGCCCGTAGACCGTGAGCGTCAGGTTCTCCCGGCCGATGTCGGCCGGAATGGCGAGTTTCGCCTTTCTGACCAGTGGCTTCTCGCGATAGGGCCTGAGAGTCACCCACACCTCGAGGACTCCTCCGGGAGTGATCGAAGTGTTCTTGATCTCGACCTTTTCGATATTGGCCACCCGGGGCCGGTTCTCGAGCTCGAGCTTGATCGTCAATTTCGTCGGGAAGGCCTCTTCGATCTCGTTCCCGGTCACCGTGTCGATCAGGTCTGCAATCTCATCAATGATGGCATTGACGATATCCGACTTGGAGTAATAGAGGTTGTCGCGCCTGAAGAGGAACTTCTGGCCGGAGGGATTTCCGCATTCGAGAGCGATTCCAAGCAGGGCGGTTCCCTCCCCGGTGCGATCGATGACCCCCTCGATGGCTTGGACCAGGGTCGAATCCAGGACGGAGACCAGAACCCCGGGGTCCCGGACGACCTGGTAGTTGATGCTCCGGGTCCGCTTCAGATCCTTGTCGGTGATTTCCAGTTGGACCGGAACCATCGGAGGTATGCGTCCAAGCTCTCCCGATATCCCCTTTTCCCGGTCCTGGGTGACGGTCCCGATAATCTCCGTGGGAGCGCCGATCTTGAAGGGCATCTGGACGCTCGAAAACGAATGGTAGATATGTGCTCCGGTCATGATGAAGGAAACCGCGCCCTTCTTCAGGAAGGGATGCGCGAAAGCCAGGATCCGCTTTCCATCCCTGTAAGTCAGCGTCCCCAAGGTCGTCAGGTTGATGTCTCCGCGGGCAAGCTGGACCCCGATGGCGGAACCGGGCTCGATGGTCTCGGAAGCTACCGGGGCGGAGCTGCTCGCCGTTCGGATCGGAGCAACGGTGGTTGGAAGAGGAGCCAACTGCATCTGACGGTTCCGGAAACGGGAGGAAAGGACCCCGAGTGCCTTGTCGCACAACCCCTGGACGAAAAGCGGGGTTCCCACCCGGACGAAGACTCCCTCCGATGCGGGAATTCCAATCTCCGCCACCTGGGCGGGATCACAAACCTCCCAGAAGGTCCTCACGGATCGTCCGGCGATCCGGATCTCCTGGTCCGAAACCCATTTCACCGGGGATTCCGGCCCCGGAACGGCGCCGACGCTGATCGGATAATCCCAGATTTCGAGCATTTCTTCGATCGGGGTCACCATTCCGACGGTATGATCGGTCATGACCCAACCCGAGCTCAACCCGCCGACGAGCTTGCCGTTGATGTAGACGGGACTGCCGCTCATGCCGGCGGCGATTCCACCCGCCTCCTCGATGACCTTCCCGGCGACTTTGACCAGGATCGATTTCCCGTTGATCAGGACGTTCTCGTTGATCTTGTTGTTGGCCAGGATCCCCATGACCTCGATGTTGAAGGTTTCGATCTCCCTTCCATGGATGACGGTCTTTCCGATCCCCTTCATTCCGACCTTCAGGTCCTTGAGCGGAAGGATGTCCTCGTTTCCGTATGCGGGAACGACGCCTGCCAGAAGAACTGCGAGGAAGATGGCGGGCAGGCGTCGGAACAGGGCCGGAAGATCAATCATTGCAGGTGATGAGAATTCCATTGGAGATTCGCCTCTCTTTTCCATCGGAAGGATGGTTTACGATCCTTCCCTTGACGAACATTGACGAGGAGCCTCCCCCGTCGAGGTTGATGGCGTTGAAACCTCCCAGCCTCCGGAGGTAGGTGGCCAGTTCCTTGAGCGTCAGGCCAGCACTTCGGCTGGTCCGACCGTCGGCCACGAGAAAGAGCAGATCGCCGTTTTCGGTGAGAGCCACGGCTGTCCTGGGATGCCGCCCCTGGAAAATCGACGAATCGAACTTCTCCTCCCGGCCGTTGATGCTGAGTGCGCCATCCCGAAGCAGCCTTGGACCTCCGCAAACAGCGTGGATGACGGAATCCCAGGGCGCGGAAACCCTGTAGTCGAGGCGAACGGCATCTCCAAGCCGGATTTCGGAAAGCTCCCTGGCCTTCCGTCCAATGGCGGAAACGACCACCCCATCAGGAGGAATGACGGCATCGTGCCTGTGTATCCCGACCACTTTTCCCTTCAAGAGCACGATCTCGGTCCCGAAACCCTCGGTCATGGTGCTTCGTCCGAACTCGGGTGTATAGATGACCAGCTGATCCGTTCCCCGGGGCTGGTTAACGGCATCGATCGTTACGTCCCCGCGGTCGGAGTGGAGGGTTCCCTCGAACTCGGGGTTCCCGAATAGCGGCTTCCCCGCGTGGGAGATCCCGAACACCGACCGGTTGAAGACCGGTGAACTGATTATCCTTCGATCGATGATCAGCGTTCCCACCGGGTCTCCCTTGGCGGTGAAATACGCGCCGTTGATCCCGGCGGTGGCATTGTATCTCTTCCCGAGGGAGGAAAGGACTTCCTTCTGGCAGATCCCTTCGTTCGCAAGGACCGGAAGGACGTGGTGTGCGCCCGCCATCGTATCCAGCTTGAGGAGGTAGATATCGCAGTTCCCCGCCCCGGTTGGGATCCGGTCCCGGAAGTAGGTGAGCCCCTGCCCGATCTCTTCTCCGCCGGTCAGCGGGAAATCGCTCTCCTGCAACCGGAAGGGGATGGAAAGCTTGTAACGGCCCGCCTGGGTGGCCAGAACCGTGGGTTGGCCGATCTTGCCCTTCCCGAAGAACAAGAGCTCGGAGAACCTGGAAGTCCGGTAGTGGGAAAATTTCTGGAAAAGCCCGTTCAGTTCGGAGATGGTTGCGCTGGCGATCTCGTTGAGAGGGGGCTGGATGCGCAACCTCAAAAGGCGGCCGGTTCGGGAAACGGTTCCGATCGAGATTTTCGAGTCGAGCTCGAACTCCAGCATGTGGAAGGTGGCGTCGTCACGGTGAAGTATTCCGAGGATTCCGACGGGCTGGGGAAGAATGGACCTGGCCTGGGAAGCCATTCCCGATCCGGAATGTTGGCGATGGGTTGATGCGGGCGCAAGGGGGCTCATCCGATAGATGCGGACCGGGGCGACGGAAACTGCGGAGGGATCCTGGACGGTCCTTGAGTGCAGGACCGCGCCGATCAGGAACACCTGCCCGATCAGGAGTAGCCCCAACAATTGTCGGAGAGAATTCCGGATAGGATGCGCCCCCTTTCAAAGGGATGAAAGCTTCAGTAACCTATCGGCAACAAATCTCCCCGCTCTTAGTCCCACCCCCGAGAGAAGCTCCCTGGGCATGGGGACACAAGGCAACTATTTTGCAGGGATGAAATTCATTCCTTCCGGAACCGGTGGGAAAGGCCCGATTCGGGGCGCCCGGGGGACCGGTTTCAGGGCTTCTCGAGTTTCCAGTCCCCGAGGGGAAGTGAAACGATCCTGCCCTCATTCGAAAGCTCGGTGATCAGAGGGGCGATCACGGCCTGGCTCGTTCCAAATGCCCTGGCGAGGTAATCGGATGTGCAGGGGTGTCGGAAGAGCAGGGCGATGATCTCGTCTTTCGTGGGAGGGCGCTTCCCTGCCGTCACCGCGGTGGGGGGGGCCGAATCGAGGCAGGAGACGACCGGGACCTCGAGGGCCAGCAGGTTTCGGCAGCGCTCGAAGTCTTCCTTCATGGAGGGTTTAACTGCAGGGTCAAGGGGGCTTCTGACTGCCCCGTTGAGATAGACCTGCGACAGCCTGGGAAGTTTCCCGAGGAACTCCCCGAGTTCCTTCATTTCGGCGGAAGAATCGTTGAGTCCAGGGCAGACGAAAATCTCGACCTCGAGAAAACCCTTGTACTCCCGGGAAAAAGCTCTCAACCCGCCAAGGACCCTCCCCAGGGACAAGCCTCCCGATGGCCGGTGGATGAACCTGAACGTCTCCTCCCGAACCGAACAGAGGGTGGGAAGAACCCGGTCGGCACCCGACAGATCATCGCGGACCTGGGGCATCCAGAGCAGGCTTCCGTTGGTGATGACGCAGACCGGTGCGGAACCGGTTCCCTTTACCGCCCGGAGAATGGTTCCCAGTCCGGAATGCAGGGTGGGTTCCCCGGTTCCCGAGAAAGTGATCCAGTCCGGGGGATCGATCTCGGAAAGAACTTCCCGGATCTCCCTGATGACGTCCTGGGGATCGACGAAGGCCTGCCTCTTCGAGGTGAGGTTCGTGGTCGCGGAAAGCTGGCAGTAACGGCAGTCGAAGGTGCAGGTTTTGGCCGGAACGATATCGATCCCGAGAGACCTTCCCAGGCGACGTGAGGGAACCGGGCCGAAAACGAACCGTTTCATTGCCAGGGGAAAAGGGTCATTCGACGCTGAGGGCCAGACCTATCTTGGCTTCGGTCAGTTTCAGCTTTTCTCCGGCATCTCCCAGAGCCGCACCGAACCGGTAGGGAGGCGAAAAGAAAGCGTCGGCACGGACCACCAGCGGAAATTTCCATTTCCCGAAAGGGATGTCCCGGATCTTGTAGCCCGCCATCACGCGCCCCAGGCCGTTGATCCCGTCGCGGAGGTTGACTTTGGCGTTGGTTCTTGCCCAATCCTTGAGCTTCTCGCTGAAAAGAACGATGTTTCCCCCCACTCCGGCCCCGACGAAAACCTTTTTTTGCTTGTCGATGTAATAATACCGGTTGAAAGAACATTGGATCCGGTCGATCCTCTCCTTGTGCGGCATATCGTGGATCAGCATCGGCCGCCAGGAATACTCGATCACTTCCGAGAAATCCGGCTTGCGCTTGATGAAGGCAACCCTGGGCTCGATGAAGTCCACGTAGCCCTTCATGTTGAAAAAGCGGGCACCGAAAGACCGCTCGACCTTGTCGATCACGGCGGGTTTCTTCACGGAGGATTCCTCCCCGGTTTCCTTTTCCTTGCCCGTCTCCGCACTTGCCGCAGAGACCAGAAAAAGCCCGAAAGCGAGCGGGAGGAGGATACGTGACATCCAGCCCTTTTCCATTTTCTCTCCCGGAAGAATTTCCATCACCCAAATGTTGAAACAAAGGTGACGATCCAGTTCATCGTCATCGGCCGCCCGATCCTGAAGGGAAAAATCAGGAGAACCCCCTCACCGGTCGCGGAAGAAGGAGTACATGAGGAAACTGACAAGGAAGGCAACGACCAGGACCACAACGATATGGAGCATCTCCGCGCGCCGCTCGGCGGGTCCGGTGAGATCCTCGCGTACCTCCTTGAGCCTTCGGTATCGGGAAATGAGCAACCGCTTGGTGGGCCCATCCGGGAGGGAATCGATGGCTCTTTCCAGGTCTTCTAGGGACCGGTCGAGGCCTTTCAGGGAACCGTTCAGAAGCATTTCAATCCACCTCCTGTATTCGAATCGGGGATTTCACTGGGTCGACGTCCTTTCCATGAGCTTTTGGAGCTGCTCGGCATTCAGATTCATTCCCTTGATCCGGCTCAGGACATCCTGAGCCTCGGTCACTTTTCCCAGACTCCGGAACCGGTCGACGATAAGGAACATGGTGTCAGCATCGAGCAGTTTCGACTTGAGGGCAACCTTGTAGGTGTTCACCGCCAGGTCGGCACGGTTTCGCTCCGCCTGCAGATCTCCGAGCTTCACGTAGGGTAGGGGGAGCTGGGAATCCATGTCGATGGCTTTCCTGTAGAGCCCTTCCGCCTGGTCAAGATCGCGCATCCGGCGCAGTACGTCGCCTTTGAGAAGCAGGAATTCGGGAAGTTCCGGGTTTTCCTCGACACCGTTTCGGGCAATCTCGAGGGCTTCATCGAGAAGTCCCTGGTCGGTCAATATCTTGACCGTGGGCTCGATCGCGCGTTGGTTGTTCCGAAGCTTCTTTTTCTCTATCCCTGTTCCCAGGATCTGCCGCGCCTCGTCGGGGTCGAACGGGGCGATCCGGTCGGCGATCGGAGGAACCTGGGTATGCAGCCCCATCTCCTGGTAGCTCCTCGCAAGTGCCCTGAGGGCATGGATGTTCTTCGAGTCGATTCGGAGGGCTTTGAGGAATCGAGCCGCGGCCTCGTCATTTTTCCCCATGGCCACGTAAACGTTGCCGAGGTTCATGAAGGCGTTCAGGTTGTTGGGTTCCCGGGAAAGAACCTGGTTGAACCCGTTGAGCGCTTCCTGGAATCTCCCCGCCCGCGCGGCCTCGAGAGCCTGCTGATAGGCGGGATCCATCAGGGTGCCTTCCTCCCTGCCCGGGAAACCCGAAACCACCGGGGGAGGGCCCGAGATCGGGAGGAGGTCGGTCGGAGGCGCGACCGGAGTCGCCACCGGTGTCGCGACCGGAGTCGTGACCGCGGGAACGTCCGAAGAAGCGGTTACGTTCGCAGTCTGAAGGGAAACCGGACCAGGGGGAACCTGCGGGAGGGAAGGTTCCACCAGCCCGGAAGCGGGAACGACAGGGGAAGGACCGGTGAGAACTTCGGGGGAGGAAGCCTGGGTGGACTTTGCGTGACGGGTTCCGGTGCCCGGGATCTTCTCACCCAGGGCGGCCATTATCCGTGCTCCGTAGGGATCGGCCGGGTTCATGAACGGCTTTGCGCTCCTCCAGGCTGCGGCCGCTTCATCGGTTTTCCCAGCCTGTTTGAGGTTCAGGCCCGTGAAATACCTGAATTTGAGATTGAACGGTTCCTTTCGGATCGCCCTGTCGAAGTAGTTACGCGCTTCCGTGAACCGGCCCTGTTCCATGGCGAGCTGGCCGAAATTGAAAAGCACGTTGGGATACTCGGGCTCGATCGAGAGCGCACGGTTCCAGCAGTTCCGGGCTTCGTCGAAGTTCCCCATCTTTGCGTGAATCTGCCCCAACTCGTCGTAGACCTGGAGGTTGGCCTGGTTCTCCTCCTGAAGCCCCTTGAGAACCTGAAGAGCGCCCTCGAGGTCGTTCTTGAGCTGCAAGCACCGGGCTTTGAGAAAAAGGCCGCGGGTGTCGCCCGGGTTCTGGGCAACGAACTCGTCCACCAGGGGAAGCGCTTCGTCGACCTTCCCCAGACGCTCCAGAACCATCGCCAGGCGCAGCGTTGCCCAGGGGGCCTGGGGATTCTTTTCGAGATACTCGCGAAGGAGATCCGCCTGTGCAGGAAGATTGCCCGTCGATTCCAGGAAGGAAAGCCTCTGGACGAGATCCGGGTCGGGCTCTTCGGCGGCAGCCCTCCCCTCCGCGGATTCGGGAGCGGGGACCTCGCGATCGAGCTCCTTTTTCAGCGCACGGGCGGCAGCATTTCCCGGGGAGAAATCGAGAAGGCGTTGGACAATCCTCGCGGATCCGCGCGCATCACCCATCCGCCGCAAGAGACTGGCGAAGGCGAGAAGGCCCTCCTCGTGATTGGGATGGGAATCGATCAGCTCCTTGAGCTCCGCCTGGGCTTCCGAAAGACGATCACCGTCCATCAGGAGATTCGCCAGGTTCAGCCTCGGAACGGGATTGTCGGGAAGAAGCGTGATCGCCTCCCGGAAGGACTTTTCCGCCAGCCGGAGATCCTTGTCGGCCGCATGTTTCTCCCCGAGACGCCGGAACGCTTCGGCGAGGTTCTGCTCTGTCTGCCGGGGCTTGAAGTTCATCAGGAGGCACCGTTTCCAGCGGTCGGCCGCCTCCCGGGGTTGATCGTTCTTGACCGCATCCGAGGCTGACTGGTCGAGGGATTCCCCAAGGAATCTTTTGTAGGAGGCGTTTTCCGGGGCCAGGGCAACCGCCTTCTCCAGGTGTGCCCAGCCGTCGGCGATGCGGCTCTGTGCCAGGAGGCTCTTCCCGAGGAGGAAATGGGCCTCGGCATCGGCCGGATGCTGATCGACCGCCTTGGACGCGAGTTTCTCGGCGGACTTGGAATCTCCCCGGTCGAGGGCTGCCCGGATCCCCTGGTTCCGCTCGCTGGCAGCAGGATTGGAAACGGAATCCTCGGGTCGTTCGACCTTCGGCCCGACCGGGTTTCCTTTCGACCGGCCTCCGCCGCAGCCTGCGAGCAGGATGACGGCGAGAAGACATGCCAGGAAGGCGGAAAACGCCCTCTGTGAAGCGTCGGGGCAGATTCGGCGGGTGGTCAGGCAGGTATTCATGCAGTTCTCCGATCGGATATCTCTTGATTTGGACCTGTCCAGGCTCCTCTTCGGGCTCCTCTTCGGGCCTCTCTTCGGGCCTCTCTTCTGGACTCCCGGCTCGGAGGCCCCATCAGCAGGCCGAAGAAGCATAGGCCATGGTTTCAGGAAAACAACTCGCTAACGGACCGTTTGTCGAAGATGCGTTGGATGGCATCCCCGATGAGGGTGGCCAGCGACAGTGTCTTGACCCTGCAATCATCCTTTTTCACCGGGTCGAGGGGGATCGAGTTCGTGGCTATGATCTCGGAAACCGGTGATTTCTTGATCTTCTCGCGTGCGGGGTCGGAGAGAATCGCATGGGTGCAGCATGCCGTGATCTTCTTGACTCCCTTGTCATGAAGTGCCCTGGCAACGTTCACGAGGGTTCCGGCGGTATCGATGATATCGTCGATGATGATCACGTCATGGCCCTGGACCTGGCCGATGACGTTCATGACGACGGCCTTGTTGGCCTCGGGCCGCCGCTTGTCGATTATGGCCAGGGGGAGCTTGAGGCGGTTGGCGAAGGCGCGGGCCCGATGAACACCCCCCGTATCGGGAGAAACCACGACGGTGTTGGAGAGATCCGTCTTCATCAGATGCTGTGCAAGCAGCAGGCCCGCGGATAGGTGGTCGACGGGGATGTCGAAGAACCCCTGGAGAGCCGGATCGTGCATGTCCACGGTCACCAGGCGGCCCGCCCCAGCCGTGACGATCAGGTTCGCCACGAGCTTCGCCGTGATCGGTTCGCGGCCGGTACTCTTCTTTTCCTGTCTGGAGTAGCCGAAGTAGGGGACGACTGCGGTCACGCTTCCCGCGGAGGCGCGCTTGAGCGCGTCAGTGAGGAGAAGAAGCCGCATGAGGTTCTCGTTCACGGGAGGACAGGTTGGCTGGATGATGAAGGTATCGCAGCCGCGAACGGACTCTTCGACGCGGCAGTAGAGCTCGCCATCGGCAAAACTGTTGTGAAGGACCTTCCCCGGTTTCACACCCAGATGGCCCCCTATTTCGTCGACAAGAACCGAATGGGCGTTTCCGGAAAAGATCTTGACCCTTCCATTACTGACCATGGTGTCTCCTTTCACCGGCTTCCCTTAGCGCCTGGTGGCCATTCGGAAAAGGGAGGAATGACCGTTTCCGACGCAATTCGGGAATCCCGAACGAGGCAATGTTCGGCTTGAACGTCGTCTCCAATCTCTGACGAGATGATCGTGGTCCCCGGGCCGATTCGGCAACGGGAACCCACCCGGCACCGGCCACGGAGGACGGTCCCGGGCCAGATAACGGATTCCGGCCCGATCTCGACGTCGGGCTCGATGTATGTCTGTTGGGGATCGACGATGGAGACCCCGGAGGTCATCAGACGGTCGATCACCCGTCCCTCCATTATCTTGGCGACCCTGGCGAGGTCCTGGCGGCTGTTGATGCCCAGGGTGGAGGTTTCGTCGTTCTCCTTGAGCGCCTCGATGGGGTGACCAGCGGAGGAAAGCATCTCCACCACATCGGTGAGATAGTATTCCCCTTGCTTGTTGTTGTTTTTCAGACGTCCGATCGATTCGAACAGGACCGGACCCTTGAAAAGATAAACGGCAAGATTGACCTCCCGGATGGCCCGCTGAGCCTCGGTGCAATCCTTGGCTTCACGGATCGCGGTGACGTTTCCGGAACTATCGCGCAGGATCCGTCCGTATCCACCCGGGGAGGTCATGTCCAATGTCAGCATGGTCAGGGATGGGTTCCTGGCCTCGTGGGTGTCCACCAGTTTCTTCAGGGTCTCCCGGGAAATGAGGGGAGTGTCTCCGCAGATCACGAGCAGGTTTTCAGGAGACGCACCGGCGGAGCGGGCGTAGCATTGGACTGCATGGCCGGTCCCGAGTTGCTCCGTCTGCTCGACGAAGGACACCCGGTTCGAGACCAGGGCTTCCCTCATCCTCTCCCGACCGAATCCGATGATGACGGTAACGGGATCGGCCCCCACAGAGCGGGCGGCATCGATCACGTATTCCACCATGGGTTTCCCCAGGACCGGGTGAAGGACCTTCGGGAGTTCGGATTTCATCCGGACCCCCTTACCCGCCGCAAGGATCAATGCCGTGAACTTCATGACATCACCCTTTCGGGGAGTAATCGGAAGCCGAGCTCGAAACAGGGGTTTCCATAGTCATTTCCCGTCGCTTGATGAAAAATCAGAAGGCGGAAAGGACGCATTTCACGTCCCCTCCGCCTCGTAATGGGCTGGGGCGCTAGGATTCGAACCTAGGAATGCATGCTCCAAAGGCATGTGTCTTACCGCTTGACGACGCCCCAATCGATCATCAGATCTCCCGCTAACGCGGTAGTCCAAACCTTATCACAAATCAAGGGCTTGCGCAAGGGGACGGGAAGCTTCAAATCCCGCGATGGAAGGGTGGAGCGGGAGCAAGGAGCCCGGCAACCTAGCGGGGGCGGGCGGTTTCATCCTCGAAAGCCCTGATCAACGCCGCATTGATGGTGTCATTCAGCACCGAAGTGATCGGGAAAACCACGTCCTCCCATGTACCGTCAGGCTTCCGAACCGACGGCATCGCGATGCTCGTTCCCCGGGCGCTCTGGAAGATGCGGAAACCGCGCACTACGAGGGCCTCGTCGAAGGTGACGGCGGCAAAACCCTTCAGGCGGCCTTTCGGCTCTTTCAGAAGGGAGATCTCGATCGACGTGATCTTCATCGAACCGGACCAGGAGGAAAGCGGCCCGGATTCAGAATTTGAGGATGAATTCGGTCCAGACCTGCGTATCCTTGGAGGGTTTGCGGTCCTTGACTTCGGGAGCGGTCTGGTTGCGGTATCCGGCCTTTATCAGGACGTCCTTTCCGGCTTCCACGATCCCTTCGACTTGCAGTTTCTCATTCTGATCCACGGTTTCGATGACGGATTTCTTGTAGGAAACCTTTCCCTGGAGAGACGGCCGGAAATTGTAGATCGCCTCCAGGTAGTAGTTGTCGAGGGCCAGCGACTCTATCTTCTCGGACACCGTCTGAATTTCCATGGTTTTCGTGACCTCGTTACCGGTGGCGGGTTTCACCGATGCGGCGAGGTTCCCGGAGAGGGACGGTGCCTGGGGTCCGCCGGGGGAAGACGGGCTTTTCGAGACAGGCATCCGGGAGATGTCTTCACGGTTGAATTCCCCATATACCGCCCATCTCCCGATCCGTTTTCCCCCCGAAAAGACCCGCGAACGCCGGGCGCTTCCAAAACGACCCTCGTTGAGTTGGTCGGCAGAAAGCGTGAGGGTTCCACCGAACTGTTCGGCGGAACGGGGGGTGGTTCCGAGTTCCCCTGCCTGAAAACCTGGAAGGGGCGGAACTCTCAGGTCTTCCTTGGGAAGGGAAAGCGCATCAGGCGTTCGATCCCTGGAAAGAACCGGGAAAAACCGGGGCTGGGCCTCGGGAATGGTCGGCCGAAAACGCGAAGAGGCGAAAGCATCGCTCTCCTCCTCGATCTCGAGAGCATTCTCGAGAAACCTGTTGTCGAGGGATATCTTGTACTCACCGAGCGAGCGGGAGGGTGAACGCGGGGTGTTTCCCGAGAAACCAAGCTCGTACGGCGGTGCGGCCTGGGCTGAATTGCCTCCGGAGAGGGCTGTCACCAGGCCGATCAAAACCAATAGACCGATAGGGAATAATCTCTGCGGCATTTTATAGATCCCCCGCAATCTATGAATATACCACTTTTGGCGGGAAGATCAAGGGAATTCTCTC
>CAYRYU010000003.1:160141-172548 GCA_964428355.1 uncultured bacterium
TCTCAGGGTTTCCGAGCCTCGGCAAGGAAGTATTCGATCTGGGAAGTACCCCCTCGATCTGAGCGGGCGAGTAAATCCACCATGGTTTCCACGAAACCGGCTTCCCGGAAAAGGTCGATTATCTCATCCCGCTCGAAAAAATGAATGGTCCCGATCCCGGCGAGGGGGCCTGAGGGAATCTGCCGGAACGTGTGCTCCTCGAGCTTCTCGCCCTGCCCGTAACCGGTCATTCCCCTCCGAAACATCACCGTGACGAAGATTTTTCCTTCCTTCATCAGCACTCTGAACATTTCACCAAGGATCTGCCTGATTCCCCCGGTCCGGTTCGCGGTGAGCATCCCCGAATCAACGATCCCATGGAAAGTCCCTGATCTGAACGGAAGTTCCCCGGCGTCGGCGACGGCGAACGAAGGGGCAAGGCCCTCGTTCCGGAGCAAGGCGGAAGCTTTCCTTACCGCTTCTTTCGACCCGTCGAACGCGACGGTGCGGAACCCCTCGCGCGCCAGGAACCAGGTATGGGCGCCGCCCCCGCAACCCACGTCCAGGATGCGGGTCGAAGCGCGGTCTTTCCGGTAAAAGTTCCTTGCAACGAACCGTATCACCTCTTCGAGCGGGTATTTTCCCCACTCCCGCTCATTATGAACCTGTTCCCAGCGTTCGTCGAACGTCTTCATCATTCCGCCTTTCAAAAAAGGTATCTGGAGGGATCGTCGATAAACCTCGATTCCTCCACTTCCCGGGTGAAACGGGAGGCGCGAAACCTCATGATTCCGCGCCTCACTGGTGCTCGGTGGTTCACTTGTTCCCGCGGGCGGGTTTCCCTTTTTTCGAAAGCTCGGCTGCGAGGCCTTCAGCTTCCTCGATCATCCCTTCGATGATCTTGAGGCCCCCGTTCCAGAAACTGGGTTTTCCGATATCGATTCCGACACGCTTCGTGAGCTCCTCGGGACTCTTGGATCCGCCGGAACTCAGAAGTTGCGTGTATTTGGGTACGAAAGTCTTTCCTTCCTTCTTGTAGAGCGAATACAGGGCCAGAACGAGCAGCTCACCGAAGGAATATGCGTAGCAGTAGAACGGGGTATGGATGAAGTGGGGAATGTAGCACCACCACCGGCCGTATCCGGGGGTAAGCTCGACCGACTTCCCGAACATCTTCCGATTGGCTTCCAGCCACAATTCGCTGATCTGATCGATGTTGAGTTCCCCCTTCTTGCGGCGCTCGGCATGAAGCTTCTGTTCGAACCGGGTCATGCAGACCTGCCGGAAGACCGTGGCAAAACTCTCCTCGATCTTGCTGCAAAGCAGGGCCAGGCGGGTTTTGGGGCTTTTCTGCCGGGCGAGAAGGTTCTGGAAGGTGAGCATCTCCCCGAAAACGCTGGCGGTTTCGGCCAGGGTAAGCGGGGTGTCCGCGTTAAGGTATCCCTGTTTGCGGGAAAGATACTGGTGGATTCCATGGCCCAGCTCGTGTGCCACCGTCGATGCATCGCGGAGGCGGTCGCTGTAGTTCACGAGAATGTAGGGGTGGACATCGGGTGTAGCCGAGGCCGAGAACGCTCCACCGCGCTTTCCGGGACGAAGCTCCGCATCGATCCAGTTCTTGTCGTAGAATTCCCGGACGATCTTTCCGAATTCCGGGGAAAACCGGGTATAGGACTCGGTAACGAGTTCGCGGCATTCTTTCCAGGTAAGCTGGGGAAGCTCCCCCGAGATCGGGGCATACCGGTCGTAATCGTAAAGCTTCGAAAGACCCAGGAGTTTCGCCTTGAGGGAATAGTATCGGCTCACAAGGGAGGTGTTGCGGTCGCAACAGGAAAGAAGAGCTTCGACGGTTTTTCCGTCGATCTCGTTCGAGAGGTTCCGGCTCGAGATCGGGTCCTGGTATTTCCTCAGCCTGTCGCTGACCGAATGGTCCTGGACGAGGTTGTTGAAGATGAATGTCAGGGGCTTCAGGATCCTGTTGAAGCCTTCCGTGAGGCCTTCGGCGGCGGCTTTGCGGACGTTCCGGTCGGAATCGTAGAGCAGCGAAAGCGCTTCCTGTTCGGACATCTCCTTGACCTTGCCCTTGACTTTGACCGGGAACAGCGCGGCTCCGAGCATTTCGTCGAAGAGCCTCACGAATGCCCTTGAACCAGTGTTTTCCATCTCCTCGATTATCTTCTCTTCAGGCTCGGAAAGCAGATGTGGCTTGAACCTCCGCGCCGAAGCCAGGAAATGATGCCAGTTCGCGAGGGACTTGTCCTTCAGGAGGTTTCCCGCGGTTTTTTCATCAAGGGCGCACCATTCGAGGGTGACGAAGATCAGGTGCTTCTGGATATCGGTCGAGCGGGTCTGCATATCCTGCAGGAACCGGCCATACTCGGGATTCTGGGTATCGCCGGCGAACAGGAGGTGGGCGAAGATGTGGGGCCGGTCGCGAAGAAGGAGGATCTCCTCGTAATCCGTCACCATCTGGGAAAGTGCGGAAGGCTTGACCGCGGGTTTTTTGGAAAAGATCCCCTTGTACTTCTTCTCGAAAGCCTCGGCGAGCTTCTTCGCCTTTTTCAGGTCCCGTTCGATCCCGGGGTCCTTCATCGAGGAATACAGGTCCTTCAGGTTCCATTTCACTCCCTGGGCGGAGCTTTTGGGGGCATTTCCTGGCTTTTTCAAGGGTCGTTCCTTTCTTTTTCCCGTTTCGCGCTTGGGGATTTCGAAGCAGGATGAATCACCTTCCCCGGGGATGTCAAGGAAAAATTGCCCCTTCCCCCCCTTGGTTTCGGTCATTGCCCCGGCCATCGAACGCGCCATCGAACCCGGCTTGCCCCTTTTGGGGAAAAATCCGTATAATTGAGAGTACACACTTCGAATTCCTGACTTCCCAGCGGAGGCAAAAATGAAAAAGGTACGAACCGTGAAATTCCTGGCCTGGATTCTGGTGATTTCCTTCGTTCCCCAGATGGTTCTGGCGGAAGTGGTCCCGAGCGACGGACAACCAAGGGCCGCGCAGCCGGCGGTTTCCGCCGACATCGTTCCCAGTGACGGACAGCCCCGTTCGACCACTCCGGCCGTCCAGGGCGATATCGTTCCGAGCGACGGGCAGCCCCGTTCGACGACCCCCGGCGTGAAGGGTGACATCGTTCCCAGCGACGGCCAGCCCCGTTCCGCGACGCCCGGCGTAAAGGGCGACATCGTTCCGAGTGATGGGCAACCCCGCTCGACCACGCCGAACGTGAAAGGCGACATCGTTCCGAGCGACGGCCAGCCGCGGAAGCCGACCAATGCCCCCGCGATAAACCCGTTCGTAGGCGAGATCGCGGTCGGGGTTTCCCTGCTCATCACCTATGGTCCCCAGATTATCGCCCTTTGCGCCACGGTTGCCACCCTTGCTGCAGCCGTCAACGTGGTGATGGGCACCGGGAAGAACTCTTTCGACCTGGTCAAATCGATCGGCCAGAAGCTCCAGAGGCTTACTTCGATCGTCACGGGTCCCCTCTCGATCTCGAACGGAACGACCCAGGACGGGGTCAAGGGGCTCAGCGACCATCTTCTTCAGGTCACCAAGTTCGTGAACAGCAACCTTTCCTCCCCCGTAAGCCAGGTCCAGGACCAGGTGAACACCTCCCTCCAGATGTCCAAGGACCTGACCGCGATGGCCCAACGCGGCAAGAACATCGCCATGGATGTCAAATCCATTTCTGATGGAACCCAGTCCGATCTGAAGAAGATCCTGGCGGGCGGGGAAGTCCAGCTTTTCCGTGACGGCGCGAACAAGGTCGCGGGCGCGATCGGGAAGCAGGCGGATGCGTCGGCCGGGGCCTTCAACCAGACGATCACCAACACGCAGATGACCACCCGGACCCTCGAAGCGATGCAGGCAAGCATCGACAAGGCCCTGTCGGCATCAGGCAAGAAGGCCGGCGAGGCCTCCCTGTTCGACATCAAGTTGTCCGGCGCCCAGTTGAGCAAGCAGCTCATCGATGCCCGCAAGAATATGATCCTCTCGAACAAGGTCCTCGCCGACAACGGAAAAGGCGTTTCGGGACTGCATTCCGAGATCATCTCCCTCCTCGAGGACGTCAAGACCGAGATGGAGATCTTCGCCCAGAGCAACGGTGTCACCCAGGCCCAGCTCGACCGCCTCCTCAAGGACAAAGGGTTCCAGGCCGACGTCGCCATGCCGGTCCAGGCGGACAAGGGAAAAACCGCCGGATCGGGTCGTATCGCCGGTGAGATCAGCTTCATGATCGACGATCTCGCCAGGATCAACAAGACCAACGTCACCCAGATGAAGCAGTTCGAAGCGCAGAAGGCGGCCAAGAGCGAATCGACGGCATTTGTCGGAGCCAACTTCGGCGACGACGAACTTTACAAGAAGATGGTTTCCCAATACAAGGAATACATCGGGATCACCTCGAGCGATCCTTCGAACAAGGACGGAATCGAAGCCGCGCGCAAGAATTTCGAGGACGCCCAGAAGGCCTACCAGGAGTCCCTCCAGAAGTAATCCGGTCTCAAGCCAAAACGTAGGGGCGGGTCTTTCGACCCGCCCCTACGTTTTGGCTTGGTTTGCGGGGACCTGGTCCCGGCATTACGTTCCCAGGGTTCTAGCGTTTCCCTTCCTTGAAGAAGAAGCCCGTTTCATCCGCGACCTG
The DNA here is from genome assembly GCA_964428355.1 of uncultured bacterium. Classification (GTDB taxonomy): domain Bacteria; phylum Muiribacteriota; class Ozemobacteria; order Ozemobacterales; family Ozemobacteraceae; genus CAYRYU01. The sequence continues at coordinate 164,770 of CAYRYU010000003.1, forward strand.
CTGGTAGTCATCGACCGCGAAGACCGGGGTTCCGGGCCTTCTTCCCGTTCTGAGCCGGTTCGAGGCCCCCTGGCTCTTCTTCGAGAATACCAGGTTGATGGCTTGCCAATCGTTGTAATCGCCGAGGGAACCGTCCACCGTTCCGCTGAAGTTCACGTCCGTGTTTGGCAAGGTGTCAGTCCGGTTGCCATTCCCGTTGTAATCGACACCCATTGTCGGAGAATACCCGATCCCCTCCGTTTCAGAGATGGAGGCTTCATTCAGGCCCGTTCCGCTTCCGCTCGAAAAGTCGAGAATGAAAGTCGAAGAATAGGGTCCGTTTTCGAGTTGGTCCCAGGTGGTTCCCTCCCCGTTGAAATACGTTTGCCCCCAAATCGAGGTGGTCCAGTCGAAATTGTCGGCTTCGAACTTCTTGTGGTAATAGCGGTCGCCCTCGCGCTCGTGATTGAGAGGGGGGAGACCCAACCCGGAATACAGGTAGTTCATGATGCTGCGATAACTGGGCTTGTAGTTGGTTTCGTCTCCTCCTCCATGATGAAGGCCAAGGTTGTGGCCGAACTCGTGCATCAGGGTCGAAGCCTGGGAGTTGGTTATGTAATTCGCCCTTTTGGTGAGATCGGTATTGCTGTAATCCGTTCCTCCCAGAGCAAGATAGAAGTCGTTTCCGTCGACCTCGCCCATTCCCGTCGCTCCGCTGTTATCTTTGCATCCGAAGATGCAGAAATAGAAAATCTGCCTCTTCGCGAGAGGCAAATGCTGGGATTTCAGGTAATAGAGGTCCTGCTGGTTCGAAGGGGCATTTCCAAGGTAGATGAACTCGGAATACGAGATCTGATGACTCTTGTTGTCCAGGTTGTATTTCTGGATCAACGTCCCCACATCGAAATGCATCTTGATAAGGTTGGGCTTGGAGTGCGGGGCAAAGGCAGCTGCGACCTTGTCCAGCGCGGCCTCCGTGGGAATCATCCCGGGTTTGTTCGCCTCGGCGACCGGGGACGCATCCATGTGGCAGATGTGCATGAAAACGTCCGTCTGGTTGGGGCGTGCACCCCAGTCATACAGGGGAAGCCCGATGAAGGTCTTCCCGGAAGCCTCGTTGGCATCGGGAATGCCGTCCCCGTCATTGTCTGCATCGGTATCCACGTCGTTCGGACCGCCCGGAGTAGCGAACTGCTTGACGGTCCAGTCGGTCCCCCAGTTCGAATCGTCCAGGGCCTGGTTCCGGGCAAGGGATTTGTTGAGAACGTCGTTCGATCCGAAGGGAAGGGTGGGAGCCGATCCCCCGTTCCAGGTTCCGTTGGTGCTGGGTTCCTGTGAGGAGCTTCCGAACCTGACGAAATCGACGGTCTGCCCGTTCAGCAGAAGCTCCACGAATCCGCTTCCCTCATACCATTGGGGAATGTATCCATCACCGGTCTTGATCACCGCGAGACCGGGTCCGGAAAGGATCCGGGCATTCGAATTGGCGACGAGAAGCGCGTAGGACTTCGCCGGAATCGAAAGAGAGGGAAGATTATAGGTCTTGTTCTCAAAAGTCCCTCCGGTCGAGGGAAGGGAATAGGCATTCATCTGGTAATCAGAGAGATTCTTTGTAACACTTGTACCATTGTAGATTTCGATCCAGCAAACCCCGTTCTCGGAGGTGCTGACCTCGCTGACGCGAAGATCATCGGTGTTGACTCCGGGTTCCGCGATGGTCGTGAAGTTCCAGGTATGGCTGGTGGGGAGGGGAACGGCTCCGTAGTTTTTGACGGTCTGAGAAACGAAAGCAACGTACGTCGTGTTGTAACTCAGGCTCTGGTTCGGGGTGAAGGTCATCACCCGTTTCGCATCATCGAACATGATCGTTCCCTGAACCTGGGTTTCCCCGACCTTGAGTGTGAAGGTGTTATCGTTGAAGGTCGAGGGGTCCATTTCCGTGGTGAAGGTAAGAACGACCTTGCTGTTCAAGGGAGCCAGAGTGACATTCGTCACCGGAGTCCAGTTCACGAGAACGGGATACGGGGCGGTACGGAAGGTCCAGGTCTGGTCTGTTCCCAGAACCGACCCGCTGGTTCCCTTGACCTGACCGGACAGGAAAACGGAATAGAGCGTATCGGAGCCCAGGGCGGCCCTGGGAGTCAGAATGGCGGTTTTCCCGTCATCGCTGAAGGTCAGGACGACATCCACCGCTGTCTGATTGGCAGTAAGAGCGAACTTCGTTGTGGAGAATGAGCTCTGGTCGAGGACCTCCCCAAAGGTAACCGTAACCGACGCGGTAACCTTCACGTCGGTGGCATTCGCATCGGGAGATTTCGATTGGACGGCTAGTTGTGTGCTGACGGTCGTGAATCCCCAGCTGACGTTCGTCCCCAGAGGGGTTCCAGCCGCATTCGTCACATTCGAGGAGACCGTAACGGTATAGTTCGTTGCCGGTTTCAGCTGTTGATCGGGGGTGAATGTGAGCGTAGATGTTGCGTTCGACCAGACCATTGTTCCCGTTACCGGGGTGTTGTCCGACGTCTGCTTGACCGAGAAGTTTGCTCCCGCAAAGGAAAGGTGGTCCATCGCCACGTCGAAATTGAGCACGACAGTCGCGTTAAGGGCCACGTTCGGGGCATCCCGAAGCGGGTTCTGGCTGACGATCTGGGGAGCCGGGTTCCCGGTTCCCACGGTGACCGGAATCTCCAGGGAGTAACCCCGACCACTCTTGTCATCGACGGCAACAGCCTTGAGAATGTGCTTGCCATCCGGGGCGTTATTCCAGGTGAAGGAGAACGGAGCATCCGGGTCATCGATCAGAAGGATCGATCCCCGATAGAAGCTGACCTGCCAGACGTTTCCATCCAGGTCCGCCGCGCTGGCAACGATGTCGATGGGCTGGCCGATGTTGAAATGCGTTCCACTCGCGGGTTGGATGATCTCGATGATTGGGGGAATGTTGGGCTTGGAGGTTGGAAAATTGTCCTGCGGGGTCCCGTCGGAGACCAGCAACCGGATCGGAACGAAAGCCGTGATCGCGGAGCAGAAGACGTTGGCCGTGATCTTGTCGACACCGTTGAATACAAGACTGTCAACCGGCTTGGGAGAATTGGACGTCTGGGCGGTAAACGGCCGCAACCAAACCAGGTTGGACGGGCTCCCTGCGCCATCGATGCCCGCCTGGGTGGTCCCTGACCACTTGCAGACGAAGGGGTAGTTGGTCGTCCCCATCTGGTGTGAGCCCCCGATGAAAATGTTTCCGTCATTCCAGACCAGAAGGCTTCGGATCGCCCCTGTCAGGCTGAAGGTGCCCGAAACGACCGGGGGATTGGCGACCGAAACCCTGGAAAGGAGCTGTTCAGTTCCATCGGCACTGCGCCAAAGAACGAAACCGAAGCTCCCGGTTCCGAATGGCTGGCGCAAAACGGCCAGGGGAACGAATGTTTCCTTTCCGGTTCCGAGGAGTTGGGTCGCCGTCTGCTTCCATACCTCCGTCCCGGTTCCATCCTGACATGCAAGCTGGCCGTCCTGGATGGCGAATCTGAAGAAGGTGGCCGGGCGGACCGAGATGATGAACTTCTCCTCTGCAACGAGGTAGGAATCGGAGGCGGTGAGATCCGCGGGAACCCCCTTCTGGATAGTCGCAACCATGTTCTGGGGAGCGACTTCCATCAGGTCGGCAACCTGCAGGATCGCCTGAAGAGCGTTTGCGATGATGTCCTGGGGAAGCCGGCAGCCCGGCGGAACAACGTCGACAGTGTTGTTTCCCGTGACGAGGTCCTGGGCACCGTGGAAGTCGCTCCAGCCCTGGTGATTCCCGTTCACGATCCTGATCTGGATGAGAACCGGACTGACCGTCAACCCGGAGAACCCAACTTCGGCGGTTCCGCCCGTTACGTCCACGAGGCGGGTCAACAGCGTAAAGGGATTGTTCCGGTTCCCGGGGTTGGCGAGCCACAACCGGCACTCGACCTGGGTGGTGACGGTATCGCTAAGACGGATTGAATTGCTGACCGAAGAAGAGTTTCCTGGGCCTGGGACGACGAAGCGAACCGCTACGTTCGCAGCTCCCTGCTGCGGGGTGGTGGGTACCACCCCATTTTCGCTGTCAGCGGGATTGAGCAGGCGGCAACCCGCCAACCCGAGGATGATCGCGGAAAAAAGGACGAGGGGAAGGAAAATGTGAATACGTCTCATGGAAAACTCCTGGTTTTGCGTTAAGGGAATTCTACACGAGACGGCCAACTGCCGCAATCATCGCTGCCGCAACCCGCAGGTTAGCCGCTATCTCGCGGAATATGCCCGAAGAAAGCGGAATCGGAATTCGCTGGGCTCAGGAGTTATCAGAAGATCTTCCAGAACTTCAGGGCGTCTTCCCCGTCGTCGTAGTAGCGGGGGATGATCCCCGAAACATGGTACCCGCACTTTTCGAACAATCGCCGGGAGGGGAGGTTCCCGCACCGCACTTCGGCGCAGGCCTTTTTCATCCCGACCTTTCGAAAAGCACGCTCCATCCGGTCGATCAGTTTCGTTGCCAGCCCTTTTCCGGATGCATCGGGGTGGACCGCCACCTTGTAAACTCGACCCGACGGTATGGTAAAATTCCTTATCAGGCCGATCACTTCCCCCACCACCCTTTTCCGGTCGTCCAGGGCAATGAAAACGATCGACGTGGGCGACGAAAGGAGAAATCGCAGCCGACGGGGTGAAAACACGTCGACCGGTCCGAAGCACCTGGTTTCCAGCTCCCGGATTTCCCCCAGGCGTTCGGGGCAAGCCCTTTCCAAGCGGAAGGAATCCATCGAGAAATGACTATACCTCAAAAATCCTCAAGGGCCAAACCGGCCCCTTATAGAGTTCTCCTGGCCCTCGGTGGGTTCGGAGGCAATCCCCTCGCCCTGGACTCCTGGAACCGGATCGTAGCTGTGGATGCCGGTGGGGAGCACCTGTTCAACTTTGGAATCCTCGCAAACGATCTTGTGGGGGATTTCGACTCGATCAGCCCCGCCGCCTTCGAGTTTCACAAGGCCGGAGGGGCTGCAACGACGAGGTTTTCGGCCGACAAGGATTTCACCGACCTTGAGGGCGCCCTCCGGCGGCTCGACTCGCCACCCCATGCGGAAATCCATATCATCGGAATGATGGGCGGTCGGCTCGACCACTTGTTGTGCAACCTCACCGTTCTTCGGCATTTCACCCACCGGGGGCTCTTCACCTTCGACACTTCCGATGGCTTCGGTGGTGCCTTTGGGCCCGGAAAGCTCTCTCTTCGCATCCCGAAGGGGGTGGAAACCGCCCTCATTCCTCTTTCGCCGATCGTGAAGGGGGTTTCCTCGTCCGGGGTGAAATGGCCCCTGGAAAAGGAAAGCCTCCGGTTTGGAACCGGCCGGGGAATCAGCAACCAGGCCGTTTCAAACCGTTGGAAACTTTCCGTCGAGGAAGGGGCGCTCCTCTGGCTCGTTACCGGGGTTTCTCGTGAAGCTGCCGGAATCGGATGGAATCCCGGGCCTTCTCGAAACCGGGTTTCGCCGGGATCTCCTTCGGGTCGGGGAGGAGTTCGAGCGGGATCTCGCCGTTGACGATATCCGAGATCAACAGGTCGAGCCGAGCGCGGGGCAGGGTTCCGTCCTGCAGGAGGCCGATGTCCCGCTGAAAAGCCGCTTTTCGGGCCAGGTTCGGCCTGAGCTCCTCCACCTCGATCGCATCGCCGCCTTCAACCCCCGCCAATGTGGATTTCACGTCCTCGATGTGATCCGGATGGACCACAATGCGGCGGTATTGCATGAGGCGGTCGACCGGGGGCATTCCCAATGTCTGGAGGGGCCATTCATCGCATCCCGGGTCGTTACCCAGGATCCTCGAGGGGACGAGCTGCAGCTTCAACGTATCTGAACGGGCCGACCGCTTGACGAATTCCCCGGAATCGGGGAAATAGGAGACATTTCCCGCCCGGTCGACGAGCATGATGCGATATACCCAATGTGCCGCCGTGATCGGGAGGTAGCCTTTGAACCCCTCGGGAGTCAGGGACATCGGATACTTGTAGCTGACGGTCGGGCTTTCAAAGAAACGGCGGGCCAGAATGGCCGCCTGGACGCGGCGGGGATCCCGGTCCCTGACCGCGGAAAGTGGAAGGAAGATTTCCGTCCGGGAGCTGGGAACATTTCCGATCGGAAGCTGGAACGAAGTGGGTTTCGGTTTTTCGCCGGACGCGTTCGCCTTAGTCCCAGGCTTTTCAACGTTCCCAGCGGGGGCGGAGGCCTTGAAGTTGACGGACGAGGACTCTCCGCTTTTTCCGGTGGGCGGGGCAAAGAGCATCCGGCTGGGAAGAGGAGCCTTCGCGACCTGGCCCGATGGAGCAGGAGAAGTTGAAGTCCGCACTGAAGGAGGAGTCGGGCTCGTTCCTGGAACGGCGATCATAACTCCACCCGGATTCACGACCTGGGGGGCCGTCTGGTCGACCGTTATCGTGATCGCGCCGGAGTATCCGGACACGTTTCCGGAGTCACCGGTTCCGTCGTAGGTGGTATCCGCGGCCTGGGCCATGATGACGTTCATTCCCACCTTGAGCTTGACGTTGGTGCAGGTGAAAACCCCATTCGAATCGGCCGTGGCGGAGCCTATCTGCCCCTCCTCGCTCATCAGCTTGATCTTGACCGGCCCGCTCGTGTCACTCGCGTTGGCCCCCGTGATCGTTACCGTGGTCTGGTTGGTGGGGTTCTTGAGCGGCTTGTCGAGAATCGGGGTGTTGGGGGGAGTCCTGTCGGCCACCACGGCAAACCTCGGGCTTTCCGCGGATACGTTCCCAAGAGCGTCCGTTCTCCGGGCGGTATAGGTATGGGGACCCGGATCGACGGGGGAGATCACGATCGTCCAGTTGTCGATTCCCGCCCCGACGGAAGTGGTTCCCTTCACCGCTCCGTTCTCCAGCACCTCGACCTTTTGCGTTCCGTTTTCCGCGGTCAAGGCACCGGTCAAGGTAAGACTTTCCGTTCGGAAGGGGGTTTTGGGCGAACATGAATGGATTACCGGGGCTCCGTCGGCGGCCGAATCGACGGTGAACGAGCATTGGGCGGCGCTCTGGTTACGGGAGGTTTCGGGCAACGTGTCATCGACTGCGGTCACCTGGACCGTGTACCCACCACCGGCAGTTCCTGCGGGAACGACGAGTTTGTATCGTCCGCTGGTATAGGGTGGGGTTTCCGCGGGATCAGCCTGAACCGCGGCGATTTCAGCCGGAGAGACTTTGAACTTGGGTGCGGCCCCCAGAGCTTCATTGGAAGTGAACTGCATGATGACTTCATTCGAACCAGAAACCGGCGAGACGACGGAACCCGACGTGACGGTCAGGGTTATCGTTGGAGCGGTCTTGTCCATTGTCACCGAACCGTTGGCGGGGGCGTCGGGTGAGGTGGTGCCTCCTGGCCCCATCTCCGTGATCGCGGCCGAAAACTGGTTCGAACCTTCGGACAACTGGGAACCCGCTACCAGGAAAGTAACGTCCTTTCCCGAAGTGTTCACGCTGCCTACCGAGACCCCACCGACCTTGAAAGTGGCGGCAAAGGGGCCGGAGTCACTTGCCCAGGTCGATTTGAGGATAACATTCTGGCCGACGTTGTACTTCTTCGTAAGATCGGCGGGCTGGGTCACGGCACACGTGACGTTCGTGATGTCACCGTTCGAGGGGAGAGCGGTTCCCCAGAGGATGGCGACAAGGATAAGGGAAAGAAACGGGCGACGAAAGTGCAGACTTCTCACGGCGGCCTCCCAGAGAAAATCGAAATTCTATTTTCCGGAGGTTTTCCTGGAGCTTTTCTT
>CAYRYU010000003.1:172648-187120 GCA_964428355.1 uncultured bacterium
CCTCCCAGAGAAAATCGAAATTCTATTTTCCGGAGGTTTTCCTGGAGCTTTTCTTTATTTTCCGTGGGCGATCGTGAACGGCGTGATCTCGAATCTGGTTCCCGGAGGATTTTCCGATGGGTCGGGGTTTGCTGATGAAAAGTTTCCTTCCGAGGAGGGTGTTCTGACGGTTGGCAATCCCTTTCATCTTGTCGATCGCACCCCTTCCGACATAAATCATGCAACGGAGCGGCATGAACTGGCTTGTCATCCGGTAAGGGAAACGAGGTTTCGGTCGGTAACTCCACTCCATTTTCATTATAACCCGGATTTTGAGACCCGTATACCCGATTTTTCCCTCCCGGGGGCATTGCGGGTACCCATTTTCATTCTTATAATGGAAAATATCCCGCCCCGAGGTGGTCAGGCGGGAAGTCGTAGAAGTTCAAAAGTCGGAACGATAAGGAGCGAAGTGATGAAGCGAGTATTGAGTATTACCACCATCCTCTTCCTGATCCTTTCCTACGGGCCCCTTTCCGCCCAAGAGGAAGAAATCGCCCCCTCTTCCCCCAAAGAATGGACGGTCGCGGTATTCCTGAACGCGGACAACAACCTGGACCCCTTCGGAGTCGAAGACCAACAGGAAATGGCCAAGGTCGGTTCCAACGACTGGCTCAACCTTGTCACCCTCATCGACCGTGAGAACGGCCCCGCCTGCTACAACTACATCGAGAAGGGCAATGTCAAGAAGGTCAAGGACATGGGCGAGCTCGACATGGGCGATTACAAATTGCTCGTGAACTTCATGAAGTATATCGTCGCCAACTACCCGGCGAAAAAATACGTCCTCACCATCTGGAACCATGGCTCGGGCTGGAAACACGCATCCAAGGGTATCGTCCGGGGGATCTCCTATGACGATTCATCCAACAACCACATCACCACCGGCCAGCTTGGAACAGCACTCAAAGAGATCAAGAAGGTCATCGGCCACAACATCGACATCCTGAACTTCGACGCATGCCTCATGCAGATGGCCGAAGTCGCTTACGTCTGCCAGGGTTCCGTCGATTACATCGTCGCTTCCGAAGAAACCGAGCCGGGAAAGGGAACCCCCTACGACGACGTTTTCTCCAAGCTCACCAAGAGTTCCACCCCCGTTTCCTTCTCGAAGGCTTGGGTAAAGGCGTTCGTCGGCTCCTACTCCGGTGGAAGCCAGGGGAACGAAGATTGCACCCAGTCCGCTCTGGATGTCGCCAAGGTCGCCGGCCTTGTCGATGCAATCAACGGCTTTGCCAAGGCCTCCATGGGCGGAAAGTTCGCCAAGGAGTTCAAATCGGCTCTCCAGAAGGTCCAGACCTATTCCTACCCCGAAAATTGCGATCTCATGCATCTCGCCTCCCTCATCCTCGCCCAGGTCAATGACGAAGGCATGAAGACCGCCTGCCAGAAGGTCATCTCGGCCGGCCAGGCCCTGGTCATAGCCAACGGAAGCAGCGGAACCGCCATGAAGGACTCCAAGGGAATCGCGATCTACCTTCCCTCCGACTACTCCATGGAATCGCCCTACACCAACCTGGATTTCTGCAAAGGCACGATGTGGGACGAAATGATCACCGACCTCGGCAAGAAAACCCTGGCCGATAACATCGTAACCGACGTCGAAAACGGTGATCTCACCCGGCTCCGCGATTTCATCTCCCGCGCCGCCGACTTCTCCCCCGAGGTCCGCAGCTTCGTGATCAGCGAGATCAATTTCCGCCTCCATTCCGAATCCGGGATCAACGAAAGCGTCAAGCAGGAAATCGCCGACCTCCTCAAGGGAATCACCATCCGGTAAACGAACTCCTCCGGTCCGCGGTGAAACGAGTAAATTCGCTGCGGACCGGGTGCTTTTTTTCCACTTGACACTCCCGGGGTGGTACCGTATATTGGTCGCCAGTATTGGGTTTTCAGTATCAAGTATCAAAGTATCCGGCAGCTCATGATAAGAATCGAAAGTCCACAAGGAGAACGTAGCATGAATCGAGTATTGAGCATTGTTGTTCTCTCCCTTTTCGTTTGTCTGGTTTCCTCCCCCCTCATGGCCCAAGAGGCCGCCAAGGAATGGACCTACTTCGTATTCCTGAATGCCGACAACAACCTGGACTCCTTCGGCGTTGAAGACCAGAAGGAAATGGCCAAGGTCGGCAGCAACGAGTGGCTCAACGTTGTCTCCCTCATCGACCGCGAAAACGGCCCCGCCTCCCTCAACTACATCGAAAAGGGCAATGTCAAGCTCGTCAAGGATATGGGCGAGCTCGACATGGGCGACTGGAAATTCCTTGTCCAGGCATTCAAGGACGTCGCCGCGGCCTATCCTGCGAAACACTACGCGCTGGTGATCTGGAACCACGGTTCCGGTTGGAAGAACGGCGAAGACATCATCAAGGGAATCTCCTACGACGATTCCACGAACAACCATATCACCACCGAGCAGCTCGGCCTCGCGATGGCCGAGATCAAGGGGTTCCTCGGCCGCAACCTCGACATTTTCTGCATGGACGCATGCCTCATGCAGATGATGGAAGTAGCCTACGCCGTCAAGGACAGCACTGATTTCGTGGTCGCCTCCGAAGAGACCGAACCCGGTAAGGGATATCCCTATGACGGAATGCTCGGCGGGATGACGAAAGATCTTCCCGTGAAAGATACTGCGGCAATGTTCGTCAAGACCTTCGCCGCCTCCTACAACGGCGGAACCCAGGGGAAGGGCAACACCACCCAGTCAGCGGTCGAGTGCGCGAAACTCGATTCCCTCCGGGACGCCATCGACGGGTTCTGCAAGGCCGCCATGGCCGCCGACTACGGTGTCCAGTTCAAGGACGCCCTTGCCAAGGTCCAGAAGTTCTACTATCGCACCAACGTCGACCTCGGCCATCTGAACGCCCTTCTCAAGACCGTCATCAAGGATGAAGCCTTCCAAACCGCTTCCCAGAAGCTCGAAGCCGCGTTCAACGATGTGGTCGCCTCCAACGGCATCACGGGAACCACGATGACCAATGCCAAGGGCCTCGCGATCTACTTCCCCGCCTCCTCCTACAGCTTCTCGGCGGATTACAACAACCTGGCCTTCGCGAAGGACTCCCTCTGGGAGGAAATGGTCCAGGACTTCTACAAGAAGACCACCACCCCGACGATCGTGTCCGATATCGAGAATGGCGACACCTCTTCTCTCCGCAGCTATGTCGCCACCGCCAACATGAACAACCGCGAAGTCAGCGCCGATGTCATCTCCCACCTGAACTTCCGCGCATTCTCCGAAGGCGGCCTCACTTCCTCCATCCAGGCCGAAGTCTCCACCCTCGTCAAGGAATTGAAGACCAAGTAAACCCCGGCACCTGTGACGGCCACGCTTCAGGGCGTGGCCGTTTTCTTTTTTCCCCTTTTGTGACATTTTTCCAATTCGAACATGGCTTGGATGAAACAACCAGAGGAAATGCCGACACGGGGGCGGGGATCATGAACACCTCATGGATGCTTGATTCCACAAGTTTTCGAAAGAAAGACTATAGTATAATGGAGCCGGTCCCGAGTCGGTCGATTGAATCCGAATAGGGAGGCCGTGAGTAACAGGTTCCAAACATCGATTCACGCCTGACATTCTTCCCATGGAATGAGGAGATGAGCAGCATCGCGACCCACACATCGCAGAATTCCGACCAGAGGATCATCAACGACCTGGCGACCCCTTTCAGGTCCTTTCGCATACTTGCCCTGGAGCAGGCCATCGAGCACGGAAGATCCCGGGAACTCCTTGCCGCGCTTCGGGAAAGGGACCTGTACGAGACCGACGAGGAGTGCAGGCAGCTCCTTTCCTATGCCTTTGAGGCCATCAAGGAACGGGTGGACCAGGACGGCGGGGATCCCCCCCCCCAACTTGCGGTTCCCATCTCAGGAGGGGAATTCGAAAGGAGTTTCGAGTCGGCTCCGGTGGTCAGGAAACTCACTCTCCTTGGAACCCTTGCCCCCGATCACGCCTCCCGGATTTCCGATTGGGGGTGGAGTCAGTTCGAGCTTGAAATCCGTCCCCCGGTCGCGGCAAGGCTGGTGAAGACTTTCGGCCAATGGTGGAAGCCCGATCAGCTTCAATCCCTCACCCGGGTGTTCCTGCGTGAAAGATGCCTCACCCTCCAGGTTGCGGTTCTGGAAACCCTTGCCCGAAGAGCCCCCGACTCATTGAGGAACGACCTCCCCTCTCTCCTCGAGACTTCCGACCCCCGCCTGCGGTCGCTCGCGGTGCGGGCTCTCGCTTCCATCGCCCCCGATGAGGCCGCCCAACATCTCGAATTCCTGTTCTTCAGCGAAGACCGTTCTCTCAGGATGGCCGCGGTCAGGGACTGCGTGTTCCTCCCCTTTTCTTTCGTCAAGCCCATTCTCCTGAAGTTCCTTACAGCCGAGTCGGATCCCGACATGCTGAGGGTGGCCGGGCTCCTGCTGGAATCCAACCCAGATCCGGAGGTCCCCTTCGCGCTGGCCGATATCATCTCCCGTTCGCCGGTCGAAAAAGGCCGGGCCATGAAGGAAATGTTCCAGAATATCTGCCGGACGATCTGCGAAGCTGGAATCCTCGAGGAGCCGTACGACCGATACACGAAAAGGCTGCAGGAATTCATCGATCGGAAGGTCCTTCACCGGAAGCTCCGCAGCTGCCTCGGAAACCTGGAAACCGGGGAGGAATACGATTTCGAAACCGCCCGCACCCTGGTTTCCTCGATGCGCAATGACCCCGGATCGCTGAGCGTCCTCAAGGAAGCGCTCCAATGGCGACTTTCCGACGGGGTCAAGGCCTGGCTCGAGAGCGTGATCGAGGGTTCGGAGAAGGGGGATAGGCCGCCCGAACCGCCGAAGGTTGTGAGTTTCACCGATCTCAATGAAAAGGACAAGGGGTTCTGGCTGGCGCGGCTTTTGCCGCCAGACCTGGATTCGGCAAAGCCGATTCTGGGTGGGATCATCGGCGCAACCGGACAAGCTCCCGATCTTCTTCGGCTGGCCATAAAGGCCGCGACCCGTATCGGGGCAAAAGGCTTCTGGGACCCATGCTTCAAACTTTCCTCCGATGCCGATGAGCGACTGGCGGCGGAAGCCCTGGAATACCTGGATTTCGAGGATCACGATCGCCTTCTTTCCTTTCTGGGCCGGTATTTCAAACCGACGAAACCCCGCGTCAGGACGCGGGCTTTGAAGATCCTGGGGAGATACGACCCCCTTCAGGCGGTTTCCACCCTCCTGAACGTTTTGAAAACGGCTGCCCCCCAGGACCGGCAGGATGCCTTCCGCACTTTCGCCCATTTCGATTTCTTCCTGATCCGGAACGAGTTGACACAGTTCCTTGGCACGGACGCGGGGCGGGAGTTTTTAGATGACGGTCTGGCGCTTTTCCAGTCGAATCCCGGGCGGGAGAACCTACAACTCCTTTTCGGGCTCGAGAAGAAGCTCGAGGGGGAACAGGCGGCGAAAGTCCGCAGGATCCGCGAGCAGAGCCTCTCTGAGATGCTGGAATGGAAACTGATATCCCCGGAACAGGCGAAGGGAATCGCTCAGGAACTCGAGGTCCTCTGGAAAAAGGATGAGGACAAAAGGCGTGTCCCCGCACCCAGGGTCGCACCTCCACCCCGACGTGTCATCCGGAGCGGCCCAGCAGACTTTTCGGAAAAGGGGAATCCCCGATTGTTTTTCGCCGTGGCCCTGGCGGGGATCATCGGATTCCTAGCGATCTTGTGGTGGGGGGGGGGACGGGAGACACCCTCCAAACGTGTTCTTCCAGCCACCAATTTCGACGAATCGTTTGCACCTCCCGGGGCGGGCTTCCCTACCGAGTCGCTATCTCCGGTTTCCTCGGGATCCGCGATCGGACTTTCACTGGAGCCTCCCGCCAACCCGGCAGACCATATCGGAACCATTCCCTTCATCCTTAAAACCCGGATCTCGCAACCCCTTTCGCCAAGGTTCGATCTTCCCCCCGGAACTCGCTGAGAACCCAATATCCGTTTCCGACCAGCCTGCGAAAACTGATTTGAACCGGGGATGGTTCTGATGAACCGTTTACGGATCTTGGTTTTCGGAATCGGATTCCCCCGCCACTCCTAACCTGGAGGGAGGTGGGGGAGGAGGTCTTCGCGGGTCAGGGGGATGTTGCCCATCCGTCCGATCTGGCAGGCGGCGGCCAGGGAACCCAGATACGCGCTCTTCCAGATGTCGTTTCCCATCGCCAGAGCCATGGATGTCAGGATCAGGAGCGAATCTCCGGCGCCAGCGACATCCTTGGGCGCGGGGTTGAAGGCCGGAAGCCTGTCGGTGACGTAAAACTCACCCACCTCTCCGAGGGAACCTTGAGTCTCCCCAGGGGTTTCGGCAGGTTCCCCCCACCCTGTCGGGGGGCCATCGGTCTGGGAGTAGATCAGGACGCCTTCCGCGCCCATCTTGAGAAGTATGTTCCGGGCATTGGCCTTCTTCAGGAGGGCATGGGCGAGAGTGACCAACCCGCCTTCAGAATCGAACAACGCGATCCGGGCTTCCCGCTCGGTTGGAGTCAGGAGATTCTGGTGCTGGAAGCGGGTCACGTTCCCCACCTGGGAGGATGACTGGCTGTCGGCGACCATCAGCACCGACCGCTTCTTTCCCGCCTCGATCAGGTTGTCGACGAGGGGCTGCGGAAGGCATCCGTAGTTGAAGTCGGAAAACACCATGAGCTTCACGGAGGAAAGGAGATCGTTCATGTCGCTGAAAAGCCGGTTTCTGAGCCCCGCATCGATGGAATGCTGTCTCAGGTGGCTGACCCTGAGAAGGGATTTCTGCTCCGCCCGGAACCGCTGCTTCAGCGTCGTGGGACGGCTCTCGTCGACATATAGGTGCGGAACGACCCCGGCTTTTTCCAGGGCGGAACGGGTGAACGCGGCACTCTCGTCGTTCCCCACAACGGAAAAGAAATGGACCTTAGCCCCAAGACACCGGGCATGAGCGGCAACGATCGCGGCCCCCCCAATGAACTTCTCGCTGAGAATCGGCTGGACGACCAGCGTCGGGTCTTCCCGGGACATCCCGAGGGCTTCGCAGGTCACATATTCGTCGATGATGGTATCCCCCACGACGCAGAGGGAGAGGTCTTTCATGGAATCCAGAATCGATCTTAGGTGGGCGGGTTTGATCTGGTGTCTGGCCAGGAAATCACGGGGTTGCTGGAACGGGCTCGTGGTGAGGCGCTTCCACTCCTCCTGGATGAGATCGATCGAGGAAAACGAAGTCTCGCCGGACCCGAAAACCAGCTTTCCTCCGTATTCCCCGACGGCCTTGGCCTCGGGATTCTCACGGTCCTCCCATTCCCTGCCCTTGATCACCGTCGCGGGCTTCAGTTCCCGGATGAAGTCGGGGACGGGGTCGGTAAGAAGGAAACAGTGATCCACCCAGCTTATCGATTTCACACCTTCGAGCCGGAGGGGCTCGGGAACGAAAGCGCCCGGGGCCCCCGTCGGAAGAACCGCAACCACCAGCAGATCGCCGCACTCCTTCGCGAACCTGAGCAGCCGGAGATGTCCGGGATGCAGGATGTTGAAATTACCTGAAACGAAAGCGATCCGCCTCTTTCCTGCGAGATCGGAAACGGTCTTGATCGCGGCCACCGACTCGGCGCAAAGGTTCATTCTCGACTCCCCACCCCGAAATTCTACCCCACGCGACAACCTCTGCCAACCCCGATTTGCCATCCCGCCGAAAAATCGGTAGAATTTCCGCATCTTCTGCACATTCGGAAGATTGGAGGGTCCATCATTGGGAGCGAAAGAAAAAGACACGAAGCGGCCCTTTCTCGATTTCTACAAGGAAAACCGGATTTCCCCCGTCACCCAGGACATCTCGGATCTCGAACGGCATTTCGCGCGCCGGGGCGCCCTCTACCGCCACCTGGGCATCCCTCCGGGTTTCCTTTCGGGCAGAAGGATCATCGAGTTCGGAGTGGGAAGCGGCTACAACGCACTTTTCACGCTCAGCCTCGACCCGGCCGAGTACGTTCTGGTGGATGGGAACCCCACCGGACTCGAGCGGGCCCGCGAGCTGCTTTCCCCCCGGCCGAATTTCGGGAAGTGCAGGCTCGTCGAGGCCCTGATCGAGGATTTCCCCGTTGATACGTGCTTCGACGTCGTTCTCTGCGAAGCCGTCATCCCCTTCCAGAACGATCCCTCCGGGTTCGCCCGCAAAGTGGGGGCATTCGCCCGCCCCGGGGGTCTCGTTGTTGTCACCTGCGTCGACCCGGTTTCCTGGGTGAGCGAGGCGTTGCGACGGGTCCTGGTCGACTTTCACCTCAGGCCCGGAATGACGGTCCAACAGATGGTCGACTGCCTTCTTCCGGTTTTCCGCGACCACCTCGCTTCGCTGAAGGGAATGAGCCGTCCCCACTCCGACTGGATTCTCGACAACATGATCCATCCCATCAAGGGAAGGTTGTTCTCCGTTCAGGACGCCATCGAAGCACTCGAGGATTCCTTCGACATCTACGGTTCCTCACCCCACTTCCTGACGGATTGGCGATGGTACAAGGAGATCGGCCGCGACACCGGCTTCAACGATCTGGCAATAAGGGAATACCGCAGGAACCTGCACAACTTCCTCGACCATCGCTTCGTTTTTCCTGCATTGGAAGAGGCCCGTGGCCAGGAGTTGTTGGAAAGGTGTCAACGGATCTGCTCCTCCGTGATGGAAACGGGCAGAGGTTTTTCGCCGGACACCGTCCGGAAGATCGCCGACGAGGTTTCAGAAGTGGCGAGAACGGTGGCACGGTTTTCCCCAGAAACCGCGGCTGCCCTGGAAGATTTCGTGAACGGGGTTTTCGGTTTTCTTTCCGAAGGGAAGGTTCCCCCGGTTCCCCGCTTCGCACCCCTTTTCGGCCGGGGTCAGTCTTACCTCAGCTTCATGCGCCGCCGATGAAAAAGCCGACGAACTGCCTCGAACTGGGAAGACACTGGTCCTTCAACCTTCACCAGGACCCGAAACGCCTGGGGTTCGTCCTCGCACGATACCGGTTTGCAGCCGACCTCGCGGCGAGGGGGCGACGGATCCTCGAGCTGGGTTGCAGCGAGGGGATCGGGGTCCCGATCCTTGCAGAGAAGTCCGCGGACTACACCGGGGTCGATTTCGACCGCGACGCCATCGGAACCGCCGATTCCCACTTCTCTTCCGACCGGTGCCGCTTCGTGGCCGCGGATTTCCTCGGGAGGCGGTTCGGCAGCTTCGGAACGGTTCTGTCCCTGGACGTGATCGAGCACATCTCCCATGAGGATGAGCTTCGGTTCTGGCAGACCGTCCTCGACAACCTGGACGATGACGGAATCTGCATCGTGGGCACCCCCAACAGCACGTCCCAGGCCTTTGCCTCCGAAGCCAGCCGACTGGGGCACGTCAATATCTTCACCGAGGACCGCCTGAAGACGACGATGGAGATCTTCTTCCAGCATGTATTCATTTTCTCGATGAATGACGAGATCGTACATTCCGGATTTCCCTCTATGGCCCATTATCTCCTGGCCCTGGCATGCGAAAAGAGAACCGGAAGATGACGGAGAAGATGTCCAGGGAGTGGGCGCAGGTCACGTCCATGCTCAACGGCCCCGCGATCGACCTGGGCCCCCACCTGTCTGATCTCTTCCTGCACCGGCCACGGGAGTTGATTGAGATTCTCGCGCGGTACAAGTTCGCGGCGCGGATGATAGGAAAGCCCCGGCGCATCCTCGACCTCGACTGCGGGAGCGGCCTAGGAACCTGGATCCTCGCACAGAGCTGCGGCCAGGCGCTGGGAATTGGCGATGAAGAGGCAACCGTCACCGACGCCGCGGGGCGGTGGCAGGGAAAATCGATATCCTTCGCCACTTCCGCCCAGTTTTCGAGTGAGTCGGGCCATTTCGACGCCGCCGTAAGACTGTCCTGGACCCGGCCCAATCCCGGGCGGGAGGATTCCTTTCCCCTCCAGTCGATCGTCCGAAGACTGGAACCCAAGGGTGTGGCGCTACTCGGTGGCCCCGCCAGATCCTTTCCATGGCCCCCCGCAGGACGCTCCGGGGCCAGAGCCAGAGCGGCGAAAATCGATTCATTGGAAACCGAACTTCGCAGGTTTTTCCGTCACGTCTTCCTTTTCGGATGTCACGGGGAAATCATAAGCACCGGAGATCCCGCCTCCGCTCCCCATTTCCTCGCTCTTTGCGCCGGCAAGCGGATCGAACCCCTTCCCCCGGAGATCCTGGAAGGCCCCTGACAGGTTTCTTCGGCGGCGAAATCAGGCCTCGGGAAAAAGCGAAGCTTCCTGTACGCGAAGAACCCGCCTCTTCGGCGGGTCCTTCTCATCGGTCCTTACGAAAAGGGAGTCGGGCTCACTTCCATTCGTTGCCCTGGAATTCGACCCCGCCCATGATCTTGTCCTTGACGAAGTTGTACCGGGAGGGATGGTTCTTTTTCATCCAGGAGGGGTTGGTGTAGTAGGTCCGGACGGATTCGCACATGTCTTCGAGGGAGTTGGTGTTCCCGTAGCTGGAGACCGACCGGCCACGGATGGTCTGGCGCCAGGCATTGGTCACCGAGGAGTTCCCCTGGAAGTTGTGACACATCTCATGGACGATCGTCCCGATGCCGGTTCCGTCTCCGGAGAACGCGCCTCCGTAGATCCAGATCTGGCCGGGTGAGCCCACGGTGCCCATTCCAAGAAGACCGCCGCGGTTTCCGCCCCTTTCCATGTATTTGCACCGCTTCCGGAAATTCTCGGGAAGAACGCTCAGGGTCTTGTAAACAGCTTTGAGGGACTTTTCGGACCAGTTGCCCGCCATGGTCGTCCCGAACTTGGACTTGATTGCGCTCTTGAGGGCCGAAACGCCGGAGGGAACGTCGCCGACCGGACCAGGCGTGGTTCCGGGAGTCGTGGTCGTGGTTCCGCCACCGGTGTCTCCATCGGTATCATCATTGTCTTCCCCACCGTCGACATCGCCGTCGTCGCCGCCGTCGGTACCGCCGCCGTCATCTCCGCCGCCGCCGCCACCACCGCCCCAGCCGCCACCGAAGATTGCCTGGATGATCTTCTTGATGATTCCGATGATGGCCTGGAAGTCCAGCTTCGCCATTATCTTCGGTTTCCGCTTGGAGACAACCTTTCCGCCGGAATCATCCGAAACTGAGGGGGTTTCACCACCTTCGGGGGCCGTTTCTCCGATTCCCGATTCGGGTGTCGCCGGAGTGCCGCCTTCCTGTGAGGTCTGGAGGGAATCGAGGAAGCTGCCGTTCCCTGCCTGGGAGGTGCCCTCAAGGACTGCGCCATCCTGGCTTTTCGGGAACATTTGCCCCGTCGTGGGGCTCGTATCCTGGCCGTTAGCGGAAAAGGTCGCAAAACCCAGGAATATCACGAGAAGGAAGAGTTTCCCCAACTGAATTTTGTTTGGATGTTTCATCGCCCCACCTCCAAAAATTGACTGCTATTCTTTTGACACGGGCAGCGCAGGCCTTCCAATCTATCATACGCATCCCGGTTCCGGGAGGTTCGGAAAGAATCTCGATGGATTTTCGAAGGAAATCCGTTTTCAAGCGTTTCTTCGATTCTCTTCAGGAACTCGGCTTCGACCAATTCCCCTCAGGAATGCGCAAACGATTTGTGAATGCCGAAACTCCTGTCAAACGGGTTGGATCCCCTTGGTCAGTTCGAGGTCACAGGTTCCGGGGTTGTCAGGGTTTTACGAAGGAACCCCAGGATGGGGCGCATTTTCTGCCCGAAAAGCGTATCGAGCTGTTTGAGGTTTGGAAGTCTCGCCACTACCTGACCGAGGTTTTGTGAGTTGGCGAGCTCGAATGCCACCATCCGGCTCAAGCCTGGACTTCGTCCCTTCCCGAATGCATCGAGCTGTAGAAGGAAATTCCGATACTCGGCAAGTCCGTAGGGGTGGGTGGGAATCAGCATCAGAACCCGGTAGAGATCCATGACCCGGATGATCAGATAAAACTGCATCCGGATACCCTTGTAACCGGCGAGAGGTGGCGATACGATGAACTGGTAATTGGCTCGGGCCTGTAGAAGGCTGGAAACAAGCGTTTCATAAACCAGACGGAAATCACGCATGATCGCTTTCAGCTTCCAGGATTGCTTCTCGAACTCCAAACCCAGGCTGCCGGAAGAATACCGGTTCGAGAATGCCGTCATTGCCGGCTCGATAGAAAGCAGGAAGTTGAGTGAACGACGGGCCATCTCATACCACACGCTTGCCAACTTGGCGTGGCAGCTGTACAACTCTTTGCTTGGAAACCGGCAACCACGGGAAACCTTTTTGAGTTCTTGGATCTCATTGAAAGATTTGGTATAGAAATCGGAACGAATGAACGCCCTGCAAGCCCGATACACTTCCCCCAGGTTTTTCAGGAGCTCGGGTGATCCGCCGGCCGACCCAAGAATAGCCGTGTAGGAGGCATCGGAACTGGCCGGATCGACGAGGGAGCCGGGTGAAATTTTTTTGGGGGTGATGGGGGAAAAGAACAGGGTCTCAACCTCTCCCTGGCCTTTTCCACGCCTGCCGTTCCAGACGAACGAGATATTACCGTGGTAGAGGTTGGATTCCGGCCGGTTCTCGGTCACAGGTGCAATCCGCTCCGCTGACACCTCGAGTTTGAGATCCTCGACCTGGTTATAAAGGGGTTTCATTTCCGGGCCGATGACGTCATTTCGCGAAGGCCCATCCCCTACGGCCTCGAGATTGCTGAAAAACACGGATTTTCCCTCGGTAATGGGAGTCGGTGGGGAAAAATCATTCTCTATCCCCAGAGTCTGGAACCCGAAGGGGTTCACCCAGATCTCCTCCATGAGATCCTCGATGACTTTCTGGGAGCAAAGCAACACGGAAAGATGCTTGTCGCTGAACTCCGCTTCCTTTCGGGCGGAACGGACCCCGATGATGAAAACGCCGAGGATGGAGGCGAGGATGGAGATTCCTATCACGACTTCGATCAAGGAAAAGCCCTGTTGATTCTTCATTCCAATTCTCCGAACGACACCATCCTGGCCTGGGTAACCATGCCCAGATCGCCCTTCAGGTTGCTCAAAACCAGATTGAACTGAACCTGGTTCGGACTGTAACAGGTAAAGGTCAAGCGCCTGATGGAATCGAACATCACCTCGCTGGTTCCGTTGGGAGTCCCATCCCTGAGGAACGATTTCAGGCGGAAAAGGGACTTCTTGCACAAAGCGGAATTCGGTTCATCCGGTTCGAGGAAAAGCAGGTTCATTTGATTGTAGGTGTTGCGAAGAACCAGGAAAGGGGTCGTTTCCCCGAGAGTGGGGCGGACGACCTCGAGGCTCTCCCGGATCCGGTCGATCAGCGAATTGGAGGCCTGTGTCAAGTCGGTATTGATGATCAGGCGATCAGAGAGGGTCGGCTGGGCGGATTGGTTCACCCGCCCCATCACCCGGAAGAATATCGCGCCCAAAATGCACAGGAGGGAGATCGATACGATGAGCTCGACAAAAGTGACTCCCCATGCGTGCCGGGTTGGCGAACAACCAAGTTCTCTCAACGTCGCCTCCCGTTTCAACGGATCGTCTTGATGGCTTTTTCGTCAGAAAGGTCCTCGAAGGAATCCTTGATATCTCCCAATGGGGTGAACACGACCTTCCCATCTTCCTTGGCAGGAATCAAGGCCCGCTGACCGGCTTCCATAATGGTTTCTGTTCCGTTCTTGTCAACGATGCCGATCTTTCCCTCGAGAAGAACCACTTCAGAGGTTTTATCCTCGTTCACCGTAACGTCGAGTCGGGTCCCTCGGATCGCAAGCACCACGACCGGAAGGCGGATGCTGTAGACTCCCTTGACCCTGTTGAATTCCATGCGGACGCGGCCCTCCTTGACCACCAGGCTTCTTAGCTGGAACTCGATCTTGGCGCGTAACCTCATGGAAAAAGTCGCTTCATCGGTCACTGCGGAAAGTCGGAGGATCTCCTCTGAGGTGTTCTCCAGGCGGTCACCCGGATGGAAGAGAAGATCCTTGGGGCCTGCCAGGTCGAGCGTCTTTTCCTTGCGGGACACCCGGATGACCGGTTTCGTAGCATTCAGAAGTCGGCATTCCGCCGTCCCTTCTCCCGCAGGAAGATCATTGGGTTTGGAAAGTTTGGATGAGCTCCCGGACTTGGAACTGCATGCGCTCAGCAGGGTGATGGTCAGGCACGCCAAAGCCAGGACTTGAAGGATTCGCAATCTGGGCCATACCCCTGTTTTCATGATATTCATCACATTCATTCACTCTCTTTCAATATCGGTCACCATCAAGATAGGCGGTAACCACTCGGCAATCACCTGGCATTCAATAAGGCGATTTGTGCTTCTATCTTCTTGTTTACTGCAAACCTGGAGATTTCGGCCTCGCAAGCTGCCTTAAATTCGGATAGTGCCGTATCGACGGCGTCATTGAAGTCATTCAGTATTCCAACGTTGGCACCGTTTCTCG
>CAYRYU010000004.1:0-174441 GCA_964428355.1 uncultured bacterium
CGTGCGCTGGTCATCCATTCATGCCGCCTCGCTTCCGAAAATTGGACACCCCGACGGGGCTTCAACCTCGAGTTCATTATATCTCATAGAATTTCCCCGGGCAACAACCCACTGGGGAGGGAAATTTTTCCGAAGCATGAAAAAGTACGCGTCCCCGATTTTCGGGGCGCTTTCTTTTGAGACGTAAAAAAAACCCCCCGGGTTCACACCCGGAGGGATTTTTTTGGAGAGGGTTACTTTCCGGATTTGGCCTTGAGAGCTTCGAACTCACCCTTGGCTTTGTTCATTTCCTGGGCGACCTTGAGGGCGTCGGCCTGGCGGCCCTGGGAGACCATCTCGTTGTAGAGGCGATAGAGTTCCTGGTATTTGGCATAGGCCAGCTGGACTTCGGAGGAGTAGTTCCCGATCGTCTCGTTGACCTCGACCGAGGGGGCATTCGCGGCAATTGAGCTCTGATCGCCACTCACGGCAATCTCGCTGCCCGCAGCGACTCCACCGATGGTCACGCTGCCACCGACCTGGCTCTGGGAATACGGGTTGGTTCCGGTGGGGAGTGCCACGGAATCGTATCCGGTGGACTGGCCTTTTCCGAACAATCCCGCGATCTTGTGGGCGATCCAGTTGCCCGCCATGCCGCCGACGATACCGCCGATGATGGTTCCGAAGGGCGGGAAGATCATCGAGCCGACCATCGTGCCGACGACGGAACCAACGGTCTGACCGGCCACGCCGACCCAGTCGACATGCTTGAAGGCTTCCTTGATGGAGAACCGGCCGTTCTTCAGGTCACCGGCGAGGTAGGCGCCCACGGAGCCGCCGACCACGGAGCCGAAGGTGGGAGCGAGGGCGCTCAGGACACCACCGACCACGGGGACTGCGGAGAGGAAGGGCACGAAGAAGGATCCGGCCGCGGCACCGGTGACGGAGCCTACGACACCGCCGGCGAACTCGGCGCAGCAGACGGTCTTGAGGGCCTTCTTCAGGCTGGGCTTCTCACCCTTGATGATCTGGGTGGCAAGGTCGACACCGACGGTGATTCCAGCGGTCATGAGCAGGTTCTTGGGGCTGAAACCGGACTTGAGGCTGTCCTTGACGTTCTGGACACCGGCGTTGGTCATGGCTTTTCCTGCCTGATATCCGGAAGAGAGCTTGGCCTTGGTTTTGTCCCAGAAGCCGGGCTTGTCGCCACTCTGCGTGGACTGGCCGCTCTGACCACTCTGACCGGAGGTCTGGCCGGCCTGCTGCTGGTTCTGCTGAGTCTGGCCGGCCTGTTCGTTCTGGCCGGTCTGACCGCTCTGCCCGGACTGCTCGCTCTGGCCGCTCTGGCCGGACTGCCCGGACTGTTCGCTCTGGCCGGTCTGACCGCTCTGCCCGGACTGCTCGGAGCCCTTGGCCGGGGTCGGATTCTTGTGGAAGATCTTGGCGATGCGATCTTTGGCTCCGCGGAGGAGGTCGCCGATCTTGGAGCCAATGCCCTTCACGCCGGTTCCAACCTTTTCGACGCCGGATTTGGCGCCTTCATAGGTCTTGGTGCCAAATTCGTTGCCGCTCTGTTTCCCGGAAGTGAAGCTGTCCTTGATCTTGGAGCCGTACTCGCTCAGCTCGTTCTTGATCCAACTTCCACCCTTGCTGTCGGCCGCCGAGGTCGTGGGGGCTTGAGTGGTGGCCGTGGTGCTGGTGTTGGCGTTGGCGGCACCGGAAACCGGGGTCGAGGTCTTGGCGACGGTGGTGCCGACCGGTTCAGTGGTCTGGACCGAAGCATTCACCTGGGGTGTGGAGGTCTTGGCAACGGTGGTCCCCGCCTGGGTGCTCTGGGTCGTGGCGGCGGTTCCCGCGTTGTTGGAGCCGAATACCAGATTCATGTACTGGCTGGTCTCCAGAGCTACGGGCTGACCGTTAACGTACCGGACGTTGTAGCTGGAAGTGACGGGACCGTTCTTGACAGTGATCCACTGCCCTGGGGTCACGTTGACCGTCTGGCCGCCTACATTCACTTTGATCGCTTCGGCAGCGGCAAACAGAGGGGCCTCAGCAACGAACCCCGCTACCAGAACAAGACACATGATCTTGCTCAGGAACCGAATGGTTTTGTTCCTCATACACTACTCCTGATTCATTTGGAATTCCCGATACCTTTGAGAACCTACCCGATTACCCTAGAACACCACCCGATAAGAACTTACCCAAAATTTAAACCTACCCTGTTTTTACCCGGATGTACCCAACATCCTGCTCTCAATTATAGCAAACCTTCTGAAAACCGCAACCATCCCACCGAAAATTTAGGGGATTTTCCGGAAATCGTACTCGTCCAAGCCCTTTTTGGGGCACTAGAACCCTGATCAATAAAGGTTCCTGGCCGGAGGCATAAAGCCACGGACTCCAGGCCTGCTTTCGGAAATTCTTCCTTTCGAAATCGGTTCCAGGTTTGGAGATCCTAAAAGGACGGGTTTCATTGCCCTTGTTTCAAGGGCTTCGGATAAAAAAGCGAAAAATTTCACAAGAAACACCAGCGCTGCCGACTCCGCGGAAACGGGCTCCAAGAGATGGATTCTGCCATGCCGTCGATGAGGGCTAGGAGATATTGCTTGCGTCCTGGAGACAAGCATCCAATATCAAAAAAAATTCCCCCCTCCACTTTTTTATCTGCCCATGAAGCACCAAAACGCGCGCTGGTTCAGCTTTCGCGCGAGCAGCCCTCGCTGGGGTTCCCGTTCTTGAATGTTGACAAGTTCCAAA
Organism: uncultured bacterium; assembly: GCA_964428355.1. Lineage (GTDB taxonomy): Bacteria > Muiribacteriota > Ozemobacteria > Ozemobacterales > Ozemobacteraceae > CAYRYU01. The sequence goes on from CAYRYU010000004.1 coordinate 2,740, forward strand.
ATTTCGTGTAAATTTTCACATAGAGGTTGCAATGGAAAAAGACCCGTTTTTCATCGTTCGCGAAATCATCGATCACTACGGAAAGGACCGGACCAAACTGATTCTGGCCCTTCACGAGATTGTCAAGAATCTGGGGTACGTTTCACAACCCCTGGTTGGTCTCCTCGCCGAAGGGTTCCAGGTTTCCAAGGCCGAGGTCAACGGTCTGGTCACTTTTTATCCCCGTTTCCGACTGAGGTCCAAAACCCGGATCCTTATAGAATGTTGCGCAGGGCTTTCCTGTGAAGCATGCAATGCCGGTCGGGTTCTTTCGGCGGTCAAGAGATTCTTGAAAATCAAGGAGAATGAATCGTCCCGGGATGGCGTCTTTTATCTTCAAACACACCAATGCCTCGGCCGTTGCGAAAAGGGACCCGCGATTGCCCTGAACGGGGTTGTTCACGAGAAGGTGACTCCCGAACTAGCGATCGGAATCATCGAAGAGGCTCTATCCGCCCAGCGGGGATCCCAGAAAAGGGGCATCTGATGAATCAGGAATTTGAGGGCTCATTGCTTGGTTCCCCGGTAGAAACATTGGAGGATTACCTCCATTCAGGAGGGATGAAAGGCTTGAAAAAGGCCCTCAAACTTTCTCCGGGTGAAGTGATTTCCGAGATCAATGCGAGCAACCTCCGGGGCAGAGGGGGAGGGGCATTCCCTACCTGGAAGAAGATGGAGGGGGTTTCGCGGGCCGCGGAAAAGGCGCGTTACGTCATAATAAATGCCATGGAATCGGGGTGCGGGTGTTTCAAGGATCGCGAGCTCCTTCGACGGAATCCCTTTCGGGTTTTCGAGGGAGCATTGATCTCGGCCTACGCGGTTTCCGCCGGAACGGTGATCCTGCCCCTGAGCTGCCGGCAATCAGGTTTGGAAAAGCGTCTTGGAGACGTTCTTGGTGATCTGAATGGCAAGGGCTTCTTCGGCCGCGGAATCCTGGGCTCCTCATTCGATTGCATAATCGAGACCCGCTGCGGGGGCGAAGCCCTTTCATGCGGGGAGGAGACCGCCCTTCTGGAGTTCCTCGAGGGGAGGCGGGCGATTCCGCGCGAAAAACCCCCCTTCCCCGACTCGGTGGGCCTTTACGGAAAACCAACCCTGGTTTCCAATGCGGAAACCTTTGCGCACGTTCCCGGAATACTTCTGGAGGGGGGAAGCAAATTCTCCGGCTCCGGAAGGGTTCGGTATCCCGGGTCCCGAGTGGTGAGTATCAGCGGGAGGGTAAGGAAGCCCGGAGTTTATGAGTTCCCCGCGGGTACAACCGTCCAGGGAATGCTGGATGCTGCGGGGGGAGCCCTCGATGGCGAGGAAATCACGGCGGTCACCCCGTGTGGTGTCTCCTCCGGGTTTCTTCCCAGGTCACTTTTCAACACACCCATGGACCCCGAATCCTTCCGAAAGATCGGGGTGAATTGGGGGCCGGGGGCCCTCATTGCGTATTCCGGTGTAAACTGTATCGTCAATCTGACCATGTGTCTGGCGCGGTATTTCGCGGCGGAATCCTGCGGAAAGTGTACCCCATGCCGGGAAGGAACCCGTCGGATCTTCCGGCTTCTCCAGGAGACCTGCGAAAGGAAGCACACACCGCGGTCGGGAAAGTCCCGGATGCCGACCAACCCGGAGTATGAACCGGAGCCTCTTGTCAGATCGCTGGGTGAAACGATGCGCCTTGCGTCCAGGTGCAGCCTTGGGCGGCTCGCCGGCGGTGCGGTCCTTTCGGGGTTCACCTTCTTTCGGGAAGAGTTTCGCGCCCACTTCGAGGAATTCACCTGTCCGGCAGGAGTCTGCGGAGAATGAACATGGAAAGGCCTGCAAGGGTGTTGATCAACTCCATTCCAGTCGAGGTACCCGCCGGAACGACCATCATCGAGGCGGCGGAAAAGGTGAACGTCATCATCCCCCGCTTCTGCTCCTCGAAGGAGTCTCGGCACAGCGGATCCTGTCGCATCTGCGTCGTCGAGGTGGAAGGGGAGGAGTATCTTCAGACCGCATGCAACACGCCGGTTCGGGAGGGAATGGTCGTGACAACGAACTCCCCCCTGGTTCGGAAAACTCGCCGTATGGTTGCCGAGTTGCTGATTTCCGGTCACCCGGACGACTGCCATTCCTGTACCCGCCTGACTCCCTGCGGACTGAGGAAACTTGCCGCCGAAGTCGGAATCCGGGAGCGGGTTTTTCCCTGGGAGGGCCAGGGGCGGGCGATCGATGCCTCCCATCCATCGCTTGTCCGGAACCCCGAGAAATGCCTCCTTTGCGGAAAGTGCGTTTTCGTTTGCCGGGAAGTCCAGACAGTCGATGCGATCGGGTTCGCCGATCGGGGTCGCAACACTGAAGTAGCCTCAGGAGCTCCCAGCGGAATGATCGACTCCCCCTGCGTGGGCTGTGGACAATGCATCCTGGTTTGTCCTACCGGCGCGCTATCCGACTCGACCGACCCCGATGCCATCTGGAGCGTGCTGGCCGACCAGGGAAAGTTCGTCGTGGCCCAGGTCGCCCCCTCGACCCGGGCAACCTTGGGGGAGGAGTTCGGGTTCAAGGCGGGGACCAACGTCGCGGGGAAGATCGTCAGCGCCCTTCGCAGGCTCGGTTTCCGAAAGGTTTTCGATACCACTTTCGCCGCGGACCTCGTCGCGGTGGAGGAGGCCCACGAGCTTCTTGCAAGGCTGGAGAAGTCCTGGGCACAACCCGACGGAACCCCGGAAAGCGCTTTCGGTTTGGGCCTTCCTCTCATGACAAGCAGCAGTCCCGCATGGGTCAAATTCTTAGAACATTTCTACCCCTCCCTGCTTCCCCTGCTTTCTACATGCAAGTCTCCCCAGCAGGTCGCGGGGGCACTCACCAAAACCCATCTCGCGGAGGGCATGGGGATCGACCCCGGGTCGATGGTGGTCTTTTCGGTAATGCCCTGTACCGCGAAGAAGTTCGAGGCCACGCGTCCCGAGATGGTCGTTTCAGGTATGCGGGAGGTGGATTTCGTCCTCACGAACCGCGAACTGGCGCGGCTGATCCGGGAAGCGGGAATCGATTTCGCTAACCTTCCCGAAGAGGATTTCGACGACCCCATGGGCGTCTCATCGGGTGGCGGCGACATCTTCGGCGTTTCGGGCGGGGTCCTGGAGGCGGCTCTCCGTGTGCTGGCAGGGCTCGTTTCCACCGGGGAGCCGCCCTCTCTGGAGTTCCGCGAACTGCGGGGCTTCAAGGACGTCAAAACCGCGATCCTCCAGTTCGAGAACCGTTCTCTCCATGTTGCCGTTGCGAGCGGGCTAGGACCTGCACGCGAGCTCGTGGAGGGATTGGTTTCCGGGAAGGGGCCGAAGTTCGACTACATCGAAGTGATGGCCTGCCCGGGAGGCTGCATCGGTGGCGGGGGCCAGATCTCGGCGGGCAACTTCGAGGTCCAGGCAAGAAGGGCCGCGACGCTCTACGCCCAGGATCGGGGAAAACCCGTCCGGAATCCGGCCGATAACCCCTTCATCAAAGCCCTTTACAAGGATTTCCTGAAAAAGCCCAACAGCCCGAAGGCAGTTTCTCTCCTCCATACCCGTTTCGTGGCCCGAAGCAGAGTCTGGTAAACCCCTTCGGCCATTCCTGAACGAAAGTCGAGGGAGCGTCATGAAAGTCAAGGAAAACGCCGCATCCGTGATCGATCCACCCGCCATCCACGCACTCCTCGGAAGTCTTCCGAAACCTGATCCCGGTCGGTTCCGCGAAGTCCTGGAGAAGGCTTCCCTCAAGAAAGGCCTTTCACTCGATGAGACCGCGTTTCTTCTCACCCTCACCGACCACGAAATGATCCGGGAGATGACGGAGACGGCAGTCCAGGTGAAGGACGCGATCTACGGGAAAAGGCTGGTACTCTTCGCCCCGCTCTATTCGACGAGCCATTGCATCAATGACTGCGAATACTGCGGGTTCCGGGTCACGAACGCCTGTCCCAGGCGGAGACTCTCGCTGGAAGAGATCCGCCAGGAGACCGAGGTCCTGATCCGGATGGGCCACAAGCGGATCCTTCTGGTTGGCGGCGAAGACCCCGAGCTCTCGGTCGAAACGGTGGCCGCGCAGGTCCGCGCGATCTACGACGTCCGGATCGGCAGCGGAAACATCCGCCGGATCAACGTCAACATCGCCCCTCAATCCGAAGAGGGTTTCCGGAAGATCAAGGATGCCGGAATCGGCACCTATCAATGTTTCCAGGAAACCTACCATCCGGAGACATACGCCCGGCTCCACCTGAGCGGGCCGAAATGCGACTTCGAAAACCGCCTGCGCGTGTTCGAACGCTGCATCAAGGCCGGGATCGACGATTTCGGGGTTGGTTTCCTTTTCGGCCTCTACGACCACCGGTATGAGGTTCTCGCCCTGCTTCAACAGACCCGGCATCTGGAGGCGAATTTCGGGATCGGCCCCCACACCATTTCCATCCCGCGGCTCGAGCCTGCGGAGGGAACCGATTACTACCGTACCACACCTTGGAAAGTCTCGGACGAAGAACTCGTCAAGACCACGGCGATACTACGCCTTTCCGTTCCCTATACCGGTATCATTCTCTCCACCCGGGAATCCCCCGAAATGCGGCATCGGCTTCTTCGCGTCGGTGTTTCGCAGATCAGCGCGGGTTCGATCACAAATCCCGGCGGATATGCCGAGGTTCAGGGGCCCCATCCCTCCGGCGCGGCCGGAGACGGCGAAGAAAAGGGTGTCGTTCCGCAGTTCGAGGTCCAGGATCACCGCTCTCTCGACGAGATCATCCGAATGGCCTGTGACGAGGGATACATCCCCAGCTTCTGCACCGGTTGTTACCGGAAGGGCCGCACCGGGGAGGTTTTCCAGCACCTGGCGAAGGACGAGCATATCGGTCCGATGTGTACCGTCAATGCTTTCGCGACGCTTCAGGAGTATCTGGAAGACTATGCATCCCAGGAGACCAAGGATGCCGGGACCCGTTGCATCAGGAGATTCCTGGGCGACGAAAAGGATCCCGGGCTGAAGAACCGGATATCGGAAGGGATCCGTCGGGTCAAGACAGGGGAACGGGATGTCATCGTTTGAACCCGACAAGTTGATCGAATCGCTTTCGGCAAGGGTGTTCCCGACTCCCCCGCAGGCCGCATTCCTGTTTTCCGATGCGTTCGACCCGTGGCGGGGGAAGCTCTTCGCGGCCGCTGACCTTTCCAGGAAGGAACATCTGGGAGACGACGTCTTCCTGCGAGGACTGATCGAATTCAGCAGTCACTGCGCGCGGGACTGCGATTATTGCGGCATCTCGACCCACAATCGTCTTGCGGAACGTTACCGGATGGACCGCAGGCAGATACTCGATTCGATCGGGGCGGCCATCGAGCTGGGATTCCGGTCCTTCGTCCTGCAATCGGGGGAAGATCCGCTTTTCGGTGCGGGCGAAATCTGCGCCCTGCTATCGGAAATCCGTGGAAAGTACGATGTCGCCGTCACCCTTTCCGCGGGTGAATGGTCGCGGGAGGAGTTCGCCGAATTCCGGAAGGCCGGGGCCGACCGTTACCTGCTACGGATCGAGACTTCCGACCCGGTTCTGTTCGCCCGCTTCCATCGGGCACGTCCCCGGGGCGGAGGCTCCGGATCACCCTGGGAGAACCGGTACCGCTGCCTCCAGGACCTACGCGAACTCGGATTCCAGGTGGGGAGCGGAATTCTGGTCGGCCTTCCCGGCCAGGATGCGGAGAGCCTTCGCCGTGACCTCGAGTTCCTGATCGCCCTGAAACCCGAAATGGTCGGAATCGGCCCGTTCATTCCCCATCCCGAAACCCCTCTCGCGGGGGAAAAGGGTGGTACGCTCGAATCCTGTTTGACATTCCTCTCCCTGCTCAGGCTTTTCATGCCTGATGCCTATCTTCCGGCAACGACAGCCATGGGCACGGTCGATCCCCAGGGGCGCCAGCGGGCTCTAAGGGCCGGGGCAAATGTCCTGATGCCCAATGTCTCTCCCTTGGAGAACCGCCCGAAATACGAACTCTATCCCGGGAAGATCTGCCTTTCCGACGATGCCGCGGTCTGCCGCGGATGCGTGGAACGTATGGTCATCTCCATGGGAAGGAAGGTCAACCTCGGGAAAGGGCACATCGTGAGACATGTCTATTGAAAATGGTGAAACCTCCTTTCGCCGCGAAAAGGACTTCCTTGGAGAGAGGGAAGTCCCGGCGGGAGCTTATTTCGGAATCCATTCCCTGAGGGCTTCCGAAAACTTCGCGCTTTCACCGCCCGGGGGGCCGGCTGGAAGGCTCTGCGCAGGAATGATCAAAGCGCTTGGCGTGGTGAAGAAAGCCGCCGCCGCCGCCAACCTGGCCATCGGGGAGATCCCGGGGGAGAAGGCGGAAGCGATCTTTCGGGCGTGCCAGGAAGTCATCGACGGAAAGCTCGACGGGCATTTCGTCGTCCATCCGCTTCAGGGCGGGGCGGGGACGGCATCCAACATGAACGTCAACGAAGTCGTCGCAAACCGGGCGAACGAACTTTTGGGTTTCCCTCTCGGGTCTTACTCACCCGTCCATCACCTGGACGATGTCAACCGTTCCCAGAGCACGAACGACGTCTTCCCCACCGCGCTCCGGATCGCCGCCATCTGGAGTCTGAGGGAACTGGTCGGGGAGATCGCCCGCTTCCAGGAAACCCTCCAGGCGAAGGAGGCCCAGTTCTCCAAAATACTCAAGATCGGACGGACCCAGCTCCAGGACGCGGTTCCGATAACGCTCGGGGAGGAGTTTTCCGCTTACGCGGAGGCGATCTCCCGGGATCGCTGGCGTCTTTATCGTGTCGAAGAGCGGTTGCGGGTCGTGAATGCGGGCGGAACCGCGATCGGGACAGGGATAACAGCGTCCAGGGGGTTCCAGGCGGAGTTCATACGGATCCTTCGGGAAGAGAGCGGAATCGGTCTCGCACGGGCGGAGAATCTGGTCGAGGCCACCCAGAACGCGGATGTGTTCGTCGAGGTATCGGGCCTTCTTAAGCCTCTGGCGGTCACCCTGGGAAAGCTCGCTGGAGACCTGCGATTGCTGGCGTCCGGGCCCCATGCGGGTCTCGGGGAGATCCGTCTTCCCGCGGTCCAGGAGGGAAGCAGCATAATGCCGGGGAAGGTCAACCCCGTGATGTGCGAAATGATCGGTCAGATCGCAATGAAGGTATACGGTAACGATCAGATCATCACCCATGCCGCGGAGTCGGGGCAGCTCGAGCTGAATGCCTTCCTTCCGGTCATCATGGATTCCCTGCTCGGTTCCCTCGGGCTTCTGAAATCCGGAATCGCGCTTTTTCGGGAGAAATGCGTCTCCGGGCTGGAAGCCAACGAGAACCGGTGCCGGGACAACCTTCGGGGTTCACTCGGGGTTCTGACGGTCCTTGCGAAAAAGCTCGGCCACGCAACGACATCCGAGGTCTATCTGAGGCACCTCGAGACAGGACGGCCCATCGACCTCATCCTTGTCGAAGGGGGGTTCGCCACCCCGGGGGAGATCGAGGAGGCCCTGACCTCCTTCCGCGCCCGATAGGGGAACGAGGATCCCGAAAGCGGGGTAGCCACAGAGGCACAGAGACCCAGAGGAAGTCCCAAACCGTAAAAGGTTCTCGGGTGTGGCCTCTTCTTCTCTGTGGTCTCCGAGGCTCGGTGGCTTTCCTGGTCTCCCAGAAATGGGCTTTGGGGAGGTCAGTTGGAGGCGGGTTTCAGCTGGAAGAGCAGTTTCGGGGTTCCGCCTTCGGAAAGGATCTCCTTGAGGCCTTCGAGCATGGCCGGAACGCCGGAGCGGGCTTCCATGAGATCCGTAAGCAGGCTCTGGATGCCCTTCCTTGCCTTTCGCTTGACCAGTTTGGCGGTGTCGATTTTCGCGAGCTCCCGGATCTTGGCCAGGGCATCCTCCCGGTATCCGATTCCGTCGATGAGTCCGTTCGTAAGCGCCTGGGAAGCCGTGTAGATGCTTCCGTCGGCGAGTTTCGTGATGTCGGAAACGGGTTTCCCGCGATTCTTCGAGACGATTTCCAGGAACCGGTCCTGGAGTGCATCGATGATCGAAAGAAGCATGGTGCGTTCCTCCGGGGTCATTTCCCGGAAGGGGGAGAGGACGTCCTTCTTCGGGGTGCGATCCGATTTCAGCATGATGGACCTGTACCCCACGAGCTGGGCTAGCTTCTCGAGATTGGCGGCCTGCATCAGGACGCCGATGCTTCCCACGACGCTGGTGGGGTGCGCCATGATCTTGGTAGCCGCGCAGGAAACGTAGTATGCCCCCGAGCAGCCCATGCTTCCGATGAGGGCAACGATGGGTTTGTCTTTCTCGGTAATCTTTCCGAGCTTGTGATGGATTATGTCGCTGGCGGTGACCTCACCCCCGGGGGAATCGACCTCGAGCAGGACCGCCTTGACCTCGGGGCGCTCCAGTGCGCACTCGACGTCCTTGCGGATGGCTTCCATCGGATCCTTACGGACCTCGAACGCGTACCGGTCGGAATCATCGGCTTCCTGGATGACACCGCTGATCTTGATCAGGAGGATTTCGTTCTGGGCTTCCTTGTCGCCCTCCACGAACTCGACCTTGTGTTTTGCATCCTTCGAAGGGGCGGCTCCCATGGTGTCGAGAAGATCGAAAAGGGAGGCGGCGGAAGCTGTTTCGAGCGGCAGCGAAGCGGAAACGAGCAGTGTGGCAAGAAAAAGGGTGGCAAGAAAACCTGGTCTCATGGTCACCTCCGAATGGTGGATTTCACCTTTTCATTTTCACCGGTTCCATTCGGGAGTTTCATCCCGGTCGGGGCAACCCCTCGAGTGGAACCTGCATCGATTGCAGAGAAGGCACGGATTCACCGGCGTCGAGTCCAGGCCCCGGGCTTTCCGGACCCATTGGCGGTCCCTTATCAGGACGCGGCCAAGGGCGATGAAATCTGCGTCCCGGTTCTGGAGGATGTCGAACGCCATCTGCGGATACTGGATCTTTCCGACGACGGCGACGGGGATCGAAACCGCTTCCTTTATGTCTCTGGCGTCGTCGCGGAAGACCCCGGGAGGGGTGGTCGGGCCCACGATCGACTCGGGGCCATGCAACGAAGCATACATCCCTCCGGAAACATGAATCAGGTCGACTCCGGCTCCTTCAAGGGCTTTTGCCATGGTGACCGACTTCGCCAGGGTCAGCCCCCGGGGGAGGTAATCCCTGACCGACATCCTGTAGGAGATGGCCAGGTCTGGAAATGAGGAACGGATTGCGCTGACGACTTCCAGCGGGAAACGGTTGGTTCCGTCCGGTTCGAGTCGGTACTCGTCGTCGCGATGATTCGTCAGGGGGGAAAGGAATTCGTGAAGAAGATATCCATGTGCCCCGTGGAGCTCGATTCCGGCAAATCCGGCTTCCCATGCGATCCCTGCGGCATCACGGAACTTCCCGACGAGGTCCCGGATGTCGAGGATGCTCAGGGGTCTGACCGGCCGGTCGAGAACGGGGCATGGAATGGCCGACGGGGCAACGACCTCGAGGTTATCCCGGGAGGGAAGACCCTGTCGTCCTGCATGGTGAAGCTGGAGGAAGGGGACCACTCCGAGTTCCCTGATCGTTTCCGCGATCTGGGAGAGTCCATCCCGGGCCTCGGGGCCAGTGGCATCCAGCTCCCTCGACCAGCCCCGTCCTTCCTGCGAGACGAGGGAACCCTCCACGATTACCATTCCCACTCCGGTCAATGCCATGTGCTTGTAATACGAAAGCATGACGGGGGTGATCCGTCCGTTCTTGTCCGCGAACTGGGTGGCCAGGGGGGCGAACAGAATCCGGTTCCGAAGGGTCAGATGTCGTATCTTCCCCGGTTCGAAGGGGTTTGGAGACATGCTCCGATGATACCCATCCCGCCTCTCCCGGTCAAGGAGGATCGCAAAAAGGTGATGCCGATGTAGGTGGGGATGTGGTAAAATGGCCCGGAAATGGACCGCTTGCCAGAATTCCCGTCCCAGACCGGATTGACCTTCGACCACAGGGATGCGGTTTTTACCTGTCTCGGTGCTTCGGGCATCGATTCCTCCGATTTCGCATTCTACAATCTCATGGGTTGGTACCGAACGCGTCCGGCAATGATTTCCAGGCTCGAGGGCAGGCTGCTTCTGTCGGTTGAAGGGCCTGAAGGGAACCAGCTTTTCCTTCCCCCGATCGGCGAGCCTCCTCTCGGGCCGGCACTCAAGAAGCTTCTTTCCTTGCTCCCGAAGTTCAACCAACCCCCCGTGCTTTCCTATTTCCCCGAGTCCATGGTCGAGGACGTGCGCCGGAGCTTCCCCGCGGCAGAGGTTTTGGCCCAGGAGAAGGATTTCGATTACATCTACCGGCTCCAGGAACTTGCGCTTCTGGCGGGTCGTAAATTCCACCAGAAGAAGAACTTCGTGAACCGGGTATTGGAAGAGGAGAAGCCCGAGGTCGAATTCATCAACGAGTCGAACCTGGACGAGACATTCCAGTTCCTCGACGCCTGGTACCGCGCCCATCCCCCCGGAGACCCCAACATGGAGATCGAATCCCTCGCGGCGAAACGGCTGCTTCCATTCCTCAAGGCCCTTTCCGGACTCGGGATTCTGGTGCGTATTCAAGGCCGCCTGGTCGGGTTTTCGATCGCCTGCCCCGTCCATTCGACGTGTTGGGTTGTTCCCCTGGAAAAAGCTGATCGATCGGTGAAAGGCTTGTACCAGTTCGTCAACTGGGCATTGGCGAATCGTCTTCCCGAATTCGTGGTCCTGCTCAACAGGGAGACCGACCTGGGGATAGAGGGACTGCGAACCGCCAAGCAGAGTTACCATCCGGTCAAGCTCGAGAAGAAATTTGAGATCAGGTTTCCGGCTTGAGGTGTCGAAGATGACGTTTGCGCGATCCATTCCCCGCCTTTGGGCAGGGGCGGTTTTCCTGCTCGCGGCCGTCATCTTTCTTTTCGGTTGCGGATCGGAGCATACGAACCCCCTTCCCGTGACCTCATATGGCGGAGCGCCCCCGGAGCAGGAAAGCGCAATGGTCGAACTCGATGCGAAAGGCTTCCTGAACGGCGAGCTGACCGGGGCGGTTTCCGTTCCCCAGTATGCGAGCACATACCCCGTCTCATACACCGGCTCATGGACTCCGATACTTGCCGGAGCGAAAACCGGATGGTACATGATGTTCTCGGACTCGCCGGGGGCCCGGGTGGACGTTGTGGCAACGGTCTCGAGGGTGGTCTTCGATTTCTGGGATTACGAGATGTACCAGGGTGCCGGGGTTGTCAGTTTCTACCTGGACGGCGCCTTTCTCGGAAGCGCCTCACTCGTCGGAAAGAATGCGGCAGGCCAGAAGTTCATGGATTACCAGGTGGTGACGGGGAAAACGACGGTTTCCACGATCACGATGAAGCTCGATTCGGGAAACGCGGTCTTGACCGGCTTCGTGCTCATCTTCCCCAAATGATGTCCGAGGCAGGAAGATGCTGATCGGCTGCCCATGGCTTATGAGCTACCTCTCCAAAAAGGACCGGGACTGAACATGCTCAGGGAGTTGATGGATTTTCTGGGTCTTCTCCCGCCCGAAGAGATCCATACGGCCGTTGCCCGGGGTGAGATCAACGAAGTAAAAGCCTGGGGAAGGCGGATGGTCCATTCCCTGGAACTCAAGGACCCGGATGGCCGGACTCCCCTTCATACCGCGGTCGAGAACGAGAACATCCAGATTGTCGGGTATCTTCTCGATTCCGGTGTCCAGTTGAACGTCAAGACGAAAAAGGGGACTGCCCCAATTCACATTGCCGCATCGAAAGGGAATTTCAGCGTCGTCGACATGCTCCTTGGCAAGGGAGCAGGTGTCGAGATCAGGGATTTCGAGGGAAGTTCCCCGCTGATGATCGCGTGCAACGCCGGTCACCTGGGAGTTTCGAAGATCCTCATCGAGAGAGGCGCGGATATCAACGCGGCCAACCTCGAGGGGCAGACTCCCCTCCACGCCGCGGTTTCCTCGGGCAGGATGGAACTCGTCAGGTTCCTTCTCGGAAAGGGGGCGATGCTCGAAGCCCGGAACTGCCAGGGCTTGACGCCTTTCCTGGTTTCGGTCCGGAAGGGGAACCGGAGGATGGTGGAGTATCTTCTGACCCGCGGGGCCAGCGCATCGACCACCGACGGAACCGGCCGGAACGCTCTTCATTTTCTCGCCACGGGGGGATCCCGCGCTCTGATGGAGAAGCTCATCAGGCGTGGCAACGATGTCAACATGAGGCAGAAATCGGGAGAGACCCCGCTCCATTATGCCGTATTCCTCGGAACCACAGAAATGGTGGAACTCCTTCTCAGAAGAGGGGCAGACCCGAACCTCGGAGACCGTGACGGGTGGACCCCTCTTCATTGGGGGTGCTGGACGGGCGAGCTGCCGAAAGTCCAGGTTCTTGCGGACTGGGGAGCCGATTTCTCCCGTGCAACGAAAAGTGGCAAGACTCCTCGAATGATCGCCCGGATGCTCGGGCGAAACCTCGATCGGATAACGGTTCCGGAGAGGTTCATGAAGTCCGCCACGGATCCGGACCTTCCGTCGCCGGCCCCGAGCAAACCCCAATGAACAGAGGAAATTTGAGGCCGTATCAAGGTAACTGACGAAAAATGCCACAGATCCGCAGAGAACTCAGGGAGAACTCCGGGGTTTCGGAAAAAGGGAAAAGCCGCCTGTCCGTTTCATTGACAGCCTCTGTGGCTCTGTGTCTCCGTGGCAATCCCATCAGGAATCCTGCTTCTTCGTTGATGTTTTCCCGGAAACCATGGGCAATCGGACTGCTTCTGGGCATGGTTGCCCTGTGCTCCGGGGCTTGGGGTGCAAGCCGTTGGATGCCTCCCCCAGGGTTCCGGAATTCATTCGCATTTTTCCAGAACCTGGTGGCCTTTTTCGGTCACCCCCAGGTTTTTGTCCCCGTTTCCCCGGTCGCATCTCAGCCCGAACCGGTGGCGTTGTTCATCGGTTCCGCGACGGTTCATCCCCCGCTCGAACCTTTTTCAGGCCCAGCCGCAGAGCCGGGAAAGAACGGTGGGAAGGCCGACCTGAGGGTCCTTTCGCACAACCTGTGGCTCCTGCCCTTTCCCTTTGCGGTGGACATGGACGGCCGGCTGGATCGGTTCTGCGGTTTCGCCCGGGATCTTGGACCCGACATCGTTCTCCTCCAGGAAGTCTGGTTCGCTCATCACTTGGAAGCGGTGCGCCGCGGGTTTCCAGGCTACTGGACGGTATCTTCCGGAGGCCTCGGTTACAACAGGAGCGGCCTTGTGATTCTCACGAAGAAACCCCCAAAAGACGCCCTGAGTGGGGTTTTCGCCGTGACCGGAAACCACAACTTCGAGGAACTGCTGGCTCGGAAAGGTTTTCTTCGGATCGTCCTGGAATCGGGCGGGGTGAACTGGAACATCGCCTGTACTCACCTCTACGCTTCAAAAACAGAAGCCGAGAAGAACGAGAAATTCCGGCAGCTTCGGTCCCTTCAGGGAATCATCGGATCCCTGACTCCCCCGGTTCTCATCGGAGGGGACTTCAACATCCGGTTCGAACAGTTTCTCCCGCTGAACGGGGATTTCCTAACGTTGGAATCCTCTCCGCCCCTTCCAACGAACCGGAACCTGAATCACCCGGGGAAGATCGATTATCTCGTTGGCAGAGCCGGGAAGGGGAATCCCATTTCCATCGATTCAACGGTTCTTGGCGATCCCATCTTTTCCGATCACAAGATGATTCTTGCCACGGTGACACTGGAACTGGGTCAGGAATAAGCTTTCCTGATCATTGCAGCCGCTCCCACCAGGAAAGCGACTGCGAGGATCCAGAGGAAGTTTTCCCCCAGCCACTCGTCGGCGTAGGGACCGAATTTGTACCCTGCCCAGATCGAGATCGGGCAGGTCAGGATCGTACGGGCGAAATCCCAGAAAAAGAACTTCCAGAAGCGGTATCCCATCGTGCCGCTCAGGAAAAATGTCGAGGCGCGGATCCCCGCGAAAAAACCCGCCAGGAACACGGCGGTATCACCGTGCTTTTCGAAGAACGCTTTCGTTTTCGACAGCACTTTTTCGGAAAACATTATCCGGAATGGCCAGAGCCGGAGGATCGTCTGGCCGTAATTTCGTGCAAGGAAAAACAGGCAGATGTCCCCAAGAAGGACCCCGGCCACTCCGGTCGCGATCATTTTCCCAAGCGTACCGTTCCCGAGACTGACCAGGTAACCCGCGGTGATGAACGTGGCTTCCTCGGGGACGGGGAGTCCCATTCCGCAAAGGACAAGCACGGTGAAGACCGCAAGGTAGGTACCGTTCTGGAAGAAAGGAAGAAGTTGGTCAAACCAATCCATACGCATCTTTGGAGGTGGAAAATCAACCTCCAGACCAAGGATGGTTCCAAGATATCCCTATCGGGCCGGTTCCGCAAGCGGAATTTCCAGGTTCCTCTGGGTGAAGGGCAGGGTAACCTTTTCTTTTGCCTTCGTTTCCGTGATAGAATTGCCCTTGGCGGAGGTTGTTGTGGTTTCATCCAGGGAACGGTTTTTGGTCGTGTGGGGCCTCCTTCTGGGGATCGTTCTGTCGTCCTTTCCGCTCGAGGGACAGGTTTCGGATCCAAACAGGAAAATCTTCCTAGAAGGGGTAGTAACGAGTTTCCGCCACCTGTGCAAATGGGACCACTATGACGACGGCTCCTTCGAAGGTTACGACCAGCTGGTGTTCAGGATCACCGCTCCACCGAAGTATCGGGGCAAGGTCCTGAAGGTCTATTACGGTTCCTGGAAGATCCCCCACGGGATCGTCCCCTTGAAAGTCGGGGTCCTTTGCCGGTTTGCCCTCAAGGAATGGGTCCTGGAACTGAGCGAAATCTATTGGGACGCTCTCGAATTCTTCCGGATCGTTGCCTGGCCTCCGAAAACGTACATAAAGACGATCCGCTGACATCGGGAGAAGCATGGGGAAAGAACGGTCGCCCTCGCGGAAGAGATTTTCCCTGCTTCGTCCCGGGACCGCGGAACAGTTCGAACGCTACTTCGACCTTCGCTGGAGGGTTCTCCGGCAACCCTGGAGCCAACCCCGTGGAAGCGAGCGCGACGACCATGAAGAAGGGGCGTTTCACCTGATGGCGGTCGATGAGGAGGGAGTCCCCTGGGCCGTAGGACGGCTCCACGTCGAGTCGCAGGGCTGTGGCAGGATCAGATACATGGCCGTAGAGGAACGGGGCCGGGGAGCCGGTTTGGGCCGGATGGTCCTGGAAGGCTTGGAAAACGAGGCGCGGAACCGCGGACTGGCCCGGATGATTCTCAACGCACGCGAATCGGTTGTGGGCTTCTACCTTCGCGCCGGATATCTCGTGACGGGGGAGGGGCCCCTTCTGTTTGGGGAAATTCGTCATTCAATCATGGAAAAGAGCCTGGTGTGAGCTGGGAGGAAAGGCGTTCCCGGTTCGCGGTGGGAAAGAAAATCCTGGCGGTCCTTGTCGGGCTGTTGGCGACGCTGGTGTTGCTGGGGGTTTTCCTGCCCTCCCGCACGAAGAGGTTTTTTCTCCAGGATCTCCAGAGCGAACTTTCCGGAAAAGGCCAGGAAAGGGCGCAAGCCAGGTTCCGGCAACGTCTGGAAATTCTCAACCTCGATCCCAATGTCCTCCAACTGGAGCTTCTGGTCAGGAAAAAGGAACGCGTCCTGGTGGTGAGCAACGGCGAGACGGTCATCGCATCGTATCCCGTCGCCCTGGGGTTCAGTCCGGAAGGGCAGAAAGAGACCGCCAACGACGGGCGGACCCCGGAGGGAAGCTATTTCATCTGCTACAAGAAAGAGAACAGCCGGTATCACCTTTTCCTTGGAGCGACCTACCCTTCGCCCGACGATGCGTCGCGGGCCCTTTCGAAGGGAATCATCTGCGCGACGGAAGCGGAAGCGATCCTGGAAGCTGGGATGAAAAGGGCTCGTCCTCCCTGGAACTCCCCGCTCGGAGGCCCTTTCGGGATCCATGGATTCGGCACGGGCGAGGACTGGACGGAAGGAACGGTTGCCATGTCCAATCCCCACGTCGAAGAGATCTTCTGGAACGTCCCGATGGGAACCCCCTTGACGGTCATCCCATGAGAACCTCTTTCCTCGCGGATCTCATGGGCAGGGATTGTCACTTCTTCGGAAGGGCTTTAATGAGCCGAATGAACTCGACGGGATCGATGATCTTTGCACCACCCTTGGACTTTTCGGCGGATTCGAAAAGCACGTCCTTGATCTCGTCCGGGGTCAAGTCGGGACGGATCTGCCAGCCCAGGGCCAAAACTCCCGCGGCGTAGGGAATTCCCCAGCTCAGACCTCCGCGCCCGTTGTGTTGGAAGGAGAAGGTCTTTTCATGATACTGCTCCGCGGTTGTCCGGGGTGAGCATGGCGCGCAGACGTTTTCCGCGTCGACCCTGCTGGAAATCCTCCCAGGGAACCCGGGAGTGCATTTCGAGGGGCTTTCCGGATCCGAACGGTCGAAGAAACAGGGGCTGATGAATCCGAATTTGTCCGAGGTGTCGATCACGAGTATCCCTGCTTTCCTGGCCTTTTCCACGGCTTTGTCCCACTGATCCCCGCCGGTCTTGAAGGGTGAACCGGTTCCGGAAGGGGAGGTGGAGACCGATACGACGCGGATTCCTTGCCCCGCGGGAAGTCCGGCGTTGATTGCGATGATCCATTCGAGGGCTTTTCCCAGGGGCGTCGCGTCCCGGTCACCGGATGGGAAGGCGGCGTAGTACAAGACGGCTTCGGGGGCGACGCCGCAGGTGTTTCCGACCAGGATGCTCGTCACCGCCGGACCATGCATGCTGGACGTCTCGTTCAGATCCAAGTTCAGATACGAAGCGATCTTCCCGGCGAACTCCGGGTGATCAAGGTGCATCGCCTGGTCGATGATTGCCACTTTCACACCCTTCCCGGTGAACCCCTCCTGGTGGAGCTTCCGGACCCCCAGGCCTGGATTCTTCCAGTCCTCGATCGTCCTTTCGGGCGACCAGCCCGCGGGGAGAGCGGCGGACGCGGGCCAGACGGTCTTCTGGTTGAAATCGAGGGTTTCGAGCAGCTCGAGCTTGTCCCGGAAGTCGAACTTGCCCAGGTCGCGGTTCCGGACGTCGTCGAATTTTCCCGGGGCCCTGTTCGGGTCTTCCACTTTCGCCAGGCCCGGGCCGGGGGTAAGGGGAGGAGTCCCTTCCCGTTTCAGAACGTAGTATCCGGGGTCCAGGCCGTCCTCGGAGATATCCCCGCTTAACCACGGCAGGAAGAGGACCTCCTGTCCCCCCAGGTTTTCGATGAAGAATGGGTAGTGGAGATTTCGCTTTTCATCGATGATCTTTCCCTCCCGCCAGACGAGGGTGCAGAAGGCCGGGTCTTTCTGCAGGCCCATTGTCGTGGACCCGTTTTCCTCGAAGGCGAATCCCTTCAGGAACAATTCCCCTCCAAACTGCGTGTCTCCGGGTTTGAACTCCGTCGGGTCATCAACAAAATCGATTGTTTCCCACCGCCCAACCGGAACCTTCAAGTTTGTGCCCCCAGCCGAGCAGCAGATCGAGATCATAGAGAAAAGGACGGCAAAGGACAGAACGGCTTTCTTTTTCATGGGTCCTCCAAAAATTTCCCCCGGTCGCTGTGAAGGGGGCATCAATCCCTTTCGGGACGGAGAAACGAGACTTCGGTGAAACCGCCTTCCTTGAATGACAGAAGTCCTCCCTGACAGAAGCTGAAGGGCTTCCCCCATCTGGAATGGTCGTCCTCGGGAAGGCAGGCGACCAGTGCGAGCTCTACCAGTCCGCCGTGGGAGATGACCAGGATTCGCTTTCCCTTGGGGGTCTCTTTTGCGAGGTCGAAAAGCGCCTTCGCAAGAGAGTTACCCAGCTTCTGCACCTTTTTGCTCTTCCGGTAGGCCTCAGAGATCGCGGGGAAACCGCCCCCCCATTCGATCTCGCCTTCGAGGTCATCGGGATAATCGCCCAACACTTCGATCTGATCATCGACCGCGAAGCCCATTGCGATGGCGGTTTCCAGTGCCCGGGGAAGGTCACTGGTGAAGACTTTGTAATAGGGGCCCATGTCTCGCCCGACCTTTCGCGCGAAATCCAGGCCCTCCTGCGTGAGGTGCGGGCTGGATTTGTCTCTCTTCGAGTGACGGCGGATTTCGATGGTTTTCATGGGTTGCAATCCTCTCCTCTTTGGAAGATGGGCAAATGATACGAAAGGGAGCTACCGATGGCAAGCATTCCGGGAGGCCGCCGTCGCGATCCTGGGAATGCCTTTACTGGAGGGGAGGGAGATCGACCGTTACCTTGGGTGTCTGGGAAGCCGCGTCGGCCGGGTCGGAAACCGTGGAAAGGGATCTCCATCCGCCGCTGTTTTCCTTGATCTGGGGAGGTTGGAATCCCTGGGAGGCAGCCGGAGTCGGAGGAGGGCTTGCCACGGGGGACGGAGAGGGTGGTGGGGTGGGGGAGGGAAGGGGATGCGCGCCCTTCGGCAGAGGGGGAAGTTCGAAGGTCGTGCTTCCGGTGAGCGTCTTGTCTCCGATAGAAACGGCGATCAATGCGTTGCGCCTGTTTTCGGCCCGATCGGGATTGGGGGAAAGATACCCGATCGTGAAATGGCGTTCCTTTTTCAGGCGTTCGCTTATCTTCCGGTAGACATCGAAAAGTTCCTTTCCTCCGGGTGCGAAGAGGTACCAACCGTGCGTGACCGCGGCCATCTTTTTCAGGACGGGTTCATCGATTTCAGTCCCCATCCCGACCGTGATGATCCGGATGTTCTTTCGGGTCGCGAGATTCAGGACATCCTCCAACGACCGGATCGACATCTTCTGTCGGAGGGCCGGGGTTTCGTCGCGGCCGTCGGTAAAGAGGACCAGGGTCCGGAGGTCCCTGGGGTCGGAGGTGGAATGCAGCTGATCGCAGGAGAGATATGCAGCGTCGTAAAGCGCTGTTCCACCCCAGGGGCGGATCCCCTCGATCGCGTGGATCAGGTCGGATTTCCGGTCTGTGAAATCCTGGTTGATTTCGAAATCGCTCGCGAAGGAGACGACACTGATCCGGGCTTCCTGGATCAGGGAGGAGACGAACCGGGCGGCTGACCTCTTGATGTCCCCGATGGCAGGTTCGACGCTCGACGAGCGGTCAAGCATCAGGAGCAGGAACTGCTTGGGAAGAGCCTTCGTCACGGAGACGTGTTCGACGGAAGCCCCGTCCTCCGAGATCGAGATCGAGCCGGGTGTCAGATCGATCGGCTCGGAAGCCGTGATCTTGATGCGAAGTGTGATCTGGGGGAAGTCCAGGCTCATCGGGGTGACGGAGATCCGCGTTGGGTCCCCGTCGGGGGAAACCGGGAGTTCTCCCTGACCGAACCCCCGGATGGGGGTAACCAGGGTCAGGGCAGCAAAAAACGCTCCCAACAAGATTATCCTGGCAAACCATGGAAGAATACGCATTTGCACAGTGTACCATTCCCCTTCCCTCAAGGCAATCAAAGAACCAATCCAAGGTCGGGGGCCGAAGGGAAAAAATCCCCCGGGGGTTACAATCCGGAAGATGCCTTCTGGAAAAGGTCGTCCCAGAACTCCTCTTTGCGGGCTCCGACGATCTTCATGCGTATCTGCCCGTTCCGGTCGATGAGGTAGGTCTGGGGGAAGTTCTCGCACTTTCCGCATCGGACGCACTTTCCCGAATCTACGGTGATCCGGAACAGACTGAACCGGTTGAATGAAAGAAAAACTGGAAGGAACAAGGCGAACACGAACAGGGCTACGCCCCGAAAACCCTCAGGGCAATGAAGAAAAGGAAAGCAAGCAGCCTGGACTTTTTCATCGATGCCCAGTCGGGGGGGATTTCGGTGCAATGGTCCGAACAACAGTTTCCGAGGACTTTTCGATGATGCCCTCCGGCTGGCCTTCCTCACAATCCCTCACCCCTTCATCAACGATGGCGGAACGGAATACCCGAATTTACTTTTCCCGGGGTTTGGGATAGATTTGTTCCGGCCGGGTCCTTGGCCATTCCTGGGGTTCCGGGTGCAGGAATCGTTTCTGGTGAAAGCCCCGGCCGGAAAAAAGATCTTGGGAGGTGATTCGCTGTGTCTTCAAGGAGTGCCCGCCCCATTGTTCCCCGGACCGGGCCTATCGTCCACGGAGGGCGATGTGCCCGATTTTCGCCCGGATGGCGAAGTTTTTTCGGGCCTTTCGTCCACGGAGGGCGATGTGCCCGATTTTCGCCCGGATGGCGAAGTTTTTTCGGGCCTTTCGTCCTGCTCCTCTTTTCGATCGGATTTCAAGGCATCCCTTCTTTCGCAGGGGGAATTGACGCCACGCTCGGTGCGCTGGCCCTCCGAAGGTCCGTGATCGCCGCTCCTCCGCCCTCTCGGGAAGTCCTCGCCCCGGAAGGTGCTTTCATTACTGTTTTCAACGATACGGTCGCGGAGTGGGTTTCCGCGCCGCTCGATTCTTCGCTCCTGAAGGAGATCCGAAGGACACTCGCCCCACACCTGCGGATCGAGCTCAACCCCCGGGGATTTGCGCCTGCCGCCACCCGGACAGATGGAGACGAAGCCGATTCGACCAACTACGATGCCATCTGGGTCAGGGACAACGTCTGGGTGTACATGGCCCTGGTGCGTGACCCCGAACGGCGCGCGGATGCCCGGAAACTGCTGCTCGCGCTCTGGGATTACTATGCGACCCCTGCGCAGATGAGCCGCTTCAGGAACGTCTGTCTCAACCCTTCCCTTTCTCTCGACCAGATGGCGATGCCCCACATCCGCTTCGACGGCAAGTCCCCGGTCCTCGGAGACGTGATGGTCGACGGGAAACCTGAAACCTGGAACCACCGGCAGATCGACGCCCACGGCCTGTTCTTCGTTGCCCTCGGGTCGGCCGCGATGGAAGGATTGATAACCCGTGACGACCTGACAGGCGATCGTTTCGGAGTTGTTTGCATGTATCCCTGGTTCCTGGAGAGGATCTCTTTCGATACGTATGAGGATGCGGGAGCCTGGGAAGAGCTTCCCCGGCGGAATACCAGCAGCATCGCGCTTGCGACGCGATCCCTTCAGGTCTGGCGGGATCTGCTCGCGGCCAAGACCGGCCCCGGGAAAGCATTCGGAGACCATTTCCGGCATCTTCTCGAGCAGTGTGGGACTGACGACATACATGGCTGGTCGCCAGGCTTCATCGGAGAACTGATCTCCCGCGGTTTGAACCGCGTGAAGCGACAACTGGAGCTGGGGGGGGAATCTCCCGACTACGCTCCCGGGGACATCCATTTCAGGCAGGCGGATGCCGCGCTTCTCGTCCTCTTGCAGCCGTCTCCGTTGGAGGGGTTGAGCGAGTTGGAACAACGGACCGTCCTCAGGATCGTCAAGACGCTCGAACGCCCGGCTGGAATCCTGAGATACGATCTTGACAGCTACCAATCGGGGAACTTCTGGATCAAACCCCCTGCCCCGGCGGAGCCCGACAAACCCACCTTGACGGGGGATACTTCCTCAGACGCGGCTTTCAGATGGCGCCTTTCACAGCTTCTCCCGAATACGGAAGCGCAGTGGTTTTTCGACAGCCTCTCCTGCCTCGCCCGCTTGTACATGGCGGAACACACATCCAACGCGGGCCTTCGGAAACAGGATCTCCATTTTGCCGCCATCCATCTCAAGAGAGCGTTGGGGCAGATCACGGGCCCCGCTCTTGCCGCCGATGGACAGCCTGTCAGGAGCTGGCAGGCTCCGGAAAGCATCAATACCGTGGTTCTGGGGGGGCGGAGGATCCTTGTTCCCTCCCCGATCACGCCCCTGAATTGGGCCAAAGCCGCATTGGATCTTGCCCTGCGTGAATACTCCCGGGTCGCCCTGGGAAAATAAGACATTAAAAAGGGGACATTAAATGTTCCCAATTCAATGTCAGGGTTGGAGGGAGGAGAGGTTCCAGTGAGGATTTCGCCGGTCGGCAGCTATGAAGCGGCTTCCCAGGGTTGCCGCCATGGCAAGGGGTTGAGGGGCCTGGCCGTTGTCCTGGTCCTCGAGGACTTCGAAAGAGACCCAGAGCAGCGGAACCTCGGGACTGGCTTCATGGGCATATGCCTTGAAACGGGCGTTCAGGATGCCGTGGAACTCCGTCCGGCCTTTCGGGGTTGAACGGACCAGGGTACGGGTTTTGGGGTCGAAGGAGTAGCGGATCAGCTCCAGGGGCGGAACCATCTGGTCCTTTGGGCAATCCATGCCGAACGCGAAAAACTCGATTCCGTCGAGAAGAAGGCGGATGGGGGAACTGTTGCCGGTTCCCGCGCCCCTGGGGCCGAAGGAGATGGGAAAACGTCTCGAGACTTCCCGAAAAGCCGCTTGATCGGAAGCAGAAAGAAAGGGAACCGCCCGGGAGAAATCCCGGCGAAGGGAAGCCAGGGCCAACCGTGCCGACTGGAGGTTCTGGAGGTCTCCGCTCCCCTGCCGGAACTGCCAGGTCAGAACCCCCATCCCTCTTCCAATTGCCAAAAGAAGAAAAGTCCCGATGAAGAAGGCGACGAGCGCTTCGATGAGGGTGAACCCCACCCTCGATGGCACCACACGCCCGCGGAGAAACCCGCAAAACCATGTCTCTCCGCCGGGGCACCGGCGTCCTTCCTCCATCAATACTCCTCCCGGTCGTCCGTCAAGAGTGTAGACATTGTAAGGCTTCTCATCCGGTCGGGTTTTCCGCCCACCGAATCGATATGTTCGGGTGCCCGGCCCTCGTTCCATGACACGTCAACGGTGACACGGTACAAGAATACTCTTCCGTCGGGGTTGGGAACCGGATTCACCGCGATGGTCCGGTAAAAAAAAGCGCTGTCATACTGCTTTGGATAGGCGAGGGGCTGGGTCCCCGAAGTGATGGAATAGAGCCCTGTAGTGGCCTCCGGAAGCGGAACGGGTTTGTTGGTGGCCGGATCGAGAAGGGAACCGGTCTGGTTCAGCATGGCTTTCAAGCCCTGGGCGTCGAGTTGCGTTGCCCGTGCCCAATCGATCGTTTCCTGCGCGATTTCGAGGGCCCTGAGGTGATGGATCGCCCTTTTTGTGCTCTCGCGGGTTTTTCCCATCGAGAAAAAGAGAATTCCCGCCAGGGAAATTACTATACCGACGGCGACGACGATTTCGATGAAGGAAAATCCTTCGTGGGAGCGGCTTCGAAACTGACAGGGCTTGAAGAAAATCACTGGCCCTCTCCTTCCCGCCAGGCCCGCCATCTCTTCTGTTCTTCGGCAAGAAGGTCATTCACGGCCAGTTCCGTCACAGCGCCCTGGACGATCTGTTTCAGGCCCTTCTGGACATCGGGCATGGGGGCGGGTTGGAAAGAGCCTTCCGGGAGGCCCTCATCGGGAGATCGGCCCGACGCCTGAGCCGGGCCGTCCACCCCTGATTCCGTTTCCGAAGACGACCCCTGTCCCAGGCGAAATCCTGGACTGGCCGGTGGGGCAGCCGACCGAGCGGGCATCTCAAAGCTGCTCGAGGAAGCCACTTCCCTCCGGGGCTGTTCAGGAACAGGTGCTTCGCCCCCGCAGCCCAACAGCCAACCCCCAACGAGAAGGAGTGAAAGGAAAAGCGCGGTTCCGGAAAACCCCCGCTGAAGCTTCGCCCTCCTCGCCCTTTCAGTCATCGGCGGTCACCGAGAAGAACGTGGGAATAGGCCCGACGCTGAACCGAAAGGGATCCAGGGGAAGGAACAGCTCCGGGTCATGGGTTATCCGTAACGTCGAAGCGCCCGTTTTTCCCCTTCCGAGGTTGAGATCGTCCACCACGAGATTCCCCAAGATCTGAACCTCCGCGGTCTGGAAATAGATGGTTCCCTGCTGCTGGGGTTGGATGCCCGAGTTGTCGGGCGGGGAGAGCGTGGTGGCGACGAGCGAGGCCTCGATCCTTGCAGGCTTCCCCTGGCTGCCAAGGAGGAAACTTCCGGAAAGAAGGTAGATCTTGAGCCGGTCCCTTTGGGGGTCGGCTTTGGTCAGCGAGTCGATTTCGCATTGCCCCCGGAAAAGAATGATCGTTCCTTTTCCGACGAAGTTGCGGATAGATTTCAGGTCGAGGGGGGCTCCGTCGATACCGTGGATAACACTGATTCCGTCCAGAAAAAGATGGTCCTGGCCTGAACGGGAACGGACCCTGTCGGCGAGGAACTCCCCGACAGTGGCATAGAAGTGGGATACCGTCCTGAGATTGGGGTCCAGGACCGGGAAAATGTCGCCTCCGTTCCGCGTTCCACCCTTTTGCTGAGGCTGTGGCCGGGGCTTGGACTCGTTGAAAAAGAAAGTGTTGATGCTGATTTCATCGACCGCGCGGCTCATGAGGGTTTCTTCGATTCCATGGATCTTTCCGACGGGGCGGTTTGAAAGAGAGATGGGATCGGTGGGGCCGGCGAAGTTCAGGGGAATCTCGGGAAATCTCATTGTTTTCGGGCCCTGCCTCATCGGAAGGAGAAGAGGGAACTCGTCAAGGAATGCGACCTTGAAGAACCTGAGGAAAACGTTTCCTTCGACGAATACAGGGATGTCGCGGTTTTCCCCGAAAAGTAAAGGCATCCTGCCTCCCCGGACCCGGAAGGGGTTGAACTGATCGTAATAGATGAAGAAGTTCTGGATTCCGGAAAAGTGGGGGAAATCGGCAATGAAAGGGGTTAGACGATCGCTGTTTCCCTGTCTGATGTGGGAGTAGTCGGTGTAGCCGTAATGATACTTCCAGGCTTTCTTGCACAAATCGGCGATGGTCTTGAACAGCTGGGAACCGGCGGGTTTCCCTCCTGCCTGGTTGAAATCCTGCATTATCTCGAAGGGCACTGTGTTCGGATCCGAGGAGTAGGGGCGGGCTTTGTCGACGATTTCCTTGATGTAGAAATCGGTCAGTGTCCGGACCTGACAGAAATCCGAGAAGGGATAGCGGTCAGCAACGACCTTGAAATCGACGGCGGGGGTGTGGGCGGCGAAGAGCTGCCCGGAGCTGACGCCCCCTGCCCCTGCGCTTTTGGGGGCGAAGCCGCAGGCGTTTGGGCTCATGTTGCTGATCAGAGCTTTGTCCCCCAGGAAATCCAGGTCCAGGAAGATGGGTGGCGGACCCGAGCCCTTTCCCCCGTCAGGGAACTCCGGAACGGGCGGATAGAAGCGGCTTCCGAGATACACCCGTGAATGGGCGTTGGGAAGCCGGACTCCCTCGATGATGAGGCGGCGGTCGATGTCGTTGAGTGTGGGGCAGAAACTTTTCAGGTAGAGGGCGTACTTGTCGAAGAAGAGATCCCGAAGGTCGACTCCCCGTATCTCGCGCCGTTCCCTGACGATGAGAGGATGGCCGGTTCCGTGGCCCCCGATGGACTTGCATTCCAACTCCAGGAAGCCCAGCAGGGAAAACGGGGTGGTGGAAGTCTTCACGGGGAAAACGAACCGCGCCAGGCCGACGAACTGCCCCTTGGAACTCAGGGTTGCCTTTGCCAGGGAGTTGGTCTGCGGGAGGCGTGGGGGGGAAAAATCCACGGCGAAGGAGAGGGGGGCCGCAGACCCGCCTCCGCCCGCGACAACGCCGAACAGTTTCCGACAGTCATTGCCGATTGGCGTTTTGGGGTCATTGACCTCGGCCTTGATTACTGCCAGCATTTCCTGGATTCCGGACTGGCCCAGTTGAACGATGCGGCTCTGGTCGATGGTCTTCGAAAGCTGGTCCGCTTCGCCGAGGTGGAACTGGAAGAGGGCGGCAAAAAAGATCGCGCCGCATGCCAGAAACGCAAGGAGGATGTAGAGTAGGGATCCTCCCCGCCACGGGGATTTCATCAGTTCCCGCCCAGGTTAAGACCCGGCTTGGGTTTGGGGGCACTCTCGGAGGGGTCGGAAACCACGCCGATGGTTCCCGAGGCGGTCGAAACGACTCCGATCACTCCCGATTCGGAGGCTGGGCCACTTTTCCCGGTTCCGGAGGTGGGATCGGAGGAACTCGGGGTTGTGGTCTGCGTGTTATCATCCGTCGCGGTCGGCTCGGGAGTGGGGGAAGGGGGCGTGGGCGGCACCTGGGAGGTCTCCCCCGCGCCGTCGCTGTTGTCGAATGCCTGGGAAACGGCTCCCGAAGTGTTCTCGGACCCGCCTCCCGACTGGGTTCCCCCCATGCCGCCAAGTTGTGAAGCATATCCGGAGTCCGCCGCCGAAGCTTGCTGTGCCTGTTGGATCAGCTCATTCCCCGCCGCGATCAATCTATTGGCGGCGGCTTTGAGCTTTTCCGCGACCTGGGTCAGCTGGGCTTTAATGTCGGCGGGTTTCATGTATTGAACGAGATTGTCATCGATTCCTCCGGCGAAACTGGCGAACTCGTCGGCCTTGTTTTGCAGCTCCTTGCCTTTCTCGATTGTCTGGTTTCCGGTATTTTCCATGGTGGTCTGCCAGGAGGATTTCCCCTCAGCGGTTCCCCCCATTCCCCCAGAGACACCTTTCGAGGCACTTTGGGCCGCTTTGTAGGACGTCTGGACGCTGACCCAGCTTGCCTCATTCAGGAGGGCATCCCCCAGGTTTCCTTTCTTCTCACGAATGAAGTTGTTGATCTTTTCCGCCTCTTGCACGATTTCCGACTTTTTGGGGGAAACTTCCTCCTCAGCCCTGGTTTTCAAATATTCCTGGCTCGGGACCAAGGGGTAACCGTTCGCCAACTTCTCAGCATTTGAAAGGGACAAAATCTGGCTCATGATTTCTCCCTTTTTCTTAGCGACCATGGATTCGAATTTTCCCCCTTCAGTCTCATCGATCGAAACTGTGGGCAAACCTCTCACCGCCCCATTGGCGTCACGGGCCATTCCTATTGCGTCATCGATCGCATCAGCGCGGGTGGCAGGGTTGACCGCAATGATTCCGGCCACGACAAGGGCGAAAACAAAAATCGCGGAGCAGTTCCCCACGTTTCTCTTCATTTTGAATTCCCTCCTGAAAAATCCAGTCAAAATCTACTTTGCAGTTTCGGGTTGCCGGTTACAGGAATCCTCTTTTCCTTTCTTCCCTGACGCGGGGGGCAGAGGATCGACTCCGTACATGAACCATTGGCCTTCGATCCGGCAGCCGTAACCGGCGGCTTTGGCGATGACCTGAAGAACGGCCCGGCATGGAACCCCGAAAAAACGGCACGAGACCGGGGTCTTGTCGCCCCGTTCAGGCTCGATGCGAAGGCTTGCCCTTTTCGCGATGAAGTGAAGGACGGCATCGAGGCTGACTTCCCTGAAATCCATCGTCACCCGTTCCGATTCCGATGCGCCCGGAAGGGAGGGGAATGGAATCGCCCCACTTTCCCACGGCACATCCCTGAAAACCCATATCCCGTCGATTTCTTCCAGGAGCGACCCGGTGGCGGTCGCGACCAACCGGAATCCGTCAGGACCCGGCTTTGGGGAAAGACCGATGGGGATTGCGCCGCGGATTTTCTTGCCGATCGCGACGAAAGAGAACCCGGAAGCTTGGGAAATCCTTCCGAGGAGCTCGATTCCGGGCGGAATCGGGTTGACCTCCTCCCGTTCTTCAGCCCGGGCAAGACGAGGGAGGGTTCCCAGGACAAGGACGAGCAGGAAAATGAGGCTTCTGATTCTCATCTTGTGATAGAATGATACCTCAAATCCCGGGAAGGTCCAAGATGGTGGGATGGTGAGGTTCAGATGGGATATTCAGTCGAAGAAGTGATCGCCCTCCTCGACTCGGCGGACCATTCGACGAAGGCCTTCGCGCTCCAGTTCCTGATCAGGAACCTTTCCCTGACGGGGGATACCAAGGTCAGGGAGAAGGTCGACCTCCTGCTCCGCGACGATGATGTCACCATCCGCTTCTGGGCACGCAAGCTCGCCGAATGCTGTGAGCGTCTGGAGCGCAAGGAGGAGGAACTATCCCAGGGAAAACCTGCGGCTTATGGTGACGAGCTTCCGGCCGCCCTGGCGCCTGGAGACCTGGACCGGCTCTTCTCCGACCTCGTGAAGGCGGCCACCGGGAAGGACGGAGTCGAGATCCTCAAGGAGATCCTGACGCATGATTCCCCAGGCCTCTCCGCGCGCCTCGTCGAATACCTGAAGGGTTGCCGGGATGTCGTGCAGGTTTCCTTTCTGACGAAACAGATCGGCCTGCGTTATCCTTCCCCCGAAACCCTGGTTGCCCTGGCCCCCTACCTCACCCACGAGGACGATCGCGTTGTCGCGAACACCATCGAAGGGATCGAAACTTCCGAGGATCCCAAGGTCGTCGCCCTCTTCGCCCAGCTCCTGAACCACCGGAGCCACCGCGTCAGGGGAAACGCGGCCCAGGCCATATCCAGATTCGATCCTGAGGCCGCCAGAGGCGTGGTTTCGAAGATGATTGGCATGCGGGAGCGACCGAACTTCGTAATCGCCGCCTGTCACGCCGCCAAGCAGATGAAGGACCGGTCCTTTCTTCCCGCCCTCCTGGCGTTGACCGATGACACCTGGGCTTCCGAGGAAGCGACCGGGGCTATCCTTGCCCTGGTTGTCGATGACGCATTTTCCGAAATGGAAAAGCTGCTCAAATCGCGGCCCCTCGATGTCCGTGCGGATTCCCTCCTGAAAACGCTTTGCGAGCGAGCCGAAGCGATCCGGAAGGGCTTCTCGAAACCCGATCCGGGTTTGAAATCATCGGGGGCTGGGGAACCGGGAAACCCGAACCAGGGCCTCTTCGGCCAGGACCGGGACGAAAACCGGATCTTCGATTTCCAGGTCCTCGAAAGAAAGATATTGGCGCTCGAGGAAGCGATCAACCTCGAGCAGGGTCAGGCGATGGCCCTCGAAAACCGCATCGAAGCCTTCGGACTTTTCTCCCGGATCATCTACAGGCCACAGGAAAGCGAGATTTCCCTCATCTACTCCGAGACCAGATACGAACCTTTCTGGGACGTCCGTTTCCGGACCTTCATCGATTATTCCCGGCTGCGGGAGGCCGTCCTTCCAACCGACAAGCCTGTCGCGGAAGTGAAGATCGGCGGGCAGATAATCAAGGCCACGGATGGGAAGGTCAGGCTCAGCCTGGGGGAGCACTGTTCCGAGGAGAGCTGCCACGAGGTTTTCATCGACGCGTGTTCCGGAAAACGGGTCGACCTTTCGGTTCATGCAGCGAACCCGAAGCACGAGATCGGGACTCCCGAGGAACTGCACGTAGCCGACTTGATTGTCCTTCCCGCAAAAGTGAAGGCCTCGGTGATCATGCGTGAGCTTCTTGCCGAGTTCGTGAAACCCGTAAAAGCCGATGAGATCAACGGTGAGAAGATCACGATCGAGCGGTTGAACCTGATGTTCAGGCCGATACACGCCTTCGAGTTCCAGTGGGGGCAGAAAACGGCTGTTCTGGAGATCGATGCGCTGACCGGTGCGATTTCCGCCGGCCGCGCCGTTAAGGAGCGGTTCCAGGCCGTATTCTCCACCGATAAGCTTTTCGAAATCGGATCGGAAGTCTTCGGGTTGGTGGTTCCCGGAGGGGAGATCGCCCTGAGACTTGCCCGCGCAGTAATGAAAAAGGGTTGAGGCCCGATTCCTTGGGCGGCTCCTTCCGAAACTGGGTCCTGATCGTCCTGTTTTTCGTCGCTTTGCCCGGCTTTTTCGCGGATCGGGCATTGACCATCCTCCGGGACGAGTCGAACCGGAAGGAGCGGGAGGAACTCTTCCAGGATATGGAAGACGTCCTTCACCGGATCCTCCGGAGGGGTGCGCCGGAGTTTTCGGTGAAAGCCCTGGTCGACCGGGCATTCAAATACGGCCGTTCCGAAAAACTGCTTCTGCAGCTTCTCGAGCGGCTCCAAAAGTCGTATCGAAATCAATGGGAGTTCTTCCTTTTCGACCGGTCTGGAAAACCAGTTCCCTTCGGGGGAAGTCTTCCCGACAAGATTTCCGCCCGCCAGAGGGTTTTCCGGGCTCTCCTGGAAGCGAAGTTCGGGGGAAAGACTCCGTCCAAGACCGATGAGAAGCTCTCCCAGCAGATTCTTGGCGACAAATCCGCGATACTGAATCTTGCCAAAAGCCGGGGACACCTCCGGAAGCTGGGAAGCCCGATCCGTTACTCTTTCGGTGGTCTCTGGGAGATTCCCGGCGGCGGAAGCAGGAAGTTCCTTCTGGTCATGGTCCGGAAAGATGGTTTCCCCTCTTTGCAACTTCTGAAGCAGGCCGTCAAAGTCGCGGGGGAAAAATGCCGGAAATTCTTCGACCTCACCCTGGTGGGAGATGAGCGAAGTCCGTCATTTGCGAAGCTTCCGGAGGAGGTCCGGGAAGTCCTGGCGGGTTCCAGTGCAAGGCAGGACGTTTTCGTCCGTGGAGCTTTCCAGGGCGCTTTCCTTGCCTGCCAGGGGGGAATGACCGCCCTGGCCTCGAACCGGAACCCCCTTTCGGCTGGGAAAACCATGGACGATCTTCGGGTCCTCGTGTGCGGGCTGGGGATGTTCTTCGCTCTGGTCCTTATGAAACTGGTCGTGATAGGGAATCCGACCGAGATCTCCCTGCGCTGGGCGATACCCTTTCTCATCCTCGGCGCGACACTTCCCGCCCTTGGTTACCTCGGAATGAGCATGACCGAACAACGGAAGCGGGTCCTCGAAAAGGAAACCTACGAAGCCC
This sequence comes from uncultured bacterium, assembly GCA_964428355.1. Lineage (GTDB taxonomy): Bacteria > Muiribacteriota > Ozemobacteria > Ozemobacterales > Ozemobacteraceae > CAYRYU01. The sequence continues at coordinate 33,339 of CAYRYU010000004.1, forward strand.
ATCGGAATCTCGAAAACAGCCTGGTAAGGATCGACCAGGGCTTCTACCGTGAACTGGAAACATTGGCCCAGAAATACCAGGAAATCCTTGCCGAATTCTGCCAAAACCCCCTCACCCTGGGTATGGAATCCGGTTCTGCGTCCGCTGTCCCCGAAATTGCCCGGGAAGCCTACATCTTCGATCAGGACGGTAAGATATCCCGGACGCTGAAATCGAATGCCGATCACCCGGCCGATTCGAAGGCCCTTGCGGGGGGGTTCGTGGCGAAACTGACCGATGCCGTGTACGGAAGGGCTCCGATCGAGACTTTCGAGGATCCGATCCTCCCTCACTACCTCAAACACCTGGGCTGGTTCACCGAGATCAAGCTGCTTGACGAGTACCTTTCGCAGTTCGTCGAAATGAGACCCGTTCCCCAGACGGGAGGGATGCTCGGAATCTTCGTGAGCCATCTCCTCCCCAAGCTCGTCCGTCTCCACCTCCGGAAAGTGCTGAGGAACCCTGCGGACCGTGGAAACGCCCCGTTCGCAATCGTGGCCTTCGATGGGGAAACCCTGCTGGGCTCGATCCCGCGTTCTTTCCTTCGAAACCCAGACGGAATGCGCATTGCCGAAAGGGTTCTCCAGACCGGGAAAGCCGTTGACGGGACGATTCTCAACCCCACCGGGCAGCGGCTGCTCCTGACCGCTTTTCCCGGTCGCAGGCTGGACGGGTTCATCCTGGTTGCCGGAAGCGACCCGGAACCCCTCAACCTGGGAGACCATCTCCTTGTTGACTGGACCTGGAAAACCGCTGGGGTTCTCATCCTGATCGCGTTTTTTTCCGCGGGTTTCCTCGTCAGGAAGATCCTGGGGGCGCTGAGGGTTCTCACGGGAGGAATCGACCGGATCCGTTCGAAGGATTTCCTGATGGAACTGCCTTTGGAGGGGACCGACGAGTTCGCGCAGCTCGCCAGGGGAATAGAAAAGGCGGGAGTGACGCTCGAGGAGATATTTTCGTCCCTTCCAGTCCAGGAAACGCTGGTCCGATGCGAGCCGTTCAAACACCCAAACATCCGGACCGGGAGCATCTTCTTCCCCTGCGAAGAGCCGGGGGGTGACTTCCTGGACGGGTTCCCGACTTCCGATGGGAAGTTCCTGTTCGCGATAGGCGATGTCCTGGGGGAAGGATGGCAGACGACCCTGGTGACAGCGGCCATACGGATGGGCCTGCGTGTTTTCGCCGAACGCGGATTCGCCTCTCTTACAGATCTTGGTCACCGATTGAACCGGCATTTCATAGGTTTCCGGGGTTCGAACCGCCGGATGACGATCCTCCTGGGACTTCTCGACCCTGACAATGGTGATCTGGAGTGCGTGGGGGGAGGCCATTGCCTTCCGATCCTGCTCGGGCGGGACGGCCCAGCCTGGCTCCCTCGGGCGGGACTTCCACTCGGTTCGACCGGAAAGAAGGCCATGGAGGCATTTTCCCGGCGCCTTTCACCCGGCGACTCGCTGCTGTTGTACACCGACGGATGGGCGAAAACCTCCAATCCCGCTTCCGAACCACTGGGTTACGAAAGGTTTCTTCGGATCGCGGGGGATTTGAAAGGAACATCCCCTGATGAGAAGCTTCTGGACCTGGAAAAAGGGATCATCGAATCGGGGTTTTCAAAATCCCCTGAAGATGATAGGTCGGCCCTCCTCATCTCCTTTGGTAGGGAAAGGGAGGGTGGGAAATGACCCGCGGTCTGGCAGGGGAACCAAGGAACCGTTGGGGGCTCCCCGCATGGTTCCTCTTGGTAATCCTTTTCTGGCTTCCCTTCGAATTCCTGTTGATGAACGGACTGCACCGGTCACATGAAGCCTTGGTCGAAGGAGCGGATGGGATCGTCCGGAACCTCCTCAGGGGAAAGATCCTCGAGTTCAGATACCTTCTCCAGGCGGAAAACGCCCTTTCCGCGAGAATGAAAGTCGCGGTCGAGGTTGCCAGGACCTCCGGCTCTCCGGAAGAATGGTTCGGACGGGTGAAAGGGGCGCTGGGAGATTTCCCCGCGGGTTCCTTCGAACTGCTCTTGACCAATGGAAGAGAGGTCATACCGGTCACCCCCGGCTGGGATCCTGCGACACTCTCGCATTTTCTGGGGATCACCATCGAAAAGGCGGAATGCTTCTCCAATACCACACTGGCGGCGGCCTACCTTCGAAAACATATCTCGGACGCGGAATTCTTCGGGGTGGAACGTTTCTCAAAATGGAAATGGATCCCTCTTCCCGGAAAGCAGGGATTCCCCAACCAGGTTTTCGATCGAAACTGGCTTCCGGATACGGTTTTCACGATCTACCGGACACCGCGGAATACCTGGGGCGCTTTCGGCCGGGTTGGGGAGGAGGGTTGGACGTATCTGATCCGGTTCCACAGACAGAACCTTCCGGAGGGCTTCCTGTTGGGGATTTCCGACCAGGCGGCCCGCGAGCGGGGAATTCCGGTTACACGCGAAGGTTTCGGGCCCCCGGTTCCGGAAGAGTCGAAGCCCGGTTGGTTGAGCGAAATCCATGAGGCAATTTCCGGCAGGGGAGTGAGTCTGCGGGAGTTCGATGAAAAAGCGGGCTGGCTTGTGGGGCGCGGAAGGATTCCCCGGAGCCTCTGGGCTTTTCTGATCCTTGCGCATATCGCGAACTTCTTTCTGAGCATCGCAGCTCTGGGCGGGGTTTTCCGGCTTCTCCAGGGGGAAAGTTATGACCGGTTGGCGGTTTCGAGGAAGGTTTTCCTCGGTTTGCTCGGAGGCGCGGGGTTGCCGCTGGTCTTCGCCCTCATCGCAACGGAGGGGGCAACGGGTGCCCGTATCTTCCGCGAAATCCAGAAAAGCCAGTTGGAAATGGACCAGTCCCTGCGGCTGATCGAGTCGGAGTTCGAGAAGTTCACCCAGGAGATCGGCCAGGATCACCGGGAGGACGCGAAGGGGATAGAATACCCCTGGGACCCGGTTCGCGGGGAGAGATGGGTCGACCAGATGTCCACCCGACATGAGGTGATTTCCCAGATTGAGGTGATTTCGTCGGCCGGGGTCAGGCTGACTGCCCGCGGACCCTTCTCCTGGTCGTGTTATCGTGCGTCCCGTCTTCCGAGAGAACCTCGGGAAGAACATTTCCGGAGGTGGTCGAGGCGGGGGTTCCTGTTTCTCAAGGAAGACCTCGACATGCTTTCCCTCGATGATCCCGGTCAGCCCTCCCCAACCAGTGACAAGCTTTTCCGGCTCGTAACGGAGCTTGCGAAGAACAACCCAAAGATGATCAAGCTGAGGTTGATCGAGGTCCTAGGGAAGAGGGTCTGTGCGGCGGTGAACGGAATCGGGGACACGGGCTCCGAGGAATCGTCGGGAGGCGGTGACGCCCTGATCGAGGTGGCTTTCAAGGGACGCGATGCCGAATTCTTCCAGGACATCCTGGTCTCGCTCGGGTTGCTCAAGCCGGTCCAGTTCGGAATGTTCAGGGGCCTTTCATTTTCCGACGTCGTTCGCGACAAGACAGGGCGGGCGCAGTTCTTCGTCGTGATCTTCCACCGGGTCTCCGACCTGACTGAGAAGTTCCTCTACCAGGTCGGCTCCCGCAGACTGTTTCCCGACCGGTACTCCTTCCTCGGAATCTCGATGTTCTACGCCAAGGTGGATTTCGGAGGGGGCCTGGAAGAGAGCCGGAGGCTCATGGTGGAAGACCTTTTCACCGAGATCGGACAGAACTTCCACGGGATCCTCCCCGACGAGGAGGGCTATCCCCGGCTGTTCGCGATCAGCCGGGGGCGGGGCACCCCTGATTACACTCTCGCCCTTTCCCTTCCCATGGCCGAAATCGCCAGGTCGATAATCCAGGAGAGACGGCTGCAGATTTCCTTCCTTCTTTTCCTGCTTCTTGCGCTGATCGGAATCTCCTGGTGGCTTCGGCGGTTGCTGTTGAAGCCGCTGGGCAACCTCCAGACCCTGGTGAACGCCATGGTCAACGGGACCTACGAAGGCCTCCGGATCGAACCCGGGATAGGGGAGCTGGGCACCCTGGCAGGCTTGTTTGCCGACACCCTCGACGGAATCCGGCAGATGGACATGGCCCGGATCATCCAGGACCAGCTCCTCCCTTCCGCCCCGGTCGAGGCAGGGGGATTCCGGATGGCCGGGAAGTCGCTGATGATGTCCCAGGTCGGAGGGGACTATTTCGACATGATCCCCCGCGGGAAGGACCGTCTTCTTCTCGTGGTCGGGGATGTATCCGGACATGGGCTTTCCGCCGCGATCATCGTGGCGATGATGAAATCGGGGCTGACCGCTCTCGCGGAGACCGACCTGGAACCCAACGATATCCTCCAGCTGATCAATGGCGTGATGTTCAAGACGCTGGCGAGGAAGAAGATGATGACCGTTTTCCTCGGTAGCCTGGACGTAATCGGCGGCCGCTTCACCTACACGAACGCAGGCCACAACTTCCCCTACCTCCGCCAGCAGTATGGGGACGGGACATTCCTCAAGCAGGCGAATCTCCCGCTGGGCGCAGTCGTGACCCGAAAGTACAAGGTTGATTCGATAGTCCTGGGCAAGGGTGATCTCCTGATCCTTTACTCCGACGGAATAACCGAGGTGGTCAACCCTGCCGGAAAGATCCCGGGTTATGGGGGGGTGAAGGAGTTTTTGGATTCGGTGGAATCGAGAGACCCGCTGGTGGTTGTGCCCGCCGTGATCGAGTTCGCCCGCGGGTTTTCCCAGGGTGTCCCCTTCCAGGACGACCTCACCGTTCTTGTACTGAATCGCCTCGGATGACCGGGGCCAAAAATGAACGCGGCCGTGACCAACTTCGACTGGTCAGGGCCGCGAGAAACTGACAGGGTGCTCTTTGAAAGGTCCGCTTTTCGCTATTTTGGCTTGCGGACTGCGACGGCGAAGAATCCCGGGGCGGTGTGGTCACGATCACGGAAATAGGCTTTTCCATCCCAGAATTCCACATAGTATGATTTGTCCGAAGGGGGTTCGCATGCGTCGGCCCAGGCGGATTCATCCCCGATGGGAGAGTTTGATTGGACTTCCTTGTACAGCTCCTGAAGGTCCTGTCTGGTGGGAATATCCCAACCATCATCGAGACTCAATATCCACTTCACTGAATCGTCCCAGGAGATGCAGTTGCTTCCCACACACCATTCTCTTCCGGCGGCCTGGAAGGTCCTCACGGGCATTTCAAAGGCACCGGCGTTGTTCGAGCTCCTGACCGCTTCATTATCCAAAGTCTGCACGGTTTGTTCCACGGCAGTCTGGTTTTCCCCGTATTCCGGGGTGTTCTGCCCAAAAGCCATCCCATTTCCGAACAATCCAAGGACCAACAGGAAGTATAGACACCCTGAAATCACCTTGCTGTTCATATTCCCTCCGCCTTCTTTGTCCTTAAGGACAGGTTTCTTCAAGTTCTCACATTATTGAAAACGTCCGAGTCGGCAGGGGTGTTGAAGTTTTCGCGAAGGGTGGAAATTTTCCCCCCGGGCCGGTGTATCCCGCCCGTGATGGTGGAGATTGAGGGAAATGAAGCATTCCCGCTTCAACCGGGCGTCAGAAAGGTGGGAAGTGTCGCTTTCGGGGCCCTCAGCGGAGGTCGACGACGAGGCATGTGAAATCGTCGTGAAGGTTGTCCGGTCCGGCGAATCCACGGACTTCCTTCAGGATGGCCTCCGCTGTCGCCTGTGGTGGAAGGGATGATGTCTCCCTGAAAAGTTTCCGGAGACGGTCCTCACCGAAGAAATCCCCTTGTTTGTTTCGCGCTTCCAGGACCCCGTCGGAAACGAGGAGAAGGCGGTCGTTGGTTGAGAAGCCCGTTGTCCGGTTCGTCAGTGGAACATCGTTACGCAAACCAAGGGGTGCGGATTCCGAAGGATGGGAGGCGATCTCCCCCATTTCTCCACCAAGTACAAGGACGGCGGGATGACCAGCGTTCATGATGGTGATGGTTCCCGCTCCCAGGTCGATCCGGCAGTAGACCATCGTCACGAAAACCGACAGGCGTTCGAGGCGGGGTCCGATGTCCTTCTGAAGTTCTGCAATGATCGCTTCGACCCGGGGAAGGACCCCGTGCCCGCTTCCGACGAGCCGGGTAACGATCCTCAGGACGGCCTCCTTGGTCGATGCCCCGATCAGGGCCGCCGAGATTCCCTTCCCCATCACGTCTCCGATCACGATATCGATGATGTGATCGTTCAGGATGATGAAATCCGTGAAATCCCCGTCGACCAGGAGGGAGGGGCATGAACAGAGGCCGAACTCAGCCTTTTGGAGATTCCGGGGAGGCTCGCTTGCCAGCAACGTCTGCTGGATCTGGACGGCGGTATTCTCCTCCTGGAGACGCACCTGCCTCAACTCCTCCTCGATCCGTTTCCGGGGGGTTATCACCATCGCGATTATCATCCCGAACTGGACCTCGCCTGCGGGGTTCCGAACCGGGGCGAAACGCATCTCGTACCAGTCTTCCTTGAAAAACACTTCCATTGTGCTGTCCCTGCCTTTCAGGACTTCGCGGATTCCCTGGTGGATCCCGGGAAAACGGTCTTCCGGGAAGAAATCCACGACAGGCTTGCCTTCGAGGGACTTCCGGAATCCCTTCAGGTTGCGAAGGTTCTCCCCGGCCGCCATAACGAATCGGATGTCTTGGTCGAAGAGAAGCACCATTCCGCTCGTGAAGTTCCGCATCAATGCACGGTATTTGGAATCCGTCGTCTGGAACTTCCTTTCCGCCCGGAAACGAAGCAGGGAGTTGGCGAACAGTTCGGCGGTAAGTCGGAGAAGGCTCAGGTCTTCATCGGCCCAGGCCCGGTCTGCCTGGCATCCATCCACTCCGAGATATCCGATGGTCCTTCCCTTGACTTTCAGCGGAAGACCCAGATGGGTGTGAATCCCCCGGCTCCGAAGGTATTCGATCTCCTGCTGGGACATCGGGGGGGAAACCAGGCACGAAGGCGAGTTGCACCTGCTCATGATCCCGGATGCCTTCGTGTTTTGGATTACGGAAAGGCTGATTCCCGAGATCCTGCCCTTGCGGCTGAAAATTCCCGAAAGGCTCCATTCGAAGACCTTTTCGACGGTCTTCTCGTCTTCTGAAAGCAGGAAAAGAAAGGCGTGGTCGGCCTGGATGTACCGGCCGATATTTTCCAGGCTGGAGGTAATCGTCGCCTCGATGTTCTCCCCGTCGATCATCAGGAATCCCGCGGAAAGCTTGCAGACAAGAGCTTCGATCTCGAACCTCTTCTGGAAGATTGAAAGAAGCGGGTGTTCCAGGAGCGGATCCCGGCAGACAGCAAGGAATACATCCCCGTCTCCGAAGGGAACAGGAGAGAATTGTACCTGGAGGGGTTTGGCGGTTCCCTCGGAGGTGACGAAGGTGAAAATGTTCTTCCGCGAGGACGGCGGGATTCCCGTTTGGAAGAAGTGTTTCGCGGAATCGCTTTCCGCCGATCTCAGAAGGTCTGCCCAGTGGGCTCCGATGAGGTTGTGGGGTGTACGCCTGAGGGTCTTCTCGAAAATGGGATTCACCAGCGTGATGATCCCGTTGAACCGGACTGCGAAGGCAGGTTGGTCGAGGGAATCGAGGAAATCCTGGAACTCCGGGGTGGACGTGGCCTCGGGATCGTGGCCCCAGTTTGGCCCAATTGCTTTCAGGGGGAATTCCATTTCGAAGAGCCTCCCGGTCAATTCAGAGCACGGCCCCATTTAATATTGTGGTACCCAAGGTACCATGCAAGAAGACAACCAGGGAATATCATGGGGATTCGACCAAAAATGCGGAAATTTTCCCTTCTTTCGGGGAGAATTTCCCTTTACATCAAGGGGATGCGCCGAAGGGGAAATCGTGGTATTATTCCGCAAAATCCATTGGAAGTGCAGGCAATGGTCGAACTCGAAACGCAAGAAGTCACCAAGAATTGCATTCTCATCAGGCCCAAGGGATACCTGGAAAGGCTCCTGGGGGAGAAGCTGAAGCAGACCGTTCACGATGTCGAGGGGCGGGGTTTCAAGATATACATCTTCGATTTTTCGCAGGTTTCGATGATCAACTCTCTGGGAATGTCGGGTCTGATCGATTCGATCGACACGATCGAGAGTGCCGAAGCCATGGTCTGGTTCGCCGATATCGACCCCGTGGTTTATCCGATCCTCGAAGCGGCAGGGGTGCTCGAGATGGTTCCAGATGTGCTGACTCTTGCCAAAGCACTGGAACGCGCAAAATCCGAAGCCGACCGCCCCTGAGACCAGACCCCGGAACCGACCGGGGGCGCCGGGGGATCGACACAAAGGCGCGAAGAATACCAAGATCACAAAGGGGGACAAGAACCCTGCCCTTATTTGTGGACTTCGTGTCCTTGAGTGCCTTTGTGGTGAGCGTTTCTCCGGTCAGCGAAGGAAAGGGCCGTCGACGCCGATCTTGCCGGTACCGTTCAGTTCCCAGATCCCGGCCGAGTTGGACTTGACGGTGAAGGAAATGTCGGGGGACCCTGTTGCAACCTGGATCTGGCTTCCCGTGACCGCGTCCCGGTAGTTTCCAGGTCTGACGCGCTCGACCGTGATCTCCTGGTCGGCTCCCGTCGAGAGGCCCACCACGACGTAGCTGGTTCCGTTCTTGAAGTCCCGTACGAAACTGATCCCGTTGTCCCATTCCTTGCCGTTCGAAACGGTTCCCATCTGGAGGGCTGGAATCCGCGACCGGATAAAGTTCAACCGCTTCAGGTGCTGATGGATCGCGTTGCTCTGGGTCATCGGGAGCTGGGAGTCCGTCAGCTTGTCTCCGAAATATGCCAATCCGGTCTGGGCCAGGGTCGAGTTCGAGTTGGGGAAACCGATGGGAGCACCTTTCTGGAATTCCACTTCTTCCCCGAACCAAAGGCACGGAATTCCACGCATCGTCCACAGGAGGTTGTATGCTATCGCGGCTTTCCATGACTCTCCCCCGAAACGGCTCATGTGGTCCGGGCCGTGGCCCCGGGTCTGGTTCTGGAAGAAGGTGATCAGGAAAGTGGGATCGCCGTAGATCCAGTCCCATGTGATGGTCGTCGCGATCCCGCCGAAAGCTCCGGATGCGATGCAGGAGTAAAGTTGATCCTGGAGAACGTAATCCAGGACTCCGATTCCCGAGGCTCCGCCCGAGTCGGGATTGTTCGGGTCGGTTCCGGTCCGCGAATACCACCACGGGGTCAGCTCTGAAGGGAGTTTGTCGGGTCCGAGCATACCCAGGCCCGTCCCGAAGGGGGGGACGTTCGCGCCCACGAACAACCCGGGCTTGTGTTCCTTCCAGATGCTGTAGAATGAGGGAAGTTCGCTCCGGCTGGTGAAGACGGCATCCTCGATGACGACGGCATCGACTCCCCAATCGAGATACCGGTTCACCGCCTGGTTGATGTAGTTTTTCACGAGCCAGTTCTCGGTGGCAAGATCGAGCATGTTCTTGCCCCAGTGCATCCCCTGCACGTTCGCCACGGTCACCTCGTCGGTGGATTGAACCCAGCCGTTCCTGTGGTACCACTGTGAATCGAGGGTCTTCTCGTCGGTCCCGAAGAAACGTTCGGAATCGTAACCTTCCTTGGGAAGCACGGTTCCGGTTTTCTGGTCGGTGAGGGGGCCCTTCCCCCAGGGGTCGCTGATCAGGAGATCCTTGAACCAGTCGGGTGCCAGGCGGTTGTCGTTGTCTTCGCGGAAGGGGTGCTTGTAGTTTCCCAGGTTGAAGACATAGGGCCAGGGGACTTTCATCCCCGCTGCCCGATAGAACTTGTGGGGGAGTCGATCGACGAAGACCTTGCCGCGAATCCCGTAGTTGCAGGAATGGTTCAGGACCACCGACTGGATGACCCGGATTCCCCGGTCGTGGGCGGCAGTGATCAGATCCGTGAAGGAAGCGCCCGCGGATTCCAGGCGCGGATCCACGGTGTCCCAGTCGTAGGCGAAGAATCCGTCGAAATCCAGCCCACCGCGGTTCTCCACGGGTGGGGAAAGGAGTATCGCGGTAAATCCCAGGTTCCGGATGTAATCGAGCCGGTCGATGAGACCCCGGAAATCGCCCCTCCAATGTGGGTCGCCCTTGGCAACGCGTTCACGGCAGTAAAAGTCGTTGTCTTCATTTCCGTTGTAGAACCGGGTCGTGAGAACGGAGTAGATCGTTTCGGACCGGAAATCCCGGTCGAGGGAAACCTGATTCTCGACGGTGATCGTCAGGGAATCCTCGGCGGTGTTCCCCGAATCGTCCGTCACCGTCAGGACGACCTCGTACACCCCTTCGAGATCATACCGCATCGTGGCCTGCATACCGGACAAGCCGTTGCTCCATGCGTAGCTGGCGATGGTCCCATCGGGGTCATACGAGTCGCGGGCATTGAACTGGACGATGGTTCCCGGTGCCACCCTTTGATCCTCCCCGGCCCGGGCGACCGGGGGAATAGCCCCTCCCGCGGGAGTGAAAGAATAACTTCCGTCGGTCTCGTCGAAACGGATCCGATACTGGGTTCCCGCCGGAATGGTGACTTTCAGGTTCCCTCCCTGGCGTTTAGTGATTCCCGAGAGTCCGGAGGGGGGCTCGGCGGGATCGAGACCCCACCAGACCTGCCATGTCCGGTTGGCGACAAACCGGAATTCGTGCGTTCCCGAGGAAACGAATGTGAAGGTTTCCCAAAGGCGGCCTTCGGGGTTTTTCAGCAGGCCGTAGGTGTCACCGAGGTTCCATCGGTTGTTGAGTCCCGTTATCTGGAGGGTCTTGTACCCTGATTCGCCAACCGGGTAGGTGGGTTGGGGCAGAGGGCCCGGGGTTCCTTCGGGGAGTCCGGGTTCCTGGGCAAGGATTCCAGGGGATAGCATGATCACCACCTGGACAATCACCAGGAAAAGCGTCACCCGGAAATCATGAAGCAAGGTACGGGGAAGTTCACTCCCCCGCTTCCGACGTCCTCCGAGGAGACCGCGTCCGGAGGCGTGATTCAATGGCAGGTGAGTCCGTTGGGAGAGTTTTCCGCCTGAACCTTCAGCGCGATTGCCTCGGAGAATGCCTCCGTCGTCGCTTCCGGCCCATCGCCGAAGTTGAGGTGTGACCCGGAGTTCCACTCGCAGAAAACGGTGCGGTGGGTTCCGTCATCCCGGAAGCCGAACTCGAGGGTGAAAAAACGGGGCTGCCCCTTGGAGTTGGTTTTCTTGGGAAGGTAACATCCCACCAGGATCGCTTCCGCAATGATTTCCGCCGGGGGAAGGGCGATGATCGCAAGGGTGGAATCTGGGGAGTTTCGCAGATCGAGGGAGATCTGTTCGTGCGGAAGGACCTCCTCTTTGGGAAGGTCGTCCCCAACGCGGTCCCATACGGCTTCGAGAAAACTCCTTCCCTGCTTCTTCAAGGCGCTGATGAACCGTTGGGGCTCCGTGAGGAACATGTTCCGCATCGCGACGTGGGCGAAGATGTAGTGGTGGTTTCTCGGTTGCATTCTTTCCTCCGGATGGAGAACTGGTCAACCCCTTATCGGCAATTTCAGGAGTTTTGTGGAATCTGCGACTCCAGGGCTTTTTCGAAGATTCCCAGGTCACCGACGGACCAAAGGCAGAAGATCACTTCCCGGAGGCTGGATGGACCCGCTGAAAGGAAATCCCGCGTGGTGGAAATCATGATCTTGGCGCAGATGTCCTTCGGGAAGCCGAAGATCCCCGTGCTGATGGCTGGAAAGGCGACGGTCTCGATTCCGAGTTCCGAGGCCCTTCGCAGGCTGTTGAGGGTGGCGTTCTTGAGTTTCATGTCTTCATTGCCCTCCCCTAGACGTGGGCCGACGGCATGAATGACGTATTTTGCCTTGAGTCGTCCTCCCCCGGTCACCACTGCCTGCCCGACGGTGGTTCCGCCGAGCTGGTAGCACTCGTCCTGGATCGTTTGTCCGCCCCGGGCAAGGATCGCCCCGGCGACCCCACCTCCAAGGACGAGCCTGTCGTTGGCTGCATTCACGATCGCGGCAACTTCCAGGTCGGTTATGTCCCCCTGGATGAGGCGGATTGTCTTTCCTCCCACTGTCCTGTCCATGGTCGTTTCCTTTCTATCGCCCGTGCAGTTCCAATTATCGATGATATCATGGGTTTCCGGGGGGGGCAAGGGCGGGGGCGCTCAAACCGTTGTCTCATCGGCTGGGTTGAAGAGGTATGCCTCGACGGATCTCGTCTTTCCCTTAATGGGGGGGAGCTTGAGCCTCCGAAGGCCTTTCACCAGGTCCGCTCGGGAGGATTCCCCGACGAGACGGAAGGTCCCCTCCGCAACGACTACCCCGCCGACCGATCCGTGGTAGTCGGGAAGCACGGTTCCGTCCTTCGAAACGCGCAGGGAGATGTCTCCAAGACGGGATGCGAGGTTGACCGTATCCCCGATGACGGTGTATTCGAGCCGGACCTCATCCGTGCCCATGATTCCAGCCAGGACAGGTCCGGAGACGATCCCAATCCCGAGGGGGTTTCCCCCGAGTTCCGGGATCTCGGCCATCCGCCTCCTCATCTCGACTGCGGCCTGGAGGGCGGCCCCCGCAGCTTCCCGGGGGCCTCCGAGTCGGCTGGGATGGAAAACCGCGAGAACCTTTTCGCCGATGAACTTGTCGATGTCACCCTTTCGGCCTCGGATGGTCCGTGCCATGGTTTCGAGGAAGCGATTGAGCGTGTGGACAAGGGTCCCCGGCGGGATGGTGGCCATCAAGTGCTTGAAATCGGCAATTCCAGCGAACAGAACGGTGACCTCGATGTTTTCCCCCTTCTGGGCCGAGTCGCCCCGCTCGCGGTCGCTCGCGGCGACGCGGACGGACTCCGAAACGAACCGGCTAAGGAGGCGACCTTCCTCCACCCCGGCTGCCATCGAATTGAAGGCTTTCGCGAGGCGTCCGAATTCCCCGCCCGTGCCCTCTTCGAGCCTCGTTTTGAAGTTCCCCCCCATGATCTCCCGCGCCGCATCCGAAAGGGCGAACACGGGAACCAGGAATCGTCGAGCGATGCTCCAGGCCAGGATCACCGAAAGAAGCAAGATGAAGGCCAGGAAAACCCGCTTCAGATCGCGGACCGCGTCCCCCTGCTCGAGGATTTTTCCGATCGGGATCTCTCCGATCAGGAGGTTCGTCTTGAGCGCGTTTCCGGATACGCCCGTCATGAGAAATTCCTCTCCGTTCCTGTCTACCCTTTTCGACCAGGTATTCTGGCTGGACCCTGTCAGGATAGCCAGATCGACGTATTCCGGGGGGGGCGGTGTGGTCAAAGACTTGAATTTGACCACGTTTTCATCACGAGGTGTCGGATAGACCATCGGAGGCCAATAGATTACTCCAGGAAACCTCTTGAAACCGATGTTGTATCGTGGTCCGAACGGACCACACGATCGGGAGGATTTCCCGAGGGCGTTGAAAAGCTGGAAATCGACGGCATCCTTGTTCAGATTCGTCTGAAAGCTGTACCGGGGATATTTCCCGTACCAGAGGTGGGTGCGCAGGAAGCACTCCTGGCCGCTGAACGTCACCATGTCCGACATCGCCTTCGGCGCAAGGAGCATCTCCGCCCCTCTTTCGGGTGGGATGATGGCCATGAGGAGTGCCCTGAACTCTTCGATTCCGGCTCCAAGCAGGAGGTTCTCGGTTTCCCCTGCAAGGCCTTTTCCGGCGGTGAATTCGGGGTTCAACTGTTTCAATGGAGGGGTACTGAACTCGTTCATCAGCGACATGACGAGGGAATTGTTCTTCTGGTCCTCCTCCTCCTCGGGATCGGCAACCTCCCCCTCCGGTTCGTCCCCACGGGTGTTGAAGCTGAGAAAGAACCGGCCGGGACCAGTCAGAAGGATCCGATACACGGGGTATCCCATGTTCCGCGATGCCACGTAGAAACGCTTCAGGAAAGGAGTCCCCTTGGTCCGCATTTCCTTCTTGTTCAACTTCTCGAGCTCGTGGAACTCCCGGACGCATCCCTTCCGCCTGGCAAGGGTGGTGGTAACCCTGTTCGCCCAGCCGAGGTACAGGTCCCTGGCCTCGTCGAGCGCACGGAGTGAGTGTGCCAGGGACTGTGCCCTGCTGGCTTCTTCCCGGAGCCGTGCTTCCTGGAATGACCGCTCCGTGACGAGTGCCGCGAAAGCGATCGCGGGAACGACAAGCAGGAGGAACATACCCGCAAGCTGGACGAAAACCGAGATCGCAAGGGGTTCCTTCCGGAATACGAACTTCCGCATCATCCAGGTCCCGAGGAGGAACCAGAACAAAGTCAGCATGGAGGCTGACGTCAGCAGGGTCTTGAACGGTGAATCACGGGTCGGGACAGGGCGTGCCGCCACGACGAGAAAGGAGTTTTCCCTCAAAACAGGTTCCGAGGTGATAAGCCAATCATTTGAAACGGACTGGCTCGCCACCGGGGAGTCAGTTTCGAGCCATCGCTTCAGTTCCGGGTAGCGGAGGAAGGTCCGGTCGTCGTCCGTCCACACCTTGCGGTTTCCGGAAGCGACATCCGTCTGGACCACCGCCAGCTTGCAATCGTGGCTCTGAAGGTTCTTCATCAGCAGGCGGACTGCCAGATCAAAGGTGAGGGTTTCGGGATCGAGAAGGAAGGCGGCTCCCCCACGGAACGTCGCCCGGGTGAAACCTTTCAGGTCCTTTCCGATCAGGTTGCTGTCGGGGCCCTTCCGAAGTTCCCTGAAAAAGGCGGGATCGAAGAAGGGGTGGACCAACAGATATCTTGTCTTGCCAAAGGGACTGACAGGTATGAGATTGTCGGTTGCCGTATCCCCCAGTTCCCTGAGGTCGTCGATCTTGAGCAGGGAGGTCCAGCTTCTGCGGAACTCACCATCCAGATACGGGTCCACGACTCCGTAGAGCAGGGTCTTGTAGTAGGCCAGGAAGTCCCGCCACTCCACCCGGTTGAAGGGAATGCTCCGGCCTATCGTGGGAAACAACCTGGTTCCCAACCGGTTGCCCAAGGTTCCCACCCCTGTTTCAAGCTGGGGGCAATGAAGGAACATCGAACAGGAGATACCGGGGAAGAGCTTCTGGAAATCCTTTCCGCGGCCCGCGAGGAATTCGAAAATCCTTTGGGGTCCGTGGGAGGGGTCGAGTCCCGCGGCCTCCGCCGTTGCCAGAGTTTTCCTGAGGAAAAGGGTTGCCTGGGTCTTCGGATCGATCGAGTTGGCGGCCAGCTTCACAGTTTCCTTCAGTTCCCCGAGATGCTGGTTTCTCCAGCGTTCGAGGTCCCTCTGGTCGTTTGCCCAGAGCGCGTAGATAAGGAGGGCGGGGGGAACCACCAGGAGGAATAGGAGTTGCCAGATTGCATGAAGATGGGTTTGGCCCCCGCTTTGTCGGGCGGCCCCGGGGGAAACCTGCGGAGTCGGGCCCTCGATCGCTTCCTCAGGGGAAGGGGAAACGCCGGATGGGGATCCTCTCACCTGTGGGGAAGCAGGCGCCGGGCCGCCGGCTTGGCAATCCAAGGGTGGCACTGACCTCGCTCCGGTGCCCGAAGGCGGCTTGGATTCGCCCGCGGGAACCGGCTCAGGAACATCAATGGGGGCCGATTTCGTCTCCGGCAGTGGGAGACCCGTGCAAGGTCGGGTGGGGGATTCCCCGCCGGTGCCCGCGCTTGATGAAGCCTCGCCCTCCTGGCGAGCTCCGTGCACGCCGCCCTCCCTGGACGTCAGGCCCGGAGAAGCCTCGCCCTCCTGGCGAGCTCCGTGCACGCCGCCCTCCCTGGACGTCAGTTCCCAGCAGTTGGGGTTTGAGGGGTCCTCCAGGGGGATGAAGGGGAAATCCTCCCCCGCGAGTTTCCTGACCTTGTCGGAACAGATGATGAGCCGGGCTTTTCCTTTTTTCGATGCCGCCTCCAGATCGTTCGCCCGTTTGAAGGGTTCCCCCAGGACGGTGAAGTCGAGCCGTTCGAGGGGATCTCCGAGGACCCCGGTGACGACCTCCCCGATCTCGATCCCGATCCCGATAAAGTATGGGAACCGCCCTGCAGCCTGCCGCTGGTCGTTGAGGTTCCGGTGCGCATCCATCATGTCGGATGCTGCAAAAAGGGCGCGTCTGACCATGGACTCCCCCTTGCCGGGGTAGAAAACCGCCTGGATCGCGTCTCCGATGAACCGGTCGATCGCTCCGCCGTGTTTCTGGATCGCCCGGGTCATTACCTGAAGGTGGCTGTTGATCAGAGCGAAGATTTCCTTCGGGGGGTGGGCTTCGGACATGGTGGTGAAGCTCCGGACATCCGAGACCATCAAAACGACCTCACGGTGCCGGGGTTGACAGGCCTTGTCGAAATCGCCCTGGCCAACCACCTCTAGAACCTGGGGGGCGACGAAACGGCTCATCACGGTTCGCTCACGGAGCCAATCCGTCATCTGGTCGAGGGTCCGGCTCGCGTCTCCGATCTGGTCCGCCCGGTTTTCCCTTACCCGCACCTCGAGGTCTCCCGAAGCGATCCGGTCGAGTCCTGCGGTCATCCGAACCAGTGGGGAAGCCAGCCACCGAGAGAGAGCCGTCCCTCCAATGAATGTCACGACCAACAGCAGAAGGATGGCTGACGCAATCTTTACCTTCTCGAAAAAAATGAAGGACTCGACGGGCTGGAAAGTCGTCACCGCGGTGAGGATGAACCCCGGCATGCGGGTGCTTCGCAGTGCGACCATGAAGTGCTGGGGATCAGGTGAGAACAGGGTTCCCCGGCGGACCTTCCGGGCGGCGAGGGCGGAAGCCTCATCCCTTTCCTGGATCGCCACGGGTTCCAATCCCTGGGGTTCGTCCTTGAATGCCGCGAACCTGATTTTGGGATGGCCGGAGTTGACCCGACGGATCTCCTTCTCCAGAAAATCCCTGAAGACGGGCTCCTGATCCCAGAAAAGGAAGATGATGTTCCTGACCTTTCCTTTGGAAAGGATCTGGTTGAAATACCGGGTGGAGTGTCGGGAGCCCGCCTGGAAGAGGTGAAGCACGTTCGGGTCGCCCAGCAGTTCCCGGTTCCGCTTGTAGAAGCCCTGATAGCTCATCGCCATTGCGTTCCGGAACCTCGTGATCTTCGTCCAGGAAGGGGGCGGGGCGTCAGGGGAGTCCGTCACGGAGCCGCTGTTTCCGCCGAGCATTCTGACGAGTTCGAGGGAGATCACGAGGTGGAAAAGCTTCATGGACCACTGTGTCTCACCCTTGAAAATGCTGTCCGGGGGAAAGAAGAAGATGGCTTGGGGGCCTCCAAGGATCATCACGGCAGAGGGTTTGTCACCTGCAGGCTTTCCGTCCGTGGTCTTCCTTCGGGGCCACCTTTGGAAGACCTTTTCCTCGAGAAGTCGGTCGATGGCCCTCTCTCTGGATCCGCCGTCCAAAGAATCCAACGCGTCAAGGGCGGGTCCAAGGTCAGGATCGAGGGAGATGTTCCTGCAAGCCTGGAGGAAACGAAGGTTTTCCTGCATGCTTCCGGTGTCGATCCTCTGGAGGGTCTGCTCCAGTTCGTCGCGCAGGGCGAACTCCGAGGTCGCGGAAAGGTCTTCGGAAAGCCGGATTCCGGCAGTTGCCATCAGGGTGATCGGGATCGCGATCAGTCCGATGAACCAGAGATACAGCGAGGTCCGGATCCTGAAACCCCCAATCCTTCCGCGAAGATGAAGGAAGGCGAAAGTGGGCAACCAGCAGAAAAGAATGCAACAGCCATACACGTTCGCGACCCCTTCAAGAATCGTGCAGGGCGGGCGGGGAATCCGGGACACAAGAACGCCCACATAACCGATGATCGGATCCAGCGCGGTAAGGAAGAAACGGAACCCTCCCATTTCGATCGACTCTCCGAACTCGCGCGGGAAAAGCGAGACCTCTCCGACCTGGAATTCGGGTCGTCGTGGGGAAACGGTCATTCTGCGACGGAGCTTTTCGAGCAGACGCCTCATTCCCGGTCGTTGAAGGGCGGGGTGAAAGATCCCTGCTCCGGTACCCCCGCGGCCTGTGACAGGGAACGGCAGGAAAGCCGGAAACATCCTTGGGGAGGAGGGGGGTACGTATTTCCCCCAGTTCCGGATCGCGGCCCGCAGACCGATGTTCTGGAATCCGGACGCGATCTGGAAGACCATGAAGTAAACCACCGTGTTTTTCCCGGGGGGTGTTTTGAGGACGTTCCATATCGCGATCGAATGGCGCTGCTGGAAGATCACGAAAAATGGCCGTCCCATCTGCCCGCGGCTGAAAAGGTCCGGAGTGCAGGCTTCGCCGAATGTGGTTTTCAGAATGCCCGATTTCGCCTCAACCTGGCTGGGGCTTTGTTCGCAGTCCAGCAGGGTTTCCCGGAAAACTCCCGAGAAAACCGTCCGGAAGGTGGTTTCGAACCCCTTGAGTGTTACCAGGGATGCGGGTCCGTTGGCGCCCTCGGGAAAACGGAAAGCCCAGATCCGGAAGGGGGGGACTCCAGGGAGTCGGCATCGCGTGCGGGCATGGTGGAATGCCGATTCGATCCGTCCGGTCGAAAGAAGCTCCCGCCCGCCGAACGTTTCGAACTCTCCGAGAAACCGCTGACTCACTTCCCGGATCCAGAACTTCGGGTCGGTGATGACCTGGAACTGTTTCGAAACCTGGCGGACTTCATCGAGCCATTTCCGTTGGGAGTTCGCTTCTTCCAGGGCAAGAAGGCCCGTGTAGGAAGCCTTCGAAAAGCGGAAGCCCCTGAGTTCGGCCTGGAGTATCAGGAACGGGATCAGGCTTATGAAAAAGGGCAGGATGATTCCCGGACCATGGACCTTCCGCGATTTGTCACCATTCATCTGCCGTGGTTGGATCCTCTTCTTGGCTTGACACCACGGACCACATTATAATAAATATCCCGCACCCAGTAAACCGAAAGGACCCCCCCCTTGAAGAACAGACCACTTCCCCCGCCTGCAGAGAGGCTCATCCTTGGGCTCGGGGTTTTCGCCCACGACACCTCCGCCGCATTCATGCGGAATGGAAAGGTGCTCTTCGCGGCTGAGCAGGAGCGGTTCGACCGGGTCAAGCACAGTCGCGCCCTCCCCATGGATGCGGTCGCGTCAGGTTTGCAGTTCATCGGGGCCGGACCGGAGGATATCGACGAGATCGTGATCAACTATCATCCCGTCCGGCTCGTGGCATGGTATTTGAGGCACGTCTGGAACTACCTCCCCGCAACGCTACGGATGCTGTTCGAGCCTCTCCGTCTGAAGAACGTCTGGCGGAACCGCGCGTATCCGGCCGCGCTGCGGGAAAGGTTCGGAACGGATTTCCGGTGGGCGGAGTGGAGCGGGGTCGATCATCACCTTTCCCATGCCGCGTCGGCCTTCTTCCGGTCAGGGTTCGAACGGTCCGCGATCCTCACCAGCGATGCGCTTGGGGAGTTCGATTCGGTCCTCTGGGCGAAGGGCGAGGGAACACGGATAGGGATCCTGGGCAGGCAGAGATATCCCCACTCGATCGGGGCGATCTATTCCGCGGTCACGGATCACCTGGGTTTCCGAATCTACTCCGGAGAGGGAACCGTGATGGGCCTTTCGGGTTTCGGAAAGCCCCACCCTGAATCGGATCTTTCCGAGACGGTCACTTTCCTGTCCGATGGAAGGTTCTCGATCGATGAGCGGTTCTACAGATACCACGTCCTTCCCTGGACCCACGAGGACTGGGTTGGGAAGGCCTTCCTCAGGCGGTATGGTCCCAAGCGTGCGAAAGGGGAACCCCTTCGGGACGGGCATGCCAACCTCGCCTGGAGCCTCCAGGACCTTACGGAGGGACTGACGATCCATCACTGCCGACGCCTGGAAGCCGCCACGGACGAAACGCGCCTTTGCTATGCCGGTGGGGTTGCCCTGAACGGCTACACGAATTCGAAGATCCTTTCGGACACAAGGTTCAAGGAGCTTTTCATCCAGCCCGCCGCGAACGACGGGGGAACAGCGATCGGGGCCGCGCTCTACCGTTCCCACCACGTTCACGGAATTCCGCGCTCGGACCTGGGGTCTCCGACAGACGTCTTCCTGGGGCCTTCTTTTTCCCCAGGAAGGTGCGAGGAGGCCCTTCGGAAATCCGGTTTGGAATTCACCCGCCCGGCGGATCCCCTCAAGGAGGTCGCGGACCTCCTGGCCAAAGACCGCGTGGTGGGTTGGTTCCAGGGAAGGATGGAGATGGGGCCCAGGGCCTTGGGGCATCGAAGCATCCTTGCGAATCCCTGTTCCCCGAGGATGAAAGACCATCTGAACCTGGAGGTCAAGCACCGGGAACCGTTCCGGCCGTATGCCCCGGTGGTCCCCGAAGAGCTTGCCGAAAGGTTTTTCGAGATGCCCTGCCGGGTCTCGCCCTACATGCTCCTGATCATGAAGGTCCGGCCTGAATGGCGCGACCGGCTTCCCGCGATTACCCACGTGGACGGCACCGCCAGGGTCCAGACCGTGACCGAGCCGCAGGATCCCCTCTACTACAGGCTTCTTGTCGAGTTCGGAAAGCGCACCGGGGTTCCAGTCCTGCTTAACACATCCTTCAATGGCCCCGGAGAACCCATCGTCTGCAGTCCGGAGGACGCGGTCGGGTCATTCCTCAAATGGGATCTCGACGAGCTCTTCATCGAGGGTTTCCTGGCAAAGAAAAACCGGCGCGCCTACTGAGCGTGCCGGCGGGTTTTTCCGGGTTCCGGAGGGCTCGCCTGGGCGGCCTCTGAAGGTGATCAGCGCCGAGGCTGCGGGATTCCCCCATTGTGGAGTGAGTCGAAAGAGGTTTTGGCCTTTAGGAGGTCGATAACCGACTTTTCCTCTTCCTCGACCGCCCAGTCGAGAGGGGTTTTGCCTTCCTTGTCCTTCGCGTTGGGATCAGCGCCCTTGGAAAGGAGAAACTCGACGGCTTCCTTTTCGCCGGCCGCGGCGGCGGCGTGCAGGGGAGTGATTCCGTCCTTGTCCGCGACTTTCACGTCCGCGCCCTTTTCGACCAGGATCTTGTAGATTTCGACCCGGCCGACGAGGTCTTCTTCGCCGTCCCCTGCAGCGTAATGGAGGCAGGTCATCCCGATGTTGTCGGTGGCCTTTACGTCAGCTCCCTTGGCGACCAGGAGTTCAATGACGTCGGTGTTGGCATCGGCGGCGGCCGTGAAGAGGGCGGAAACGCCGTCGTTGTCCTTCAGGTTGACGTCGGCCTTCCCGTCGATCAGCAGAAGGGCGGTTTCGGTGCAGTTGCCCTCCGCGGCGATCATGAGGGGGGTGGTTCCATCGGCGTCCTTGGCGTTGACATCGGCATTTTTGCCCAGGAGCAGCTTCACGATCGCGACCTGGTCTTCGGAAACGGCAATATGGAGCGGTGTCTCGGCTTTGGGGGTCTTGGCGTTCACTGCGGCCGGGGTTTTGGCGAGAAGCGCTTCGATCTTCTTGAAGTCACCCGCCTTGACCGCGGTATGGATTGCCGCGGCGAAAGCGGAGCCCGAAAGCATGAAACCGACGAGAACCAGGGCGACGAGTTTCTTCATTTGTCCAGGAACCTCCATCGTCGAATTGGGGGAATTCACCCCGCTGACATGACAAGCATAACGGAAACGACCCTTCAGGTCAATGGCGGTCGGACCGGGATGGAAATTTTGCGTGGGATCGGGAAATCGCATATAATGGAGTCATAGAATGATACCGGGGGGGAACAGATGAAGAGACGGTTCGTTCTCGTCACCGTGATGATCATCCTCGCAGCTTCCGTTGCCGGGGCGGGGGAGTTCGGACAATGGCTGAAAAGATCGCAAGGCGAGCACTATCAGCAGCCGGGGCTCCAATACGAAGATCCGAAGGGTGATTCCTTCCTGATCCGACGCCTCGACCAGATTCCCAAGAAGCTGATCCAGACCCTGATCAAGGGTTCCTACCCCCAGGCCGAGATCGAAAAGGAACGGGAGCTTGGTTTCGCGGAAAGGGCGGACGAGGTTTCCCGAATGACCACCGTTCCCTTCGAGACCGGAAAAACTCATCCCCTCAACGTTACCAGGCTGATCGACAAGATCCACGAGATCATTCTCGAACACCCTGAAATCCAGCCCGTCATGGGGGAGGAACACCGGTGGTCCCCTCCCGCCCAGCGTTACCTTTTCTTCGGTTTCTGGCACCGTTTGGGCCGGTTGATCCTCGGAAAACAGAAGGAGTTTCCATCTCCGCTCTTTTTGAGGTCAAAGCTGTTCCTCCTGCTGGCCTGCGGCTGGACCTGCAGATACGCGGTCACGGGCAATGAGAAGGCTCTCGAGGAGAGGATCCTGTCCTATCCGGACGGGGCTGCGCAGATCCACGACGTTTTCAGGGAAAGCTACCTGCTCAACCGCGGAAACATGTATCTGACTTTGCTGACCTGCGAAAACGTCCTCGCCTCCGATCCCTACCGGGTCGATCGCGGGAAGGACGAACTGCATAAAAAGCTCGCCTACATCAGGAACGATTCTTCCCCTGACGGTGACAACTACGGGGCCTGGTACCATTTCTTCGGAATCGGGTTGTACGGGTTCGTCAGGGCTCCTATCGTGGCAAGGGCCGTGGCCGAGATCGAAAGCTTCGGCTCGGTTTTCCTCGAGGGGAAGGATCGTCAGGAGGCCTACATCAACCGCCTCGGAGCCATCTTCGGCCGGAAACTCAACCGCCTCGTGGAGAAGAGGATCTATCTCCAACCACTTCCGAAAGGAACCCGCACGGACTACATGCTGAACGGAAGCCTGTCTTCCCCGCCCCCGAACCAGGGATCCCGGGGACCCGATCCGGAGATGCCGCGATGAGCTCATCACTGTTTTCCTTCATGAAAGGCGTTATCAAAAGCGGGGGCGAAGTCCTGGGCGCCCTGAAAGACCGTGCCGGCCTCGAACTCGAGATCAGGAAGGTGAACGGTCTTATCCGGGAACTGGACCTCAAAAGGGAGGCCCTGGAAAAGGAGATCCTTGGAAAGGCCCGGGAAAAAGCCAAATCAGGGACTCTGGCAGACAAAGACCTCGCCGACCTCTGCCGCCAGATCGATCAGGCAGAGAAGGATACCCTCCAGCATCAGGAGCAGATCAAAGCGCTGAGAGCCGAGCACGAGAAAAGGAAGGCCGAGGAAAAAGCCCAGAAGGACGCCCTCCTCGATGGTGCAGAAAGCGGTGAAAGAACGTCCGATTCGGAGATCGCAGCCCCCCAACCCGCCGCCCCCCCGCCCGCGGAATCCGACCTGGGAATCGATACCGGCCTGTTGGAAGGCATTTCCGGCGCACCTTCCGCCTCGAAGCCCGACCTGAAGAGGACCGTCCACGAAAACCCCATGGACCCGAGAACCTGGCAGGAGATGGGCGAGTCGCTGCTTGCCTCGGGCAACGCCGGTGACGCATTCGAAGCTTTCCGGAAAGCCTATTCCCTCGATCCCAACATTGCCGGGGTCGGCGAAACCCTGTCCCGTATGCTTTGCGAAGAAGGGGACAAGATGCTGTCCTTCGAGAAGCTTTCCGAGGCGAGCGCTTTCTTCCGGAAATCTCTTGCCTACGATCCTGCGAACGAACGTGCTCTTCAGGCTCTGGAATCGATGTTGCCGGGGACGGTTTCCCCCGAACGCGAGGGCAAGGCCAGGGCGATCTTCGATCAGGCGCAGAAACTGGTCCAGGAGAATTCCCTTGAAAAAGCCGTTTCCCTTTATGCCTCTGCGGCCGCTGAAAATCCGCGGTTCACCCAGGCGTTGAACCTGCGCGGAATCGTGCTGGGAAGACTCGGCAAACCCGCCGAGGCAGTCGAAGCACATCGGTTGGCCCTCGAAACCGACCCCCAATACGTGCATGCCTGGCGATATCTCGGTCTCCGCCTCTGGGAAACGGGGAAGATCCGGCAATCCGCGGCCGCGATGAAGAGGGCGACCGACCTCGCTCCGAACGATGCGCATACCTGGTACTGTCTTGGAATCGCCTACCGTGACCTGAACATGATCGCGGATGCGGAACCCGCTTTCCTGAAGGCTCTCGAGCTCGACCCCGCCAAGATCGACGCCTGGTATGACCTCGGAACCCTCCGCCTCAAAGCCAACCGGGCCCGGGAAGCAAACGAAGCTTTCTCCCGGGGGTTGAAGGTGAAACAGGACTCCGCCGACTGCTGGGACGGACTTGCCCATGCAACCCACCAGCTTGGCCGGAAGGACCTCGCGCTCCAGGCGGCCCTGAAGGCGACCGCCATCGACCCGGGAAGGGCCGAGTCGTGGGAGTTTTTGGGGGCACTCTACGAAGAGACCGGGGAAAAGGAAAAATCCCGGGAAGCCCTTTCGAAGGCCTTCGCCCTCCGAAAAAACACCCAGAAATGAATGCCGGTTCTCCCCGGGGCCTGGCCCCCCTTCAATCGGAGCCGTACATCGCCCTGTAGAAAGACATTATCTTGGGGATGGCTTCGGCGAAATAGGCTGCCATGAAAACCAGCACCACGTAAAGGACGGCGAAAAACTCGATCGACCTTTTCGATACCGGAATCCGGGAAAGCTGTACCCAGAGCTCTCCTTCAAGCGCCCTTCCGACAAACCCGAGGACGTTGTCCCGCTCCTTCCGGTTCAGGACGAACCATGAAGCGAAGATGCAGACCCAGCTGAAAAGCGTGAACTTGAAAAGGACCCAGCTGAAAAGGGACCCTGGAAGGATCACCGCCTGTCCCGCGATCAGGAAGGCGGTGAACCAGAGGTAACCCCTTTTCAGCATGGGCGGTGGAAGAACCTCAACCGAGGGTGACTGTTTCCCGCCGTTTCCATTCCCGGGGCATTTCCTTGAACGTGATCAGGTTCCGTACAGGGCAGACGAAGCTGCAAACCATGCAACTTAGGCACTTGTCCTCATCCAGCTTCGGCCTGCGGTGCTCCCCGTCCCAGTCGAGGGCCGAACCGCCGGCGTCGCGGCAGACAGTGAAACACTGTCCGCATCCGACGCAGCGGTCGAGGTCGTATGAGGCGATTCCCTGGCGCTTGATGTCGAACTCGCCGGTTTCGTGCACGTTCCCCGTGGCTTTTCCCACCAGATCCGCGACTTTCTTGATCTTCCGTGAAGCCATGAAGTCGGAGAGCCCTTCGATCATGTCCGTCACGATTCCGTAGCCGTAGTGGATGATTCCCGTCGTGACCTGAACCGTGGATGCGCCGAGCAGGATATACTCCAGCGCGTCGATCCAGGTCTCCACACCGCCCATTCCCGAAAGGGGAAGCCCGAGTGCCTTGTTCTTCGCCATCTGGGCGATGAAACGGAGGCCGATGGGCTTTACCGCCGGCCCCGAGAAACCGCTGATGGCGCCTTTTCCGAAGACGTTTGGGCGGGGGGTGAAGTCGTCGAGGTTGACTTCCGACAGGCCCGCAACAGTGTTGATGGCCGAGATGGCGTTGGCCCCGCCCCGTTTTGCCGCCATCGCAGGTTCGTTCATGTCCGCGATGTTGGGCGTGAGCTTCGCGACCAGGGGAAGGGAAGTGACCTTCCGGACGGTTTCGGTGAACTTCTGGACCAGATCGTGAACCTGTCCGACCTTCGCTCCTGAGCCTTCGACCGTCATGTGGGGGCAGGAAAAGTTCAGCTCGATCATGTCGGATCCCGCGTCGGTCACCGCTTTCGCGAGGTCGGCCCACTCCTGGTTGGAGAAGCCCATGATGCTGGCCATCACGACATTCTTCGGATACCGCTTCTTGAGATAGCCGATATCCCTGAGATTCGGGGCGAGTCCCCGGTCGGTGGTCTGTTCCACGTTCTGGAGGCCCACCAGCTGTTTGCTTCCGTAATCGTATCCGTGCATGCGTGGAGACGGATGGACGATCGGGATCCGGTCGGTCACCAGGGTCTTGTAGGCAACCCCGCCCCACCCGGCTTCGAACGCTCGGCCGACCATCTCGGCGCTGTTTGAAACGGGGGAGGAGGAGAGCATGAAGGGGTTCGGAAACTTCACTCCGCAAAATTCGATTCCAAGATCGGTCTTCTTCATCATTCTTTCGCTCCCTTCAACGGCTTCCGCCGTGGGATCGGGGCTTGAGGAAGTCCAGGATCGCCCCGGCGGCCTTCTTCCCGTCGGAAATCGCCTCTACGACGGTGGCGGGGCCCCGGACGATATCGCCTCCCGCGAAGATCCCGGGAATGGATGTGCCGCAGGTCTTTTCGTTGGTTCTTATGAGGCGTTCCTTGTCGACAGGGACCGACGGGTAGAGGGCGGGGGAATCACCCGGGGCCTGGTTCCCGATCGCCTCGACCGCGAGATCCAGTTCGAGGACCCAGTCCGACCCGGGAACCCGGACGGGGCTCCGGCGGCCGGAGGAGTCTTCGGAACCCAGCCTGGTGCGCGCAAGTGAAATACCGGTGAGGCTTCCGCCCTGGTCGCGCCGGTAACCCAGCGGCTGGTTGAGCAGGAGGAAATGGACCCCCTCCTGAAGGGCTTCAAGGCGCTCATCCTCTTCGGCAGGCATCTGTGGAAAGGAACGCCGGTAGATCAGGTAGACGTCCCCCGCCCCGAGTTTTATGGCGACTCGCGCGCAATCGATCGCGACGGAACCTCCCCCGATGACCCCGACAGTCTTTCCCTTGACCCGCTTTTTCAGGTCGTCCGGTTTCTTGCGGAAATCCTCCAGGAAGGCGATCGAGGGCAGTACCCCGGATCCGGTTTCCTTTTCGGCGGTCAAGGTCAGGGGCTTCCACAGGCCGGTTCCCACGAAGACGGCCTTGAACCCCTTTCCCAGAAGTGATTCGACCTCGCCCGGTTTCAGCAACCCGTGCGAACATTTTATCTCGACTCCGAGGGAGTCGAGGTCACCCAGCTCCTTGTCGAGGAATTCGCGGGAGAAGCGGAAGGTGGGGACTCCGAAACGGAGGACCCCGCCCGGTTCGGGCTTGTCCTCGAAAACGACGGTCTTGATGCCGCTTTTTGCGAGCTCTGCCGCGCAACTGAGGCCGGCGGGGCCGGCTCCAACCACGGCGACTTTCTCTTCGCGTCGGGCAGGTTTTTCCCGGCGCGGATCCTGAAAGGTCCGGAACCCGATCTCCCAGGAATGTTCGATCAGGAACCGTTGGATCTTCCCGATGCGAATCGGCCTGTCGAGGCCGGTTGCGCTGCATTCTTTTTCACAGAGGCGGGGGGTCGGACAAAGGACCCCGCATGCGCCTCCAAGGATGTTGTTTTCCTTGATGGTCCGGATCGCGCCCAGGATGTTGCGCATGCGGAGCTTGCGGATGAAGGTCCCCGGATCGGTTCCCGCGGGGCAGCCTTTCGAGCAGGGCGCATCGTGGCAGAGAAGACACCGGTCCGCCTCGGCCAGAGCCTGGTCGAAGGTGAATCCCGGAGCCATTCCGGGGTTGTCCTCTGATCTGGTCACTTCGAATCTCCTTCCTGAATGTCAGAACCAGCGGGTGGAGACGACCTTGCGGTCGGTGTAGAAGTCGATGGACTCATGGCCGTGGGCCTTCAGATCGCCGAGGAAAGACTGCCGGGCTCCACCGAAGGAGAAGAAGGACATCGGGGCCGCGATCCCTATGTTGACGCCGCACATGCTGGCGGGAAGCCTGTATCCGAACTCGCGCGCCCATTTCCCCGAGGAGGTGAAGATGCTTCCGGCATTGGCATAACGGCACTCCTCGATCATCCGCATCCCTTCCTCGAAATCCTTTGCGCGCAGGAGGTTGACGACGGGGCCGAAGATCTCCTCCTTTGCGATCGTCATTTCGGGGGTGACATCGTCGAAGATCGTCGCTCCGATGTAGAAGCCGCCCGGGTGCTTTTCCACCTTGACCTTCCGGCCGTCGAGCAGGAGCTTCGCCCCCTCCTTCACACCCTTTTCTATCAGGGAGAGGATCCTTTCCTTAGCGCTTTTCGAAGCGATCGCGCCCATCTGGATTCCGGATTCGAGGCCATTTCCGACCTTCATATCCCGGGCCTTGGCGAGGAGGGCTTCCTTGAGCTTCCCGTGGGCGTCGCCGATCGCGACGATGTTGCTGCCCGCGAGACACCGCTGTCCGGCGCAACCGTAGCAGGAGCCCATGAGGGCGTTAACGGTGGCTCCGATGTCGGCGTCGGGCATGACGAGAATGAAATTCTTCGCCCCGCCTAGAGCCTGGACCCTTTTCCCCGTCTTCGCCGCCTCGGCATAGATGTGCCTTGCGGTAGCGGAAGAGCCCACGAAGCTGACTCCCGCTATTCCTGGATCCTGGAGGAGGCCATTGGCAACGTCCTTGCCTCCGTTGACCAGGTTGACCACACCGGGTGGGAGGTTCAGCTCGTCCAGGACCTCGAAAACGAGCTGCTGTGAGAGCGGAACCTGTTCCGATGGTTTTACGATAAAGGTGTTTCCCGTGGCGATAGCGGGAGGGAGGAACCAGAGCGGAACCATGAACGGAAAGTTGAACGGGGCGATTGCGGCGAACACGCCCAGAGGCTGGCGAAATACGGTGCAATCGAGCCCCGCAGCGATATCTTCGAGGCTCTGGCCTTTCATCAGGGTCGGGATCCCGGCCATCACCTCGACCACCTCGATGCTCCGGCGGACTTCTCCGCGGCTTTCCTCGAGGGTCTTTCCGACCTCCATCGTGCAGAGTTTAGCGGCCTCCTCGAACCGGTCTTCGAGGGCCTGCTTCAGCTTGAACATGTATCTTGCGCGGGTGACGGGAGGGGTGGCGCGCCACTCGGGGAAAGCTTCACGAGCGGCTTTGACTGCGGCCTTGACCTCCTCTTCCGTCGAAAAGGCGACCCTGGCCATCGTCTCCCCCGTCGCGGGGTTGATCACTTCCTGGGTTTCCTTGCCTTTGGGTTCTGTCCATTCGCCGTTGATGTAGTTTCTGACGGTTTTCATCTTTCGGAATACTCCTGTTCTTTTTCACTGGGCCCGACCTCTGGGGCCGGCCGGGAGCGGGGTTCCGGGTCAGATTGCGGAGAAGACTTTCTCGAGGATCCCCAACGCCCGATCGACCTCGGCCCGGGTTACGGCCATCGGGGGGCTGATCCGGAGGATGTTTCCATAAAGGCCGCCCTTTCCGATCAGCAGTCCTGCTTTGCGGGTCTCCTCGAAGACCTTGAGAACGGCTTCCGGGTTCGGTGTCTTGGACTTCTTGTCCGTGACAAGCTCGACCCCGATCATCAGGCCCATGCCGCGGACGTCGCCGATGGTTTTGGAGCTTTTCGCCAGCTCCCCGAGGCTGTTGCGGAAATGCGCGCCGAGCTCGTGCGTGTGGTGCAGGATGTTTTCCTTCTCGATGCATTCGATCGTGGCCATCGCCGCTTCGCAGGAGACGGGATTCCCGCCGAAGGTGGAGATGGACGGCCCCTTGAGAGAATCGGCGATTTCCGGGGTGGCGATCGTCCAGCCGATCGGGAAGCCGTTTGCCATGCCTTTCGCGGAAGTCATGATGTCAGGCTCGACACCGAAATGCTCGATTCCGAACCACCGTTTTCCGGTCCGGCCCCAGCCGGTCTGGACTTCATCGGCGATGAAAACGCCGCCGTGTTTCCGGACGATCTCGGCGGCGATGCGGAAGTATTCCTTCGGAGGGACTATGAATCCGCCGACGCCCTGGATCGGTTCGGCGATGAAAGCGGCAATTTTCCCCGAGGTTTCCGTTTTGATGAGCTCTTCGAGATCCCGGGCGCAGGCGATGTCGCAGGCGGGATAGGTGAGATGGAACGGGCACCGGTAGCAGTAGGGTGACATCGCGTGATGGATTCCGGGAAGGAGGGTCTTGGAAACGCGCCAGGTGGAATGCGCGGTGAGGTTCATCGCCAGAGCGGAGCGTCCGCTGTAGCTGTGCCTGAGGGCGATCACCTCCTGGTTGCCGGTGTAATGCTGCGCGATCATGATCGCGGTTTCATCCGCTTCGGTTCCGCTGTTCGTGAAAAAGCTCTTCTTCAGTTTGCCCGGGGCGAGTGACGCGAGCTTTTCGGCAAGCTGGGCTGCCGGAAGGGTGGGATAGAGGGTCGATGCGTGCTGGAGACGCTTGACCTGGGCGATCACCCTTTCGTTGATCCTTTCGTGGCAGTGTCCGACGGAAACGGTTAGAATTCCGCCGAAGAAATCGAGATACTCCCTGCCTTCGAAATCCTTCACCTGACATCCTTTTCCCGATTCGATGGGGAGAGGATCCTTGTAATAGGTTATGACCGCGGGGAACAGATATTCCTTGTACTTTTCCGTTACCTTCTTGTTATCCATGTCGTTCCTTTCTTCGAAACAGGAGGCTGAAGAGGCGTTCAACCTGAATTCAGACCAGGGAGGGATCGAACTTCTTCCGGGGGAGGAACTCTCCAAAACCTTTCCGACCCTCGAAAACGTCGTTCCTGGCGACGATCTCGCCCCGGGATAGTGTCAAGACCGGGAGTCCCGTGAGTTCGAATCCCTCGAAAGCCGAGTAGTCGACGTTGTGGTGCGTGGTCTTGGCGGTGATCCTTCCCTTTTTCCGCGGGTCGAAAAGTACGAGATCACCGTGGGAACCGACGGCGATCGTTCCCTTCTCCGGGTACAACCCGAACATGCGGGCAGGGTTGGTGGACGTGATCGCGGCGAACAGGTTGCGGGAGATCAGTCCGGTTCTGACTCCATGTGAATACAGGAGGTTCAACCGGTCTCCGACGGCGGGAATGCCGTTGGGGATCTTGAGGAAGTTGTCCTTGCCCATATCCTTCTGCCCCTTGAACCGGAATGAGCAATGATCGGTCGCCACGGTCTGGATGAACCCGTCCCGGAGGCCGTTCCATATCTTGCCGTGGTTCGAGGCGTCCCGAAGGGGGGGGGACATCACCCATTTTGCCCCCTCGAAACCGGGTTTCCTGTAGAGTTCATCGGAAAGAAGCAGGTATTGCGGACAGGTTTCCGCGAACACGCGCAGTCCACGGGCGCGGGCGGCCTTGACCTCCTCGAGCGCTTCGTTGCAGCTCAGATGGACGATATACAGCGGAGCCTCGGCCATCTGGGCGAGGGCTATCGCACGGTGGGCGGCCTCTCCCTCCGCCAGCGCGGGGTGGGCGATCGGGTGGAAGCGGGGGGCGGTCTTTCCATCCTCGATCAACCTGTTCATGACGAAAGACAGCATGTCGCCGTTTTCGGCATGCACCGAAACGAGCGCTCCATGGTTCTTTGCGGCGAAAAACACCTCGAGGAGCTGTGCGTCGTCGACCATCAGGGCTCCCTTGTAGGCCATGAAACATTTGAAGCTGGTGATTCCCTCGGCGACGACCTGGGGGATGTCGGCCAGGACCGTCTTGTCGGCATCGACCAGGGCGATGTGGAACCCGTAGTCTATGACCGCTTTCCGATGGGCCTTGCGGTGCCATTCCTCGAGTGCCTTGGTGATCCGCTGGCCCTTTGCCGGGATGACGAAGTCAACGATGGTGGTCGTTCCCCCGCATGCCGCGGCGATCGTCCCGGTCTCGAAATCATCCGCCGAGACCGTTCCCATGAAGGGAAGGGAAAAATGGGTATGGACGTCTATCCCGCCCGGGTAGATTTCCAGGCCGCCCGCTTCGATGACCTTCATCATCGGGTTTGATTGGATCTTCTCTGCAATCTGGGTGATCACTCCGTCGACGATCAGGATATCGCCCTGAAAAGTGTCGGCGGCGGTATAAATGGTTCCCCCGTGGACGAGAACCTCGCGAGAACGGGTTTCACGGGAGGATGATCGGTTGTTCCTGGCTGGCATTTTCCTCTCCTTTTCCGGTCAGGGCAGAAGCATGACCATTTCTTCGTAGGTCTCGGGCCTTCGGTCGCGGTAGAACTGCCAGGTTTCCCTCACCTGGTCAATCTTGTCCAGATCGATGACAGCGGTGACGAGTTCGTCGCGGTCTTCGCTGCCCTCGGCGAGAATCTCCCCACGCGGATTGACGAAGTAGCTGTGGCCGTAGAATTTCCCCAGGTTCCAGGGCCTTTCGGTTCCCACCCGGTTGATGCATCCCATGAAATATCCGTTCGCAACGGCGTGGGCGGGTTGTTCGAGTTTCCAGAGGTGTTGGGAAAGGCCAGCCACGGTCGCGGACGGGTTGAAGACGATCTCCGCACCGTGAAGGCCGAGGATCCTGGCGCCTTCGGGGAAGTGCCGGTCGTAACAGATGTACACCCCGACCTTTCCATAACGGGTGTCGAAGACGGGGTAGTCGAGGTTGCCCGGTTTGAAATAGAACTTTTCCCAGAAACCCGCGACCTGGGGGATGTGGATCTTGCGGTATTTCCCGAGATACTCACCATCCGCGTCGATGACCGCGGCGGTATTGTAGAAGACCCCGGCGGTGAGCTTCTCATACAGAGGAACCACGATGACCATCTTGTACTTTTTGGCGTACTTTGCCAGCAGCTTGGTGGTCGGTCCCGGGACCGACTCGGCAGTGGCATACCATTTCGGGTCCTGGGAGGGGCAGAAATACGGAGTGGAAAAGATCTCCTGGAGGCACAGGACCTGGACACCCTTTTTCCCTGCCTTCTCGATGAACCCGAGGTGTTTCTCGATCATGGCTTCCTTGATCTGGGAAACCGTACCCTCCCCCTCGTGAAGGGGAAGACTGCATTGGATCAACCCGCACGTTATCTTTCTCGACATGATTCCTCCTTTGATGCTCTTTTCTCGATTCCGGGAAATCCGGACGGAAAGCGTGAAAACGAAAGTTCCGACCCGTCAGGTCACCCGCATGAAGAAGGACGGGAAATGCGGCGGCCCGAAGGGATTGCGACTTGTGGGGGTGGCGTGGAAAACGTCCGGACGAGGGGTCATCCCTGTCCGAGGTCCCTCAGTTCGGCGAGAAGGCGATCCTTTTTCGCGGCGAGTTTCTCGAAAGACCTCTTCACTTCCTTGAGGTTGACAGCCCGGGCGGCATCCTCGAGGAATCTCTTCTGGCACTCGAGCAGCCTTTCCCAGCTGGCGGGGGGAGTTCCGGACTTTCCGGAATCGGGTGAATACCCGGATTCGGAAAGGCTTTCACATGGCTCCATCACGAGTTCCGTGACGTTCTCACGCAGAATCGTCTGCAGAAGTTTCACATTTCTTTCCCGATCCGCTTCGAGGCGGCCGAAAAACTCTCCGAGGGGAGTGGAAAGACCTTTGGGGTCGGGTGGAATGAGAGTGGTCTTTTCCAGACTGATGGCGAAATCCAGGAACGCGCTGAAGGTATTCAAGCCCATTCGGTACACCTCCCGACCAAGGGTAATATAAACGTTATTGTACGTCCACCGAAAACCCGTACCCAAACCTGTGCGGGGTCAGGAGGATTCCTTCCAGAAACGAGGGTCCTTCATCCGGTAGAAGAGGTTGTAGGCGCAGGCAGAAATCAGGCGTCCCTCCGGATCGGGAACCTGGTCGGGGCAGGTGGAAACGCGTGCGACATCGAAGTTGTCCTCGTCCATGTGGGCATGAAGATAAACGGTGAGAACGTACTTCTCCCCGATCCGCTGCCGCTCGGAAATGCTGGGTGCCGCTCCGGAACTGGGATACAGCTCCCGTATGATCGCCCGGAATCCGTCGAGGAGGTCTTCGTTCCCGCCTCTGGTCCATAGGCGGTCGAGAGCTTCCCTGAAAAGGCTCTCGGTTCCGTCGCCCGGCCTCATGAGATAGCCACCGGCAAGCAACTGGTCGAACTCCCTTGAGTCGAAGATCTCGGAAAAGTCGTAGAGCCTTTCCTTCCATTTGAAGACATAGGCGATCTGGTAACAAAGCGGATGGGCCGATGGGAGGGGCCGGAAAAACGACCTTTTGAGTCTTCCCCCGGTTGCCTCTTCGATCACGCGGGCCGCCCGGTCGAGAGGAAGGTGTTGCCGCGGCTGGAAATCCTTGCCTCCGAACCCCGTGTAGGTCATGGTCTGGACCGTGATGCTGCGGACGACGGAATGTCCGAGCGCGAGATCGAGGATTCCCCCGAACTCACCGTCGTTGACCTCGGGAATCATTACGTGGAGCAGCGTCGTTCCAACTCCCGCCTCCTGGAGATTGCTCAAAGCGAGTTTTTTCCTGGCGACGAGGTCGGCTCCGTGGACTTTTTGGGAGGTTGCGGAGTCGAGTGTGTCGAATGAAAGGATCACGTATGCCCCGGACTCGGCGATCGAACGGCAGAATCCGGGATCGCGGGCGATCCGCAATCCGTTGGAGTTAACCGTGACCCGGCCGATGCCCTTGCGGGAGGATGCCTCCTTGATCAAATCGAAAAGGTTGGGATGGAGAGTGGGTTCGCCACCCGTGATATTGATCAGATCGACGGGCCCGGATCTTTCCAGGAACCGGTCGAGAAGGGAGGAAAGCTCCTCGCGGGTCATGTGGTAGGCCTTGTCGTTCCGGTTGTAGGTGAAGCAGATGGGGCATTTAAGATCGCAGGCGTTGGTGATGGAAAATACGGGGAGGTTGCATGCGCTCGAGTGGAGCGCGCATGGCCCGCAATCATACGGGCAGCCCTTTTTGACCTGTGGACTGGGGATATTGAAGGGGCGGGAAGTCATCACGTGGTCGAGACCTTTCACGTACCAGGGGAATGATTCCGCGATCAGGGCTTCCGAGGAGCCGCAGTCGGGGCAGAGGTTTTCCTGGAAGACCGATCCCTTCCGCTCGAAAATGCGTGAGACGGTCAGTTTCCGGCAGGATCGGCACATTCCCGTGGTCGAGGAAAGGTAGGTGTAGGGGCGCTCTGGACGCGTGGGAAGAATATCAAAATCCTCCGTTGACGCTTATTTCCTGGGCATTCACGTATGACGCCCTGTCGGAAGCGAGGAAGGCGACCACTTCGGCAACCTCGGCAGATTTCCCGGGGCGCCCGGCCAGACAGTAGCGGCAAAACTCCTCGATATGCTTGGAGGGAACGTTCCGGCTGACCCCGTCGTCGAGGAGGCCAGGCACCACGCAGTTCACGCGGATCTGGTACTTCGCCATCTCCCTGGCGAGGGCAAGGGTGAAACCCACCATAGCGCTCTTGGACGTCGCGTAATGGACCGGAACCTCGAGGAGCCGCTGCCCGGCAAGTGACCCGAGGTTAACGATGGATCCGCGTTTCCGCCTGATCATTCCCCTGATGAACGCGTGGGTGACGAGGAACGGGCCCTTGACGTTCGTGTCCATCAGCTTGTCCCAGTCCTCTTCCTGGATGAGGGCGAAGGGCATGATCTCGGCCATCCCCGCGTTGTTGACGAGGATATCGACCGCGAAACCCTCCTTCTCGAGCTTCTCGGACAGGGCCTTGGCGGAATCACCGTCGATGATGTCGAGCTTGTGCGCCGTCACCTTGTGTCCCGCGGCGGTCAGCTCTTCAGCTAGCTTTATGGCCGGTTCGGAGTGGTCACGGTAGGAGAAGGCAACGGCCGCACCCTCGCGGGCCATTACGCGGACGATCTCGCGGCCGATCGCGCCGCTCCCGCCGGTAACGAAGGCAAAACGGTTTGCGAGCATGAGGCTCATCGGAAAAACCATCCTTGTTTCGAATTCAGCAGAATGTTACCACCAATGTCCGGAAGGTTCCACCCCGGCTTTCGGGAACGGCCAGATTCTCAATCTCCGGGAGGGGGGGAGATGTCCATCTCGTTGAGGAGAAGGTCGACGCATTGCTGCATCGAGGGGCGGAGGACCGCCTTGGTGTCACCCATCTCGGAGAGGGTCTCCTTCGATCCGGGAAGATCCGTGATCTGGAGAAGTGCCCGGATTCGGGCTTTGGGCGGCAGCTCCCGGGCGGACCTGGCAAGGTGCTCCATCTCGACCTCGATCAGGTCGAATCCGCCACTCTTCAACTCGCGGATGAACCCCGTGGTCTCCTGGATGGGCGAAAACACCGACCTGACCTTCGCTCCTTCGACAGGCCTGTCGATCCATGGAGGGACTCCCGATCGCCAGGAACCTGGCATGGGCCGCATTCCCCCTTCGGGCAGGAAAACCGCTGCGGGGCGAAGGTACTGACCGATCCTGGAGTTTTGCGAAAGCCCTCCGCAGTTCCCGAAGACGAAGACGTTTCCGATTCCCTTTTCCTTAACGAGGATGTCGAGGAGGACGCCCAGCTGGTCCCCGTAGACGTTGCGCGTGAGGAGCATCCTCCTGGTTTTGCCCTCGGAATCCCGGAAAAGAAAAGTGCTGTGGAAGAGATGTTCGTCGGAAAAGGTCTCCCGCGGCCACTCGCCGATCTTCCTGGAAGGGATCCCCGGAAACGGCGGGTTCAACCAGCGGTCCACCAGTCGGTGGTCCCGGATCGCCCATTTCGAGGGAAGTATCCTGGCGAGAGAAATGCGCTCGTCGAGGCTCTTGAGGAAGCTTCCATGGAACCCCACCATCGCAAGGTCGATTTCCCCCGGGGAAACATGGCTCAGGGCGTTCCGGTAGAGGCCCGCCACCTCGGAACGGGCTGCGTGCGGATCGGTGAAGTCGAAAACCCTGAACCCGAGCGGTTTCCGGCCCGCCCGCCAGAGCGCGGCAGCGATGAGCGCTTCGGAATGGAGCGTCCTCGTGCGACCGTAGATCCCCCCACCGTAGAGGGCCCGCAACGATCCATCGGGGTACTCGGCGACGAAGAGGGAGGTGCTGACATATTCCCGCTTCCGGGCGATCTCCACCACCCGCCGTGCTCCGGAGTCCAGGATGTGTCGGAGCACCCGGGGCCTTGTCCCGCAAACCAGGTCGACCGGAATGCCGGTGTTGGAGATGACACGCATCGCGGGTCCGGTCAACCGTTCCTCGACATAACCCGCGAGATCAACGATGGAATGGGGGGCCGAGAAGTCGATGGCTGCAGTCTCTGGGGAGGGGGGGCGTGGGGAAAGCCCGCAGGGGGATGGCAAACAAAGGGCGGATTCCGGGGCGACCGACGAAACGACCGGCTGTCCCCTTATCACATCCTCGGGGCGGGAGTCGATTCCCTCCGAGAGGAATAGGCGGAGCCACCCTGGCGACCGGGCGAGGCCGTAGGGACCGTATTTGACAAGTTTCCTCATCGCGCCGGGTGAGAGCATCCCGTCGAGTTTCCGGAGATCACCTTCCTGACAGGCTTTCCGGATGGCGGTGGAACTCATTTCCAGTCCGGGAACCGGAAGAAGGATGAGGTTTCCATCCTTCCGAAGTGTTTCCAGCATGGAAACTCGAGGGATGGGTGCACCGGGACGGTGCATGACGACAAGCTTCATCTTGTCACCGAGGCATCCGCTCCAGTTCCTGACCACTTTTTCGAGAGAATCGGAGCCGAACAACAGATACACCCGGGCTCCGGGAACCTGGTTCCCCGCCGCATGTATGATCCGACGGAATGCGCTGGAGGCTGGGCCCTCCCGATCGGCGCGGCGGATCTCCCTGGGCGAGAGTAGCTGGATTGAACTGTTCCCGTGATCCCGGAGTGCTGCCTGGATAATCTCCGCCCGTTGCTCGAGTGACGTCATCCCGGGTTTTGAAGGATTCCTGGCATTGGGAACGATATACAGCCGGTCGAGATGGAGGCTTTCGAATGCGCTCTGGGCAAGGTGGATGTGTCCCATGTGGAAGGGGTCGAAGGTCCCAGCGAAGATTCCGAGGGCCAAATCCTTTCCGGAACCGGGGCATGCCATTGCCAGGAGCGCGAGGATGAACAGGGCAGGAAGTGACAGGGAGCACCGCAGTTGCCGTGGATTTCGGTAGTTCATCGGACAACCTCCGAAGAAATGCTCAGGGGGAATTTCCAAGCTGCCAGGCTCTGATGGCGGGGACCGGGTGGAGCAGCATTATTATGTTCAGGGTTAGGGAGTCCCGGATCGTCATGAGAAGGGCCATCTCGACCAGCAGAAAGACGGCGAGCGCGCGCTTCCCTCCGATACGGCTCGCGATCAGGAACCCCGTCGCGCAACAAAGGATGTCTCCGAGGGAGTTCGCAATGGAATCCCCGAGGTATCCGAAGGAAATCGTTGCGGTGCGGTACTTCTCGATGACGAACCGGGAGTTTTCGAGCAACTCCCAGAGACACTCCATTCCCACGGTTACCGTGACTTTCCAGAAACGATGCAGGTTCCGCGCAACGATCCAGAGGAATCCGCAGAGAAGGAAGCCGTGAAGGATATGCGTGAAGCTGTAGGGGTCGAACACGTGCTGCGAATTGTGCAGGCTGTTCACCTGACCCGCCCAAAGGGAGGGTTCTCCGCATGAACACCAGAGTGGCCGATCCTGGAGCCGGAGTCGAATCACGGCCAGGATGACGAAAAGAACCCCGGTGCAAAGAGGCGCGAACCAACCCTCTTCCTTTCCGGCGGGCCCATCAGGTGGCCTTTCCAATTCTTCGACCATGAGGCATCAATGGTAACGGAAAGGCCTTCCGATTTCAATCCGGTTGCAAAGGAGGTCAGGCGATAATAGTATGTCAAGGTCATGAGCAGGGAATCGGCGATCCTGGATCGGTGCCTCGGTTTGCGAGGTGCCGACCCGATCCGGGCCGCCATCGCGATGATGCATGATCTTCCGATCCGGATGCACGGTCCCGAGCACCATTTTCTCGTCCCGGGGGTCCTGCTCGGGGTCGCCCTTGCAAACAACGGTCTCGGGGTCGACGCTATCCGCCAGCGGTTGCGCGAGGCCAGGGAAAGGGCGTTGCAGGTTCCCGGGGGATTCTGCGGCTCCCATGGAGCCTGCGGGGCCGGTGTGGGCGCTGGAATCTTCTTCAGCATCCTGACGGGGGCCACCCCCCTCTCGGAAGACGAATGGAAGTGGAGCCAGGCAGCCACCGCCAGGAGCCTGGCAGCCATGGCCCGGATCGGAGGGCCCCGTTGCTGCAAACGAAGCACATACCTGGCTCTCCGTGCGTCGATTCTTCTCGCCCGGAGGCTCCGCGTCGCCGACTTCCCATATCCCCCCCGGATCGTCTGCGGTTTCTCGGGGATGAACGAGGAATGTATCGGAGCTTCCTGCCCGTTCAACCCGCGCGGACTGGAATCCGCGGCTGTTACATCGCCTGCTTGAAAAGGAGTCCAGGATGACCATCCCGAATGGACAACTCACGGTGACCAGAACCGTCTGCCCCGAATGCCGAAAGACCGTTCATGCAAAAGTCCTCCACCGGGATGGAAGGATCTACTTCGAGAAACACTGCCCCGAACACGGGGTTTCGGAAAGCCTGGTCGCTGACGATGCCCGGGCCTACCTCGACGCGATCCGGTTCGTAAGGTCAGCCTGGAAGCCTCTCCAGTTCACCTCCTCGGTCGAAAAGGGCTGCCCGGAGGATTGCGGACTCTGCCCCGACCACGAGCAGCACGTCTGCATGCCGGTTCTCGAGATCACCGACCACTGCGACATGGAATGTCCGATTTGCCTTGTACGAAATCGCCATTCATGGCACATCACCCGCGAGGAGTTCAACCGCATACTCGACCGTCTCCTGGAATCCGAAGGTTCCATCGATGTCTTGAGCCTCTCCGGCGGCGAACCCACCCTCCACCCGCAGTTCCGCGACCTGGTCCAGGACTGCGTCGATCGGAGGAAGATCCTCAGGGTGAGCCTTTCGACCAATGGACTCCGTCTGGCCCGCGACCCGGAGTTGAGGGAGTTTTTGGGCTCCAGGAACGTCGTGGTCAGCCTCCAGTTCGATGGAAGCGATCCCGTCGCCCTCCGGAGGATGCGTGGAGGGGATGTTTCCGCCCCCAAGAAGTCCCTCCTGGACGATCTGACGAAATCCGATTTTCCCTGTTCCCTCACCTTCACCCTCGCGGGCGGGTTGAACGAAGAGGGACTCGCGGAAGCGGTCGATCTTCTGTTCGCGAGGCCGAACATCCTGAGCCTGATGGTTCAACCCCTGGCCTTCTGCGGCCACGGAAGCGAACTTTCCCCGGAAGACGGCCAGGGGCCAGGTCAGATCAGGAAGGTGTTCATCCCCGAGGTCACCCGCCTGCTTGAAAAGCATGGAAAGGGCCGTGTCTCGGCCAGCGACTTCCTTCCCCTTCCATGCAGCCATCCCAACTGTTTCTCCCTGGGGTTTTTCCTCAAACACGACGACGGGGGCTTTTCCGCGCTCGCCAAGTTGTTCGACCCCACGACCTACCTCGACATCCTCAAGAACCGGTCTTTCTTCGGGACCGATCCCCAGAACTTCGACGACATACAGAACGCTGTCTACCAGCTTTGGTCCGGAGGTTCGGGGAACGCGCCCGATTCGAAGAAAGCCCTCCACTCGATCAAGACCCTGCTCCGGAAGATCCAGGGCGGAGGCGGGTTCGACGCCTCCCGCAACATCACGATCGCCGAGCGGGCGATGAAATCCGTTTTCATCCATGCGTTCATGGACCCCGGCACCTTCGACATCGGCAGGGTAAGGAAGTGCTGCCAGGTCTATCCCCTGAGGGACGGCCGGCTGGTGCCGATCTGCGCTTACAATAACCTGATCAGGTGAGGGTTCCGCCCCCGGAAAGGATCATGAGGGAAATGTCGTCCGCGGGGGGATCCTCGGGAGAAACCCGGGAATGCCAGTCCCGGAGAGCGCGTTCGATTTCGACCGGGTCGTTCCCTTCGGGGGTCGACAGGTCCAGGTTCTCGACGGCCTCCTGGCACCGGGGAAAACCCAGGGAGGCTCCGTTCGTGTCCGTGGCTTCAAAGAAACCATCGGAGTGGAACACGAGGACATCACCCCGGACGAGCCTGAACTCGACCTCGGGATAGCTCTTCCTGTTCCTCGTTCCGAGGGGAAACCCGGAGACTCCGATCTGCTCGGCCTTTCCCGCTCGAAGCAGGAAGGGAAACGTCTGGCCGGCATTCGCCATCCGCAGGGTCCCGGATTCCACATCCAGAACCGCTATCATGCATGTCATCATCATCCGTTTCTGGAGAAGGCGGGAGAATACCTCCTGGCAGGTGTCCAGGAACTCTCCCGGCTGGTGACTGCAGGCGGGATGGTTGAGCATCGCCTTTGCCATTCCGACCACGAGTGCGGCTGGTACCCCGTGACCGGAAACGTCGCCCAGCAACATCAGTATCCGTCCGCCGTCGAGAGGGAAATAATCGAAGTAGTCGCCTCCCACATGGCTTGCGGGGCGGCAGGTTCCGAATATTCTCCAAGCCCCGAGATCGAGGGGTTTTCGGGGGAACAACTGCTCCTGGGTGACTTTCGCCACTTCCAGATCCTCGAGTCCCGCCAGCATCTCGTTGAAGGTTTCCGACAGGACTCCCATCTCGTCAAGGTCCAATACCGGAATCCGGTGCGAGAACCGACGTTCATCGATCGCCCTGACCCCCTCGGCAAGATTCATGACCGGTGCGAGGAACCTGTCCGACAAGGCAACTGAGGCCGCGTAACCGAAGAAGAGTAACGACAGGCAGATCACCAATATAACCAGCAGGGGGACCCGTAAGGCAGACATGATCTCCCGGCCGGATGAGACAAGGAAGAGATAGGTATGGGGAAGAAGCTGGGCTTTCAATCCGGTCATGAACATCCGGATTCCATCTTTCCCCTCAAAAACCATCTTGACGGGCTTTCCCTGGTTGGCAACCAGATCCTTTATCCAGCTCACTTCCCGGTGATAGGGAAAACTCTCGTCATACTTCTGGCCAACGAGATGGACCAGGATGGAAATCCCCCGGTTCCTTGCCAGAAATGCGGGAAGTGATCTCTCCAGGTAGAAATCCCGGACGGAAAGATCCTGCCAACCGAAGAGTGCTGCCAGCCGGGTCCGCCTTCCTGCGTCCTTGAATGGGAAAAGCAGCATCTCGAATCTTCCGTTCGCAAACTTGAACGACTTGATGGTTTTTACGTAGGCGGTGAGATTCGCAAACATGAAATCCGCGTTCAAACCGAGGTAATCGAGGGTGGATTTCAAAAGAATCTCCTCCCGTGGGTCCGGGGAGCCCCCCTCCGGGTCTTTCAGGTCTGGGAAGGCCGCATGGATCTGGCTTCGTAGGATCGGCCGGAGTTTCTGCACGTGGTCCGCCCATCCGGATTCGGTGGAGAAGACCGATTTCCGCTTTTCATCTATCACCTCACAGGCATCCACCGAAAAGCGGCGGGTCACTTCCCGGCAACGGGCGATGCATTGCTCGGGGGAAAAATCCCGTCCGGGGAATGGTTTACCCAGTGCCTCCAGAACCTCGTTCTGGAAGGTCCCGACCCCGGCGTGGAAGTCCTGCTCGAAGTCCGCCACCAGGCGTTCGTGCTTGGCGAACAACTCCTTTTCGAGCGTCCGCTTCCTGTCCTGGAGGAACCTGTGCGATCCAATCCCGACGATCAGCAAAGGAATCCCGACGACATAGGAGAAAAGGAATGCGAATTTCCACCTGATTGACCGGGAAACCCCGGGACTTTTCCCTTTCCCGGGCCAACCGGTTCCCGTTGCCATTCCTCCGGAGATTTCCTCCCCGCCGGTCAGGAGTGGGAACGACCATACTCCGAGCAGGAGGAACGAAACCAGGCAGATCACTCCTCCTGCCGCCCTGAGCGCACGCCAATCGGCGGGGGCGGAGTTGGGAAGTGCGAGAAGCAGGCTCAAGCTTGGGTCGACCGGAAGACATCCCCAAAGGAACCCGCGGTCCCGATGGAACCGCCCGGGTTCCGATTGCAGGTGCATGAAAGCTCGGTCCAGGAATGGATGCAGGTCTCCCCACGTGGCGGGATCCCCTGGTCGGGATGAGGACATCGTGACGAACCCGGCACGGAGCTCCGGATACCTCTTCCGCATGGCCTTCAGATGGATGCCCGGGCCAAGACGGTTCCAGTCCTTGGTTTGGGAGATCCAGGACAGGAACATCCCTTTCTCGGTCGGCCAGGAAACGAAGAGATACGATCGCTTCTCACTATATGAGGCCGAGAAAAAGTGGTTGATCAGCGGAACCTTCGGATAATGGCAGAAGGCGGGCCCCAGGAAAGGCTGATAATCCTTGAAGTTCGCTTCGAGGGGCGTGCGGTTCATATCTTGGAACTGCCGGCAGTCGCGGAAGAAAGCCCTGACGGTTTTGGCTGGAGGAATGATATCGGAGAGATCCGTGACGGTGTTCCCCCGGTCGTCGATCAGAAGGAACTCGAACGTCCCCGGAAACTCTTTTTGCAGCCACTTCTTCAAATCCGAAAAGAACCCTCTCGGGTTCAAATCACCGAAGACCTCTGCCTGAAGCCTTAGAAGAGAATCGTTGAGGAACGAGGCGGAAGTCCGGGACCCCTCGAGTTCGAGCCTCATGATCGACATCTTCCGCTCCAGGTCTTCCCAGGAGTCGGCTTCCCACCCGGAAAGAACCTGCGAAATCCAGAGGAACACGAGAAAGAGGGGAACCCCGAAGAAGAAGGAAGATGCCGCCAGCCAGCGGAATCTGGGAAAACTGGGAACCCCGGGATGCGCTTCCTGCCTCATCTTACCCCCCCAGCGGTGGGTTCCGGGACAGGGCACTGAAGGATCATCACGGTCAGATCATCCGGTGGCCTCTGATTTCCGACCGTGAGTCCATACCAGCGACGGATGGACTGCTCCGTCTCACCTGCCGATTTTCCTACCAGCGTCGGAAGAGCCGCAAACCAACGCGGGAAGCCGATCACCCCGCCTCCGGGAAGCGGGGATTCCACCATCCCGTCCGTGAAAAAGACCACGCAATCGCCTGGAACAAGTTCGTATCGGTTCTCTGGATAGCCTTTCGAGGGGATGATTCCAAGGATGAAACCCTTCGATTCGAGGGAAACCGCTTTTCCGGAGCGGATGAGAACCGGGTGGGGGTGGCCTCCGTTCGCCACGGTGCAGGATCCTGATTTCGGATCGAAACTCAGACAGCAGCAGGTCATCGAGGTCTCCCGGGAAAAGGTTTTCAGAAAAACCTGATTGAGTGTTTCAAGGATCGGCCCAGGATTCTTTGGGGTTCGGGGATGGAAGAAAACCGTCTTGGCCATAGCCATGACCAGTCCGGAGGCGATCCCATGCCCGACGACGTCACCGATGATCAGGATCAGTCTCCCATCGGAAGTGACGATGTAATCGAAATAGTCTCCGCCGATCTGGCTCAGGGGTTGGGAAGTCCCGAATACCTCCCAGTTTCCGGACCGAAGGGCTTCCCTCGGAAAAAGGTGCTCCTGAACCGCGCGAGCCGGCTCCAGGTCCTGCAACCCGGTCATCATCCAGTTGAAGGTGGCGGAGAGTTTTCCCAGCTCGTCCTGGTCTCCGACGGGGATCCTGGTTTCGAAACGCCGTTGACGGATAGCTTCCACCCCATCGGAAAGGTCCCGGATCGGGACGAGGAAAATCGAGGCCAGGAACCCGCCCACGGTCACACTTCCAAAAAGGATGAACAGCCCAGAGAAAAGGAAACTCGCCCCGAGTTCCCCCAGCTCCAGCCGGATGCCGCGGTCCGAGCTTACGGCGAGGAGGTTGAACTGGGAAAGCTCTCGGCATCGGAAGCCCGTAACAAGAAGGTCGCCATCTTCCCCCGGCGCCGTCTCCCGCAAGCCCCGGTCTCCTGCTCGGACCCGGTCCAGGAAGCGCCGGACGGATTCAATCCGTCTAAAATCGGCGGGGAAGGAAAGCTCGGGGTTCTCCCTATCGAAAGCGAAAACCGTTCCCTCCTCGAGGGTCCGTCCGAAGGCAGCCAGGTTCCGCCGAACGTAATTCCGGGCCAGGTCGTCCCTGCGCCAGAAGATCGAGAGGAAGAACCGGGCGATGGAATTCCGGTCGTGGATTGGGAAGAGAATGTTCAAGAACTCCTTTCCCCCGATATCGAAAGCGCTGATCTT
The DNA here is from genome assembly GCA_964428355.1 of uncultured bacterium. Classification (GTDB taxonomy): domain Bacteria; phylum Muiribacteriota; class Ozemobacteria; order Ozemobacterales; family Ozemobacteraceae; genus CAYRYU01. The sequence continues at coordinate 77,867 of CAYRYU010000004.1, forward strand.
TCCCAGCTCATTTCCCACCCGTGCCAGGATGCTCTCGAATTCTGGGGGGAGGCCTTCCGTATCGCTTTCGCCCGATGGTCCGGAGAGCGGAGCGGTGGAGGTCCCTGTGTTCAGGATCCTAAGTAGGAATTTCGAGGTCCGGTCGAAGATCGCCATCGGTCGGGTGCCCCCAAAATGCGAAGGGGGGCTCCCAGGGAGGATTATCTCTTTCCCCGATTCATCATGGAGGGAGTCCGAGTCCCATGCGAAGCGGGGTTGCATGTCGGAGATCGACTTTTTCAGCCCCATGGGCGTCTGTTCCTCGTTGTAGATCATGGGGTAGAAGACCTGGCGCATTTCGGATTCGATCCGGTCGAATTCGAGTTGGAAGTTCCGGTCGAAAGCTTCCAGGGCGGTCTCGACACTGTCGTGAAGGGCATCTTCGAGAATCACCCGTCTCTCCCTGAGGACCTCGCCGCTGCTCCAGGCCATCAACGAAAGGGGAATTGCGGCGGTGTAGGCAAAGGCAAGGATCAGTTTCAAGCGGACCGAAAGGCTCCCGAACATTCTGCCCGAGGAAAGGCCGAAAGCCGTTAGGAAGGCAAGACTCCCAGCCACCACCAGGCCGATTATCGCTCGGGTCCTGCGAACCATTTCCGCGGGATTGTTGGGGACTGCCCGGCAGCCGAGGATCCGGATTCCCCGGCCCACCTCCCGTTTCGCCCATGTCCGGCCGCTATTGATGATGGATGCACAGTTCCCGGTTTCAAGTTCATCCAGGATTTCCCGGATGGTCCCGGTCGAAGCGCCCATGGTTCTTGCGATCTCGGGGATACGGGTGGCTCGGTGGAACACTCCGATCCTGGTTCCTTTCGACTCCCGGTTGAGGCGCCGCACCCGGTCTTGGATTGCGAGAAAGGGCCAGCGGGAGGTTTCAGAGAGGAAAACGATCATCATTCCCTGAGCCGAGGGCCGGCCGAGATACAGGTACCTTTTCTTTGCGATCTTTCTTCCCATCTGTATGGTCCGGAATCCCCCACGGTGGATCTCGGAAAATTCGCCAAGGAAGCTTTTCAGAAAAGACGGGCCTGGGTCCTGCGGCGGGGGAAGGCCTTCCAGGAGCGCCCTGCATGCAAAGAAGAAGCGTTTGGAGAGGATGCGGGGGACGGGGTCGTCGCAGAGCCCTGGCGCGGGCTCGCCTTTGCCGTCGAGGAACACGAACGAAAAAACCCCCGGAAACCTGCGATGCAGGGTTTTCCTGATCCGGGCGAACCTGGAACGTGCGTTAGACCCGGAAAAAACACGCCTCTCGACGGTTCCCAGAAGCCTCCCCATGAATTTCGAGGGGTTGGCGAACTCGTCCATCCCGCGGAGGGTTTTCTCGAGCCTTCTTTCCTGGTCTTTCCGCTTCCAGAGTTCCCTTTCGTGGAAAAGGAAAGCCGTTCCGAGGAAGGTGAACAACGGAGGAATCAGGCAGAAAAGAAGGACCCAAACCCTGCTGTTGGGCGATTTGTGGGCCGGCCCGCAACCTTGGGAGGTCATCTCTCCTTCCGCAAGGACCTACTTTGGGACCATTTCCGAAAGAACGTCATAGAATCCCCGGCAAAAGGCCCAGACGGCTTCGAGTTTCGTGGCGGGTGGGGTTCCCTCGAACCGCGTCCACTCGACCGGAGGGAGAGGAATTGGGCCCGTCGCGATGATCCGGGGGATCCGAAGGACGAAATCGGGCCCGTTGTCGGCGGGAAAAAAGGCCGAGAAACCCGTGATCCTTCCGTCCCTGGTCGACAGGACTACCGAAGGGGACGCGGATCCGGAGGCTGTCAGGTAGATCGTATCGGAGGCCTCGAGAAACTTGGGAAACTTGGTTTGAAGCCTTTGCGCGAGGTATTCTGGCAGTCCGGGGTCGGTTCCCAGCATGATAGGTTGGGTTGCGGAAAAAAGCCGGTAGGTCATGGCGATATCGAACTGGTAACCTTCCTCCTGGCCGCGGCTGATCCTCAAAACCGGAACGGGAACGGATTCGCCATGCCCACCCCGAAAAAACACTTTGCTGGAGGGGGTGTCCAGGCGGCAGGTTGCCGTCGCACCGTCGAAATAGAATATGCAGGAGGAGGAACGGGAAAAGATGGCGAACCAGGTCGAACCGCCCCGGACGAACCCCGCAACTCCGCTGGCGAGAAGGGAATTGCCGACGAGGACCTCGGTTTCCATGAAGAAATTCTGGATGTTCGGGCCGGAGGGCGGGAGCGAAATCCCCAGGGATTTTTCCATGCGGGTCCAGAAAACCGATTCTGTCCCCGAGGCTACGCCTTCAGCGGAAAGGCTCGGAAGCGCGGTCAGAATAAGGGTGATGATTGCTGTTACGACAGGCAGTGTTCTCATATCTACCTCAACCCAGGATCGAAATGGCGCGGGGAAGGATCTTCCACCGCGCGGAAGCAGCCTCGATGATTTCGCCGTCGAAATCGACCGGCTGCGGACTCTCGAAAACAACTGATGCCTGCGAGGTTTCCAGGAAGTGGACGTCGGGATGACCTCCCAGCCCCTTCTTCTCGAACTCACCGATGAGGCTTATCAGGCGAAAGGGGGAAATCTTTTCGCAGACGGCGAGGTCGAAGAGACCGTCGTCGGTTTTCCGTTCAGTCATGAAAAAGAACTGGCCGGCGATGTGAGACCTCTTGACGAGGCTCATCCCAGTGAAAAGGCCTTCCCAGGTTTTTCCACCCGCTTCGACCTTTCCCCTGAACCCGGGGTAGGTGAAGACTTCCCAGGCCGAAACGGCCATCAGAGACCCCCAATACCAGTATCTGTAGGCGGTATTGAAAAACCCGGGCCTGCCCGTCAGCCTGAAATTCGCTGACGGGATCGTCCCCACGTGGGATGACTGGAGGAAAAAACGGGTCAGGGTTTTTCCGTCCGGGCAGGTAATCTCGATCGAAAAAACGTCGTGGGGATGCGGGGTGGCTGGGTCGATCCGGACGGGGACTCCTTCGATCCGGTCGGCTTTCGACAGCGGCTTGTGGAAGTCGTTGCTCGTTCCGAGAGCGATCGCACCCAGGTGGAGATTGAAAGAGGGCGAGCGGGGCGGGGCTTCCATCAGCGCATCCAGTACGGTCTGGATGGTCCCGTCCCCTCCGGCGGCAATGAAGTGGGTTCCCCCTCGGGAGAAGGTTTCCCGGACGCGTCCGATCATCATCTCCCGTGAACTGCACCGGTGAACGCAAAGATCCGTGAACCGTCGCCTGAGGCCGGGTTCGAGGGAGTTCCATGCCTTGTCGGCGGTTCCCCGTCCCGCGGCGGGATTGAGGAAGATTTCGAGTGTCGGCGGCATTCCGGTGCTTTTCCCCTTACCCGAGGACTCCGTATTTCTTCCCGAGTTCCCTCAGGAGGCCCATCGAAAAGTCGAGGTCTTCCCCCGAATGTGTGGCCATGACCGTCAATCGGATCCGTTCCGTTCCGGGGGCTACGGCGGGATACTCGATGAGCGAAAGGAAAAGGCCTCGTTCGTAGGCTTCCTTGACGATTCCGTAAGCCTTTTCCCGGTTCCTGATGAAAACGGGAATGATGGGAGTGTCTTTTCCCGCCACCTCGTATCCCATCTCCTCGAGACTCGTTCTGACGATCCGCATGTTCTCGTGAAGCCGGGAAATCAGCTCGGGGTGCTCCTCCAGGACCTCCAGACCCGCAAGGCAGGCGGCGACGGTCATCGGAGCGACCGCGGCGGTGAACATTCCCGCCCTGGCGAAATGCCGAAGCCAGTTGATCAGGACCTTGGATCCCGCGATGAAACCTCCGTAGCAGCCAAATGCCTTGCTGAAAGTGCCCATGACGATGTCGACCTCTCCCTCGACCCCGCAGGCTTCGAGGCTTCCATGACCATGGGAGCCCACAGCACCGGTTCCATGGGCGTCGTCGACCAAAAGGGTTGCCCGGTGCCTCTTGCAGACGTCGACGATCTCACGGAGGGGCGCTATCTCGCCGTCCATGCTGTAGACGCCGTCGACCGCCACGAGCTTGAGACCCGGGATCTCCCGGGCCTCGACCAGGCAGCGGTCGAGATCCCCGGGGTCGGAATGCTTGAAAACGAACCTTCTCGCCCGGCTGAAACGGGCACCGTCGATGAGGCTCGCGTGGTTCAGTTCGTCGCCGATGAATGCGTCATTCTTGCCCAGGATCGCGGTGAGACACCCCACGTTGGCCGAATATCCCGATGGAAAGAGCATCGCCGCTTCGCACCCCTTGAAAGCGGCGAGCCGGGACTCGAACTCCTGGTGAAGTGTCGTATTTCCATTGAGAGTACAAGGTCCAGCCATGCCAATGCCCCACCGGTCGATCGCATGCTTGGTCTTTTCGATGACCCGGGGGTGGGTCGTCATCCCGAGGTAGTTGTTGCTCGCCATCATCACCATGTCGAGGGGCTTTCCGGTCTCGAGGGAAACCGCCTCGATGTGGTTCCGGCTGGGGCCGGTGGTGGTCCGGAAGAAGAGGTAAAGCTTCTGCCGGCGGGCCTCCTCGATCACCTTGTCGAAAATCTCCATCTTTTCCTGGAGTGGGAGATCCGGGTCGGAAACCAGCGCTTTGACATCGAAATTCTGGACATCCATATTGCTCACCTCGGTGGAATCTGTTCGCTGATGGCAGGCTCTTTGAACAAGGGCCCGAGAAGCTCCCGGAGAACCCGTGCGGTTTCAACGGTGGGGCGATCGGCGGGCACGATGTCCCAGCCCTCCTTTTGGGCGCGATCCAGGAAAAGGGCCCGAAGCCGGGCCTGGAATTCCAGGAAGGTCTTTTCCGATGGCGCGGCGAATCCGCATTCGTATGGGGTCACTTTTGGTTTTCTGGACCAGGCTTCCCCGGGAGGAAGGTCGAGGAGGATCGTCCGAGAGGGCTTGGGAAAACGTTCCGCCACGTTCTGGAGCCATTCGAGCGATTCGCCGTGGAGGGCTTCGGTGAAGGCATATTTGTACCAGTAGCCGTCAGCCAGGAGGATTCCCCCCTTCGGGTCAGCCCTCTCGAGGGCTTCCATGAGCGCGTGGAAGACGAACAGAGCCCTCGGCCCTTTTTCAAGTGACCCGAGGTAGCGATGGATCGCCTCCCGGTCCGAAATGAAAGGGTGCGAGTGATACCGGGGATTGCGGGTGATCTCCCAGACCGAGACGGGAACCGCCGGGAGCCCGAACTCCTCTGAAAGCCAGTCGGCAATAAGCTTCAGATGCGTGGATTTTCCGCACCCATCCGTGCCTGTCAGGCAGATCAGCGCGGGAAGGGCGGATGTTCCGCCCGCCGGAGTTTCCCGGACTTTTCCGGTCTTCGGGAAACCCGGTCCGGATTTCCCTCGGGAGGGACGGGACCGATTGGTGGGGGCCATGGTTATCTCCTGTCCCAGTGCCGGGACACCCCCCATATATCAGAAATCCCCCTCCCTAACAACCTGCCCCGGTGAAGGACTGCGGGAAGGCCCTTCAGAGGAGATCGGGCCTGGAATGGTTGCCTGGTGCCGGGTTCGGGATCGGCGGCGGGGGAATTACCGGAGATGGATCCAATCGATGGCGAAGAGGCAGCCGTCCAGCCCGATCGTCCGGGTCATGGTGTTTTTCGTGGACGATACCTTGTACCCGTAGGTGACGTCATACTTCGTTGCGGGGCCGAGGATCGTCAGATCCTTGCACCTGAGCTCGGCCTTGGCATTCCCGTTGGGCGCGAGGATTCCTTCGACGGTCGGTGCGATCGGATTCGCGACCGTGGTGTTGTACAGGACCACCTTGTAGGTCAGTTCCGCGGTCGTGCGATTGACGAAAGTGATTACGGGAACGGGGGGTGGTGCCTGGACCAGCGATGCCATCACCGCCGCAAGGGCAGCCACGTCGTCATTCTTTGTTCCCGTGAAGTCGACGGTCTTGTCGGCTACCACCACGGAAAACAGATTGCTGGCCACCACCGAGGTGGACTTGATGATGACCGAACTTGGAGGGACATCTATTGCAAAGCCCTTGACATACTCGTCCACGGTCAAGGTGAACAAGTTGGGGGTGCGGGTTGTCGTCACGGGCCCGCCGATGGAAACGAGGGCATTGTTCGTCTTGAACAGGGTCGAAAGGGCTCCCGCCCTGCCGGAGCGGAGTTGGTATGTCTGATCACCAACATGGAGCAAAAAAGTGGTTCCGTTCTTGATCTCGACCCTGCCGATCAGCTTGGCCGTATCGGCCGCCAAAGGCCCGGAGGCAAGGGCAAAAACCATGAATGCCAGCAATCCTGCCATTAGACTTCTACGCATGTGAGTCTCCTGATGTCGCTTCGATTGAATTCCCCGAAAGGACTTTTCGGGACACCCACGCTACGCTCCCGGTTCTGGATTGTCAAACATGGGGGAGGGAGTCGGAAAGGGGAAGGTTTTTGCCAAGGTTCCTTTGCGAGGAGGAGTTTTCGCTCAGCGGAAGAAGTCGCGCAGGAAGCTGATGAAGCCGACCAATGCCAGGAGGATTCCCACCGCCATTGCAAGTTTGATCCGCCAGACCGGGGTCAGATCCCGCCCTTCCTCCAGGACCAGCAGGTTCCCGGGGTCGAGGGTCGGAAACGAGCTTTTGATGAGCTTCTCCTCGCGGGTGGAAAGCGACGAGAATTCGTTGATGATCACGCCTTTGATTTCCCCTTCAGGAACCACTCCCACTGGAATCGATGCCACCGAGCTGAACCTTGTGGTTTTTACGAGCATCCGTAGATCGGCCGGGCGCGGGAAATCCTCAGGGGGGATTTCCTCGATCGTCCCGAAGGAGGCGACAATGGCTGAAAGCGATGCGTGAAAAGGGTGAGAAGCCGGAATGACCGGATAGAGGCAGTAATCTATCGGAGTCTGAAGGGTCGGGGAAGCCCCGCCCTTGCTGTCGGAAATGATGAAAAGGGCCTCGTTGAAGAGGGCTGTATGGGAACCGATTATCACATGGAGGTTTCCGGCCCCCCCGGGTTTCCCGAGCTCCTCGATGGTGACCCGCGACGGCTCGGGTAGTGCCCTACGGGATATCTCCCGCTCCCGCCACGCCCAGAGGGCGAGCACGATCCCCAGGATCATCAGGAGGACCTTGAGCTCCGTCTTCGGGATCATCGCTTTCCCTCCCGGAACAGCGTCTGATGGCTCGAGGGTTTCGTCATCCGCCGACTCCGAGAATCTTCGCAAGCAGATCGTATCCCCCAGCCCATGTGGGCTGGAGCCCCTCGGGCCAGCCCTTTTCCTGGAGGAACCTGGTTCTCATAAGGAATGTCCTGACGCCGGATTTCAGGGCAAACAGGTCTTTTCGGACGTCATTGCCGATCATCAGGCAGTCCTCGGGGGAAAGCCCCTTGAGGGAAAGGAGCTCCTGGAAGAAGCGGGGTTCCTTCTTCTGCCCGATGTGGTCCTCGCTACCGGAAAAGTGTTCGAAGGATCCGGGGTTGTAGCCGGCTTTCGCAAGACGGTCCCGCGTGAAACACGAGGGCATGACGGGGTTGGTGGCGACGATCTGGCGCATTCCGCCGCTATTTCGGACCCTTTCGACGAGGTCGAGGGCCTCGGGGATGGGCCGGATGAAACGGCCAACCAGGTCCATCACTTCGCCTCCCCCAAGAACCCGCCTGGAGATCTCGCAGATCTCCGAGGGGGAAACCCCGAGCGACCGGGATAGGGTTTCGTTGAAAAGGGCATCGTTTTTTACCGGCCCGCGGTTTCGCAAAACGCGAATATATGCCTTGGCCGTGGCCAGGAGAGCCCACGGCCGGAAAGGTTTCCCGGGGAGGGCCCGGACGAAAAGGCCGACCAGGGGGGGGATGAACCCGAACCCGGTCCAATAGGCCAGGGTTCCGTCGAGGTCCCAGAGGAGGACCTTTGGCCGCCAACTTCCGGTCATCCGTTCTTCTTCTCCCGCTCTCCTAAAATTCTGATGGTTCCATCCGACCCGTCAATTTCTACCATGGAACCGTTTCGAAGGGAATCCCAGATCCCTTTTGCGCCGAAAACCGCGGGAAGGCCATATTCCCGGGCCGCGATGGCCCCATGCGAAAGGGTTGCGCCCGTTTCCGCGATCAAGCCGCTTATGAGCGGGAAAGCGACCGTGAAAAACGGATCGGGGGAACGCACCAGAAGAATGCCTCCGCGAACCAGGTTTTCGAGGTCGGAAGGGGTGGCCGCCTTGTGTATCCGGCCCGTGACCCGTCCCCTTGAAACACCAAGGCCGATGGGGCCGGTTTCCGGAATCCGCACGCCACGCTGGGATCCAGTTTCGGATGGCTCGGGCGGTGGGCCGCGTTTCACGGCTTCCATCCAGGAATCCCCCCTTTTCGCTGCGAGTTCCCTCAAATCGGGAGGGTGGGGACTCTTCAAGGCGGAACGGACCTCGGAATCGGTCAACCAGAAGATGTCCTCCGGAAATCCGATGCAGCCTCTTTCCTTCAGCACCGCTCCAAGCTTCAGAACCAGCTTTCGGGTCGGGGGCAAAACCTTCCCCATGAAAAAATGATGGTCCTCGTCGATCTGCATGAACTCACGGAGGGTTTCGACCAGGAAATCCGCGAACTCATCCGCCCCGGCGGACCTCGCCGATTCCATGAGGCAAGCCTTCCCACGTTTCCGGTCTTCCCGCCAGCAGTCTCCATCCGATTCCCGGGTTCCAGGGGGGGGATTCCCTGAGGCGGCTTCACCGGCTCCGCGAAGAAAGCGGCAAAAACCATCCGCGTCTTCGCCCCAGGTCGGCTGGCGGATGTCCCAACCGGGGGAGATGTGGCCGTACGTTTCCAGGAAAGCGAGGACCGCCCCCCGGTCTTCCGCAGAAAGGCCTTCGATACCTTTTTCCGGGGAAAAGCCGGGGGAAAGCACCGACCTCAAACCCGCCAGGTCGCGGTTCATCTCGAGAGTCACGTTCCGCGGCAAACCCGATCCGAGGATCGATGGAAGCTCTTCCGGACAGGGCGTCTCCAGGAGTTGCCCGAGTTGGGAAAGCATCATGGAGGCGATTTCCTTGATGGCGAAAATGACGAGATCCGGTCGAATGTACAATATCGTCTCCCGGCGAAGCCGGTCCCCTATCGCAAGAAGGCATTCGGGGTCGGTTTCGGCGTCGATTTCGCGGTCCAACCCCCCGACAGCGGCAAGGAATCCGTCCCTGACCCGTGGCCAGGAGGAGCGGGTTTCCTCCGCAATCCTTCCCAGATACCGCCGGATGGCTCCCGATGAGGCGATGAATGGAAGCGTCCGCGGGGAATTCCCGAGCCGCGTTTTCGACCGGTCAGGGTGACGGATCCAATCTGCGAGGGATTTGAGTTCCCGCATCGGCGAAGGGGAAGAGACAAGGAAGCGGACCAAGGCCCACGCAAGGCCGAGAATCTCCCGTGGTTCAAGCTTGATACGGAAGGATTTCCGGAAGTCGAAAGCCTCGGCGTTGGCCACTACCCACCCATCGATCGTTTTCGCCAGTTCCTCTTGCGGATCGATCGGAATCCCCATGAAATCGGCGAACGACCTGACACCCTGGTCGAAAACCGACTTGAGGTTGTCCCATCCGAGAGGGCTGAGCGGGAGCGGGTACCTTTCGGCCGTGAGTTTCCGCGTCCAGACGATCCCGGTCACTCGATCTCTTCCAGGATCGCGAAGATCTCGGCTTCGGTCTTGCCCAGGCGGGTCTTGAACTCGTCGATCCGTCCGGGGACCTCGACGAAAAGGCTGCGAAGCGATCCGAGCAGCTCGAACAGGGACTTTCCCATCAGCAGGAAAAAGATCGCAAGGCCGAAATCGCGCCCGACCTCCCGACCTGTCCGACGGAGGTTCACCCAGAAAAGCCTTCCGAGAGAAATCTCACCCTTCCGACATGCGTTGGTCCGGAAAAGGATGTCCCAGGGCGGGAGGAGGAGGCGGGTCCAGAATTCCCTGAACCAACCCAGTTTCCTGAAGAACCGGGTTTCGAAGGTGAATGCGAGGTATGCTTTTTCGATGCGCGAGGAGTAGGTGCTCCGGCAGACCAGAAGGATGTCCTTGCGGGCGGCAAGCGCTCGGGTATCGGAGACGACGAACTTGTCGGCCCTGGCGCGGGCGGATTCGAGGACACGCTCAGGAATGATCGGCCCGTAAAGGGTCTCGACCAGGAGGAGGGGCCTGAAAACCTCGGTGTGGCTTCCCGCCCTTTCCATGAATTCGAGGAATCTCCCCCAGTTGAACGCAGGAAAGGCGCGAAGGAGGTTGAAAAAGTCGCCCAGCTCCTTCGGGCCGACCTTGTAGTAATGGAAATGGACGCAGAGGTGATGGAGGTTGTCCTCCGGGGTCATGGCGAAAACCGTATCTCCCCGGTCGGGAAGATGGGTCTTTTCCGCCCAGATCCTGTCGAGGTCGAGATCGAGTCCGCGTTTTGGGCTGACAAGGTTCCAGTGGGCGCTTACCATGAACGTGAGATCGGTGGAGACGTAGGTGGGAAGATGGTGGGTCTTTTCGCGCCGGGGTTCCCTCTCGTCGCCTCCTTCGAGCAGCGCGAGCGGAACGAGGTCCAGCTTTTCGAAGGTGTCCCGGACCCTGGCGATATCCTCGAACCGGAATAGCAGGTCGAGGTCGTTCATCCGCTTGTAACCTGGATCATGGTAGATTGTTTCCGCGAAAAGGCCGCCTTTTAGGACGATGACTGGGATCCCGTGCTTCCCAAGCTCGGAAAAGAGCTGTCGCGTTCGCTCTCCACGTCGGAGGTTCAGTTCACGGATCTTCTGATGGCGGAGGGAAAGATACCCGGCAACCTCTTGGGGCAACGAATCCAGGAGCCCCTCGCGGGAGAGGCTCAGGTGAACCAACGGACCCACATCATTGTGTGCGACCTTCCGGCAAAAGGGGGCCCAGTCGCGTATCCTTCCGATCAGCTCACGGACCTGGCCTTTCTCCGTTTCTGACCTCCATGCCCTCGTAAGGAGGAGGATCAACCGGTCGGTCCGGGAGAACTCCCTTGTCGGGAAGATTTTCGAGGTTTCCATGGAACCAATCTACCGGTGAATCTCCCGCCACGCAAGCGAAATGGGTTCTGGGTGGGGAAATCGAGTTGTTGAATGGAGTGTCTCTGTATTATATTGGTTGGCAATCTTTCGGAAGCGGGAACCAAAGCCGGTATCTCCATCATGAGCCTGACTCCCACACGAGTTTTCAAGACCAGCGAGGCGGCACAACCGACCTCGAAAATGCCGCGATTGTCGGATTTCTCCGCTGGAACGGTCTCCGCCCTCGTCATGATCAGCTTCGCTGTCAGTTATGGGGCGATGGCCTTCAGCGATCCGCTTCTCCAGCCCTATGTCACAATCGGGGTCCGTGGGGCCCTGGTTACGACCTGGGTCCTTCTCGCCATCAACGCGTTCTGGAGCTCATTCCCCTTTTCCCTTGCCGGCCCCGACTCCAATTCCACGATCTTGTTGGCGTTGGCGGGAGCGAGCATCGCCCACGAGGTGGTTGCCAGGCAGGGCGGTCCCGGAATGGTTCTCGGGTCGGTCCTGATGTTCTTCCTGATCGCAACGGTTTTTGTCGGAATCGCCACCTGGACGATCGGGGCGCTCAAACGGGGGGGAATAATCGCATTCCTGCCCTGTCCCGTCACGGGAGGATTCCTCGCGGGAACCGGAATCCTGGTTGCCATGGGAGCCCTCAAGGTTCTTCTCGGAAAGAACGTGACGCTGGCGAACCTCGCGGCGTTCCGGGATCCCACTTCGATAGGCATCTTCGTCCTTCTCGTCGCCGGTTTGCAGATCATTCCACGTTTGTACAAGAGCATTTTCACGTTTCCCGTTTTGATCCTCCTCGGGACCGGGCTCTTTTACGGCTCCCTCCATTTCCAGGCCCTCGACATCGATGCCGCAAGGAAACTCGGCATGCTTATCTCCTCCCCCACGGGCTCGATCGGGCCGATTCCCACCCTCGAGGTCGACTGGATGGCCCTCGCAGAGCACTGGACCGCGGTGCTTCCATTGATGGTGATTGTAGTCCTGACCACGCTTTTCAACACCGCCGGTCTGGACGTCGTCTCACCCGAGGACGGAAATTTCGACCACGAGCTAAAGGGGATAGGCGTCGCCCTGATAGTGAGCGGGGCTTTGGGCGGGTTCCTGGGGCATACCTCGGCAAGCCGCAGCCTCATGCACCGGCTGGCGGGGGCGCGCACTCCGGCTGGAGGCCTCTGGGCGGCATCGATATGCTGCTTCGTGACGTATTTCTACCCCGACATACTCGCCTTCCTCCCGCGGACGGTTCTTGCGGCCCTTCTTTTCTCGATGGGTCTCGGGATGATAATGGATTGGGGAGTCCAGTCATACTTCCGCCTTCCCTTCCTCGAATACCTGTTGACGGCGATGGTCGCCCTGATCATCGCGTCCGTCGGGCCGATCGCGGGAGTCATCACAGGCCTTTTGTTCACCTCCATCCTGTTCGTGTTCAACTACAGCCGGATAGACTGCATCCGGCACATGTTCTGCGTTGGGGAGAGGTTTTCCATCAAAGACCGTCCCATCCAGCAGATGGAGATCCTCCGGAAGCATGGGGAAAGTTGCCGGATTCTCGAACTGCAGGGGTTCGTCTTTTTCGGAACCTCCAACAACATCGTGAACCTCTTGCGCGAGTTGGTGAAAAAGTCATCCCCCAAGCTTTTCATCATGGATTTCCGAATGGTTCAGGGAGTGGACGCCTCGGCGGTCTACGGCTTTGCAAAGCTTGCCCAGATTTTCGCACGCGAAAAAGTCGCGCTGGTCTTCTCGGGGATGAGAACCGAGATGGAAGCCCTTTTCCGCCGCGGAGGATTGAACGAAAAGCTGGGGGTCCGGTTCGAGGTGGACCTGGAGACCGCTCTGGAACAGGCTGAAGATGGTTTCCTTGCGGAGTTCCGGGAAAAATCCAGGAAGGAACAGATCGAAGGTGGGGCTCTCCCCCCCGACCCAGCCGCGATTGCGATCCCGAGGATTTCCACTGAAGCTGTTCCAGCAGCCGATGCAGCCTCCATGGAGGCCGAAGCGACGATCAAAGGCAATGGTGCGCTTCCTCCCGATTCCCAGAAACGGAAAGGGCCTCTCCAACCGGTTTTCGGATACTCGGGTTTCCACATGTTCCAGGGGTTCGATTTCGAAGCCAGCCGAAAGGCGTTTTCCGAGGGGTCCTGGGCACAAATGGATGCGAAGGACATCCTGGCCCCCTTCATGCTCGATCCGAAGATGCTCGAGATCCTCCTGGGCTACTGCGAAGTCCTCGAGATCGACCAGGGGGCGATGCTTTTCAAGAGGGGTGACCCCACCACGGGAATGTACTTCCTCGAACGCGGGACACTCTCGATCTTCCTGACACTCCCGGGTGGAGAAAGAAAGAGGCTTAGAACCCTTGGCCCGGGGTCCGTCGTCGGGGAGATGTCCCTCTATTCGCGCCAACCGCGCTCCGCGGATGCCGAGGCGCGCACCCAGTGCCGCTTGCGCTGGCTGAGCATCGGATGTTTCGATAGGCTTACCCGGGAACATCCCGAAGTCTGCAACGAGTTCCACCGGTTCATCGTCAAGCTTCTATCGTTCAGGCTCGCCGGGGCTAATGCCCAGATCCTGGCTCTTTCCTGACGGTCAGGATGCCCGGTCCCGGGAAGGTGCCGGCTCAGATCCTGCCCGGGACGGCAACCGCGATGCTCACGACGAAATCCGCATCCTTGAATGAAAGCACCCTGAACCCCCCGGGGACCCCTTCGAGCATGGCTTCGTAGGGTTCGTTGTAACCGAAGGACAAGATCCGGATCCGCGTGAAATCCTTCACGCCGAAGCCTGTCCGGAGGGTTTTCGAAACGGCTTCCTTGGCGGTCCAGAGGGTGACGAGCTCGTCCTTTGGAAGGAGAGCGGATTCCCGCTCGTTCAGGAAACTCTGCGAGGGAACCCCCGAAAGGGGGCGGAACGGCTCGATATCGATCCCGATCGGAACGGTCGAACAGGTGGCGACCCCGATCTCCCCGGAATGTGAGATCGTCGGGTGGAGCGATTTCAAAACCTCCGAGGCCCCTGGAGGAACTTCCGCCCCGGGAACGAAGTGGGGGGGCTGGCTTCCCGACAGGACGCTGAAGTGGGGGAAGGAGATCTCGATCCCGGTCCGGTCTCGAAGGATTTCCCTCGCCAGGATCTTCAACGCGATCCTTCCGGAAACCCATTCCCGACTGCGTTTGGGGGTCCTCAGAGCGGCGAGGACCTCCTGCTCGGTCGCGGAAAGAAGGCTCGAGACAAGAGAAGGGGAGGCAAGCAACCTGTCCGCGTCGCCCAGCGAGACGCCCATGAATGGGTAATCCCCGACCTGGAATGGGACTCCCACCGAGACGAAGGTGTTCTTCAGACCGGGCTCTTCCTTCCCGGTCACCATGACGAGATTCCGGATGTGTACAAGGGGATTCTTCCGGTCGTCGGAAACCGTCACGTTGAACCCAACGCGCAACATCGGAAGCCCCGGCGCGGAATCCCTTTCCACCCCCAGAAGTTCCACCGACACCGTGGCGGGGGGATTCGCCCGGAGCGCGTCGAGATCGACAAGCATCTCCCCGATGGCCGATGGGAGGAAGAACCTTCTCGAGAAGACCCGAAGGAGGCACAAGATTCCCGCGCCATGCAACCCCGCCTCGATCGCGAAAAGAAGGGCGGAATGGTCTGCGAGAGGGTTATTTTCGAGTATCGCCGGTGACCGGGAAACGGTAGCCCGTAGGGCTCGGCGGTTGAACTCCTCGACCCTGTCGATGACCTGGAACGTCCTGCCGTGAAAGAGGATTCTGTACAACTCGTCCCGCGCCGGTGGATTGCGGGTCGGACAGAAGCCCGATGTCTCATCCGCGAGAAGAAGCCCGACCTTCCTGACCTGGTCCGTCATTCGCACGCGGTCAGAGGGCCCGGCTCCGGTGGGATCGAAACGGCCGGTGAAATGGGGAGTTTTTCGGCCCTGCGACCCCGTCTTGGGATTTCCGGTCATCCGGAAGAGGTCGCCCTCCCTTTCTGTCTGGAGGGTCAGCCGCTGGAAGGACGAGAACCGGAACGGCGCATGGAACGAAAGATCCCGGACCGTCGCTATCCCCGAGAACCTCGAGAGGACCCCGGCCTGGTCCAGCATACGGTGGATGTACATGACCGCAGGGAAGATGCATTTTCCGTCGATGGCATGGTCGCCCAGGAACCGGTAATCCGATGGCGCGAGACGGATCACCGAAAGGCTCTCGACCTCCTTGTCAACCTGCGCATCCTCCGCTTCCGACCGGGTTTGAGGTTGCCCTGGGTCTCCAATACCCTTTTCTTGCGGGGACGCTTCCTCATAACGACGGGAGCGGGTCATCGCCTCGCCCAGGAACCCGTGGTATGAAACGGTGCGGAACCTCGCCTGATCCGTGACGAGGGAGCGGTGGAGTTCCCCCAGGAAAAGTTCCTCTCCCGCGGCGGGGTCGATGAACTCGACTCCCTGTGCCTTCAGCAGATGCTCGACGGAGGGTCTCGCGGCAAGCCCGATTCCTGCCCAGGCGGTCCAGGAGATCGTGAGGAAGCGCGCCTGGCCTGAACCCGAGAATCTGTTGAGGAAACCGTTGGCCGCCGCGTAGTCCGCCTGTCCATGGTTGCCGAACAGGGATGCCACCGATGAAAAACTGACGACCGATCCAATTCGGTCCTCCCCAAGGGCGTCGAGGAGGTTTACCAGCCCGGCCACCTTAACCCGGTAAACCCGGTCGATCTCTTCCGGAGTCTTGTTGGCCAGATTCCGGCTGATCTCGATCCCGGCCCCGTGGATCAGGATGTCGATCCGGGGGAACCTCCGGGCGATGGTTTCGGCGGTCCGATCCACCGCGGGCCCATCCGAAAGATCGCATGGGTAGTAGACCGCGGTTGCCCCCTGGCTTCTCAGTGCCTGGAGAACCTCGTTCTGTTCAGATGACCGGCCCAGGATGAGGATCACGGGTTGAAACTCCCGTGCCAGCCTGGTCACGATCCGTGCCGTGATACCCTTCGCTCCTCCGGTGGCAAGGATGACCGTCTTCTGACCGATCACCTTTCGGAGACCTTCGAGGACTTCCCGGATCGGGGTTGCCTCGGGATCGGGAACTACCCTGAAAGCTTTTGGCGAACCCGAAGGGGGGAGTCCGATAATGGGCTCGAGGCGTGGAGCGAAAAGGAGAGGGGCGACCTGTTCGGCAGTTTCCGGGGAAAAATCCGGGAGGTCGAAACCCATTGAGACGAGATTCGGGAAATCCTTTTCGAGGGTCTGGCAAAAAGCCGGTATCACTCCTGCGAGGAACCCGGGTTTTCCCACGGAATCTGCCGGCTCCCCGAGGACACCGCCCGCGTCGGCCAGGACGATGAAACGTCTGATTCCCCGCCCGAGAAGGCGGGCGGCCAGGAACATCGAAAGGACATGGTGCCGGTAGAAGCGCTTCCGGGTCTTGCGGGAAAAGCTTTCGCTGGGCAAAGTATGGATGTAGGTTCCCGTATCCCGAAGCGATTCGGGGAAATCCCCAGATTCGAGGAGTTCCTGGTCATGGTCGGTGGGGCTCCAAATGCTGCATGCGATGCCGTGGGGAGCGAGAAGTTCCACCATCCTGGAATCGAAATCCGGGTTGCCCGTGGACTTCATCCGGACAAGCCCGATTCCTGCGGGGGAAGGAAACTCCTCGAGAAGCGGAACCGAAGAGTCTTCGATCCTCAGCACGTGCCGATGGATGCCAAGGGTGGGGTGGGGGACCGGACTTTCAAGGGAGGAAGGGGCGATACTTCCCGCCCCGCCGGCTTCGAGGGCATCCCGGAAAAGGCCGGTCAGGGAACGGAAGGTGCGCAAACGGGAAAGGTCGAGCTTGAGATTCCGGGCCAGGCCGAAATTTTCCCTCAACCGGTTCGCGATCTCGAAGATCTTCAGGGTGTCGATTCCAAGGTCTCCTTCGAGGTCGGTATCGGGCTGGATCATATCCGAGGGATATCCGGAAACCTCCTCGATAAGTGCCATCACCGCTCCTTCCAGGTCGGACGGCGGACGGGGGGGGGCGGCGGGTTGCGCAGGGGCAGGTGGCTGGCCGGAAGCCTGCGCGGGGGTGGGAATCCCTGAGGGTTGCAGAAGCCTCTGCAGAAGCTTTTCCATGAGCTTCCCGGGCTGCTGGCGCGGATTGTCGATGTGGAAGCATTCGTGAGGTCGGGGCGCGAGGATGCTTTCGATCAGGCGGCTGAGAACGTTCTTCGGGCCCACCTCGACGAAAACACGGACTCCGGCCTGGTATGCCCGCTCGACCTGGTCGATGAAATCGACCGGGGAAACCGCCTGCCGCATCAGGAGGCGGATCGTTTCCTCACGTTTCGACTCACCGGAGGGTTTTCCAGACTCGGCTTCAGGATACCAGGCTCCATGGACATTCCCCGGAACCCGGCTGGAAGGTGGCTTGATAGCGAGTCCCCTGATCATCTGCTCGAAGGGGGGAATAGCCTTCTCGACAAGCTTCGAATGAAAGCCGGCGGAGACCCGAAGCCTCTTTGCGAGGATCCCCAGGGCGGTGAAATGCTTGATCGCGGCTTCGACGGTTGGGGTGTCGCCGCTGATGACGGTCTGGGAAGGGGAGTTGAGGTTCGAACAGATTAGGTAACCCGGGAAGTCATCGAGCACCTTCCCCACCTCACTTGCTCCAAGCCCGATGACGGCCATCGCTCCCAGGTCGGTTCCCCCTAGTGCGTTCATGTACTTGCCCCTTATGCAGACGGCCTCGAGGGCGTCTTCGAGGGAGAAAGCGCCTGCTGCGTACAAAGCCGAATACTCGCCAAGGCTGTGGCCGAAATACATGTCGAACTGGAGGCCTTTTTCGCGCAGCAGTTCCAGAAGGGCGGCGGATGTGGCGAAAATCGCGGGTTGGGCGAAGAGCGTCGTCTGGAGCGTAGCTTCGGCCTGTTCGAGCCTTTCGGGAGGGAGACTCCTGGTTTCCTGGAAGATGGCTTCCAGAAGCGAATCCCCGTTGACTTTCCGGAAAACCCTTTCTGCCTCGCCCAGAATCCGGGAAACTGACGGTTCACCCCGGAAGGCCGAGATCATGTTGACATACTGCGACCCCTGCCCCGGGAAAACCCCCGCCACGAGTGGCCGGATCGAAGAGTGACCCGCAGAAACCGTCGGACGGGTTTCCTTGATATCCGGTCCGTCGGGAATTTCGGAGAACCTGATCTCGAGCCTGGCCTTGTTTTTCGGAGCTTCGGAAAGGACGACGTGGTGGTTGGTGCCTCCGAACCCGAAGGATGAAACTCCCGCCAGGAACGACTCTCCCTCGAAACCGGCCGGTGCGCGTGGAATGAACAACGGGATCTTGTCGGCATCCACCGTGGGCGGAAAACCTTCGAAATTGACCTGGGGAGGGATGATCCGCTGGTGGACAGCAAGGACCGCCTTGAGCATCCCCGCGATTCCTGCTGCGGCCTTTGCATGGCCGATCATGGCTTTGACGCTTCCCACCGGGATCCGGGGTTGTCCGCCCTTCCGTGCCCCAATGACTCCGCTCAGCGAGGAGAGCTCGATCTCGTCTCCCACGCGCGTCCCAGTCCCATGCGCTTCGAAATAGGCCGCCTGGGCCGGGGAAAGACCGGCATCCCGCCAGGCTCGTTCCAATGCTCGCTTCTGGCCTTCAGGATTCGGGGCGGTTATCCCCTTGCCCCTTCCGTCGCTGCTGGCGCCTATTCCCCTGATGACTGCGTAGATCTGGTCACCGTCGCTTAGAGCGTCCTCGAGCCGCTTCAACATCACCAGGCCCCCGCCCTCCCCCATGACGAAACCGCTGGCCCTCGAGTCGAAAGGAAAGGAGCCTTCTGCCGAAAGGGCGGTCACCTTGGCAAACTTGACGAAGGAGCCCGGGTCCATCTGGACATCGATTCCGCCTGCAAGGGCAACGGAGATGCTTCCCAGGCGAAGTGCCTGGACCGCCACAGCGACCGCGGCCAACCCCGAGCCGCAAGCGGCATCGATGGTGAAGTTGGGGCCGTGGAGGTCGAAGGTCGAGCAGACCCGTCCGGCGATGATGGTCGACAGCTCGCCCGGAAGGCTGTCCTCGGTGATGGGACGCGTGGGATTGAGATTCCGGAATGCCTTGACCAGGTCGCTCCGGGTCTTCTCAGGGACCCCGGCTTCCAGCCTCAGGAGCTTTTCCAGGAACTCATGGAAATGGATCGCCCGAAGGTTTTCAACGCTGGCATTCCCGCCCATGCTGTTGCCGATGATCACGCCGCAGTTCTCCCGGTCGAAAGGCTTCTCCAGATACCCCGCGTCGAGAAGCGCCTGGCGGGCGCAGATTAGGGCAAGTTTCTGTCCCGTGTCGAGATGAGCCGCCACGCGCGGAGGTATCCGGAACATCACGGGATCGAACGGGACCTCCTCGATGACTGCCCCGATCCGGCTGTAGGTGGAATAAGGTTTCAGCCTGTCTTCGCTGAAAAAAATCGCAGGGTCCAGCATCGATTCCGGGAGGGCCTTGATGAAACAACGCCTTTCTAACACGTTCCGAAAAAAGGAAGCGGGGTCGGGGGACCCGGGGAAAACACATCCGATGCCGATTATCGCCACGTCGTGGGCCGCCCGGGCCTTCGGTGCCGGTTCCAGGGCTTCGATGGGCCTGGGAACCGTGATGGATGCCGCGCCATGGGTGGAGGAAGAGTCGATCTGCTCGACCTCTTCGAACAGCTCACGATGCAGCGAACGGATAGGCTTGATCTGGTCGAGGAGGGCGATCGATTCGCCCGCCATGAAACAACCGTCTTCTCCCTCGATCGAGGAGACCGCCCTCCCAAGGTTGCCGATGTTGTCCGCTTCGAAGGCTTGCTTCCTCTCTGGGAGAGGGATCCCGGACAGTACCATCTCTTCTTCCATGGTCAGAATCTCGGAAATGAAGGGTGAAGCGACCTGCCTGACCCGGAGGTTGACGGTCTCACCCGTCACGAGAGTGACTTCCCCGTTCATCACCCAGTTCCGGTAGTTCCGGCCGACCGCGCCCGTTTCCACGATCTCTCTCGTCGCCAGATATGGGGTTCCCAGTTGGACGCCCCAGGTCAATCGGCCGGTCAGCCCGAAAATCTCAACCAGGGCGGAAAGAAAATGGGTTCCCTCCTTCCCGGCGATACCTCCGGCAAAAACCAGGTTGAAAGCCTCCGGATCACCTTCCGAGACCGCCGCGAGGATGTCCTGCCAGAGTACCATGCTCGTGAACCGGCCGATGTGGCCGCCGGATTCCGACCCCTCTGCGACGAAAGTCCGGCAGCCCGTTTCCTCGAGGGCTTCGAGGATCTTCGAGCCCTGGGCATGGGCAATGACCTCGAGCTTGTATTCCAGAAGCTTCTGTACCAGGCCGGGCTTCGGGGCTGCGACCAGAACGAATCTCGGAGGGATTTCCCTGAGAACCTCGATCTGGCGGGAAACCAGTTCGCTTTGCAGGTCCAGTCCGATGATTCCAACCCCCGTCGGAATCTTCGACATCGAGGCTTCGGTGAGCATCTGGCGGCACTTTTCCGGATCCGAGCTCGCGAACGCCATGGTGGGAATGCCCCCGGCATCCGCGATGGCCTTGAGAAAACGAGGTTTGTCGCTGATTCTGGCCATCGGACCCTGGATGAATGGGAAGGCGGATCCGAACTTCCTGCAGAACCTCGAGGTGGAGTGCCTTACCTTCGGAACCACCGGAAGCGATGAAGCCCGCCGGAAGAATTCCGCCGTCCACCCCGCCAGGGTACCGTGCTTCCTGCGGTTTTCCCCCGCGAACTCCACATCCATGCCCAGAGGGGTCGTACCAGGTGGCAGTTGGGCGGGCCATGCCTCCGCTGGTTTTCCCGCCACCGCTGCTTTGAGCTTCGAAAGGTCGGCAGGGGTGGGACAGTGAATGCGAAATCCATTTCCGGTCGAGTCGGCCAGCCGGATCGTGTCCGATCCTCTCAGCTTGATGGTTTCCTCCGAGATGGAAGGTCCGAATTCGGGAAAACCATATAGGGCGGATCCCAGCACGACTCCTGACGCCCCGGCCGCCAGGGAGGCCAGTGCTGTTTCCATCGAGAGGCCGCCTTCCAGAAGAAAGGGTACCCGCAGGAATCTCTTCATGAGCTGGAACATCACCAACGCGCCCACCGGCCCGGAAAATCCCCCAACTTCGTTTCCCCGCCCGATAACGGCCATCTTGTCGAAATCCGAAGCGGTCTCGACATCCCCACGTGACTCGACGTTCAGTCCAAGTGGAATTCCGAGGCTTTCAAGTGCGCGGAACTCCGGGGTCAGATAATTGCGCGCTTCGAGGAAAACCCCCTTCACCCTTCCCGCGAGCCCCTGGACCTCCTGGAGGACTTCCGAGGTTCCCCTGAAAATTCTGATGAGGGGCTGGTTTTCAAGAGTCCTGAGAAACCGGAACACCGTCCCCGGACTGGGGGCATGGAAATCGACCAGCGGCTCAGCTCCGCATTTCCTGATCGATTCGAGAAGTTGGTTGGTCGCGATATTCTCGGGCAGCGAAATGTACAGTCCGGGTGGGAATTTCATTTTGATTCCGTCCTGGAAGTGAATCTGAAACCGCCTTATCCTACCCCATGCCCTTCCCGAAAAAAAGGGACATGAGAATATTTTACTAAAAAGGGGACAGGAAAGACTTTGTTAACCAGCCAATCATCTCCCCATCAAAGTTCCGTGTGCCAAAAATCGGGGACATGTGAATCATTTCGGGAAAAGCACATGTCCCCGTTTTAGTTGCAGGGGGGGTGGGGTTCTCATATAATCTTGTACATGGCCATCAAATTCAGAGGAGACTTGCAAATGCCTGAGAGTTCGAATCGCGAACGCGATCTAGTCCTCGCTCCGAACGAGTATGCTTTTATTTCCGACCAGACGAAGGGCCAGATTTCAGTGTACGTCGGCCCATGCAAGACGAGCCTTGCGAACACAGATCAACCGGTTGTTTTCAACGACCAGAGCAAGCGGTTCGAGCGGTCGACACTCGAACAGGCGATCTCGATCTTCCCGACCGCGCCGGAAGGTTGGTATCTGATCCTCAAGAACCCGGCGAAAGACCTTGCCTTTCCTCCCTCCGGCGGAAACCACAGCATCGCTCCGAAAGACCTTCTGATCGGGCACAAGATCAACATCCCGGGCCCGAAGACTTTTGCCCTCTGGCCGGGGCAGATGGTTCGCGTTGTCCAGGGCCATCAGCTCCACCTGAACCAATATCTCGTTGTCAGGGTTTATGACGAGGAAGCGGCCAAGAAGGAGTGGAAAACCGCGGTGGTGAAGCCCCAGACGGGAACCGCCGGAGAGGGTGCGCCCACCGCGTCAGAGATGCCCGATCTGACGATCGGAAAACTTCTCATCATCAAGGGTACCGAGGTCTCCTTCTACATTCCACCGACGGGCGTGGGCGTCGTCCGGGACGAGAACGGGAACTACGTGCGTGAAGCCGTCACGTTGGAACGGCTCGAGTACTGCATCCTCCTCGACGAGGATGGAAACAAGCGTTTCATCCAGGGGCCGGACGTCGTGTTTCCGCGTCCGACCGAAACCTTCGTCGAGAAGAACGGAACGAAGAAGTTCAAGGCCATCGAGCTGAACGAGATCAGCGGAATCTACGTCAAGGTGATCGCTCCGTACAAGGAGAACGGGGTCGACCACAAGGTTGGCGAGGAACTGTTCATCACCGGCAAGGACCAGATGATCTACATCCCCAGACCCGAGCACGCGATCATCAAGTATGGGGAGCAGGAACTCCACTATGCGGTGGCCATTCCCGCGGGTGAAGGGCGATACGTTCTCAACCGGTTGTCGGGAAAGATCGCCCTGATGCGCGGTCCGACGATGTTCCTCCCCGATCCGAGGGTCGAGGTGATCGTCCGGCGATTCCTCGAACCCAAGCAGGTTCAGCTGATGTACCCCGGGAATGCCGAAGCCCTGGAATACAACACCAGGCTCAAGCAACTAGCGAAATCCACGTCCCAGGAAGAGTTCCTGACCGAAGGCGAGATCAAGAGGAAACTCACTCCCGGAAAAGCGCCCGAATCCCAGAAGCTCCAGGCGGTACAGGAAGCGACCGAAGCCTTCGTCGGTGACGATTTTACCCGTAAGCGTGGTTTCACCCAACCCCGGACGATCACCCTGGACACGAAATACGAAGGTGCTGTCGCGGTCGACGTCTGGACGGGATACGCCGTCCTGGTTGTTGGCAGGATGGGTGAGCGGAAGGTCGTCACGGGCCCCCAGACAGTCCTCCTCGAGTATGACCAGAACCTCGAGAGCATGGAGCTATCCACCGGGACCCCGAAGTCCGACGAGAAGGTCATCAAGACCGCATATCTCCGAGCTCTTCACAACAAGGTTTCGGATCTGGTGGATGCCGAAACCAGCGACCTGTGCCGGGTACATGTGAGGCTTTCGTATCGTGTAAACTTCGAGGATGATCCCGAGAAGTGGTTCAACGTCGAGAACTATGTGAAGTTCCTGACCGACCACCTCCGGTCACTAATCCGCAACGCCATCAAACAGACCCGGATCGAGGATTTCTACGCCAACGCCATCCGGATCGTCAGGGACAACGTGCTGGGTCAGGCTGGTCCTGACGGAAAGCGGCCGGGAAAGAAGTTTTCGGAGAACGGGATGCGAATTTACGACATCGAGATCCTCGATGTCAAGATTGGCGACGATGTCATCGAAAACCTTCTCGTACAAGCCCAACATTCGGTGGTGAAACAGACGCTCGAGATCTCAGCCGAAAAGCGGAACCTCGACTTCGTGCAGCAAACTGAAGGGATCAAGCAAAAGGTCGCTCTCGCGAGATCGCAGACGAAGCAAGGCGAACTCCAGCTCCTGACGGATGAGGCGAAGGGTGCGATGGTCCTCAACCTGGCAAAGATCGAGAGCGAGATCGAATCCCGAAGGAAGACCCTCGGGGCCCGCCTGACCGACCAGGAAACCCTCAACAAGATCGAGGAAAGCGAACTCCTCCGCAAGAGGGAGAACTTCGATCTCGAGGCGGAAGTCGCGCAGAAGAAACTGGGCCTCCGGATCGACGAGATGAAAGCCGAGGTAAACGGAGTGGTCGACCGGGCGAAGGCGGTTTCCCCGGATCTCATCTCCGCGTTGCAGGCATTCGGAGACAAGGCCCTGGCGGAGAAGATGGCCGAGAGCATGGCTCCCCTGGCCATTCTTGGCGGGAAGAGCATCGCCGACGTGTTTTCCCAGCTCGTGAAGGGAACCCCGCTCGAAGCCGTTCTGAAGAAGAAGCTGGAGGGTCCGAAGTAGTCCCATCCCCCGCCGGCGGAAAAACGGCCCCTTCCCGGATCCCGGGAGGGGGCCTTTCTGTGCGGACCGTCAGTTCATTTCGGGGGCCGGGGCCGGGGCAACAACCCGAACAGGGTCTTGAGATCGAAGAAAACGAACGGCCGGGAACCCGCCGGAGTCCACATGTCCGCGTGAGCGACGTGTGCCTCGAGTTTCTGAGGGGCGAAAAGGACGGAGTGGACGTTCGTCCGCGTGGCGACGGGGGGGCCCATCAGCCCTTTCGCCTCGTCCTCTCCGAGTTTTCCGAACTTCTCGCGGACCCCCCAACGGATGAACTGGGGGGCGGCAAGAATTATGGAATCGGTTATCCCCTCCCCCAGGAAGGGATTCGCGGCCCCGGGTCCGAGCTCCTCGAAGCTGTGGGGTGTAGCTTCCACCGCCAAGGCGGTTGGGATCTTTCCGTCTGAGACGAGATAGTAGTAATGGCAGGTTCTGGGGCTGGAGGCGATAAGCTCGCGGGTTCCGGAGGCGGAATCGCACTCTTCGAGCGCCCTCCTGACGAGAAAGGACATGGGGGTCCCATCCCAATCGTAGTAACCCTGACCTCCCAGGGAGCCAATCGCCACGCCCTTGTCGTTGATCCCGGTCACGCAACCGATGAACCCGGCGAAACCGACGTTGAAGAATGCGTTCCTTTCGCGGGGCCTAAAAACGAAGTTTACCGCGGCGTTCTGAAGGCCGATTTCGGGCATGTAATCCAGGACTCGCCCGTGGAAGAGGTTTCCGTTCAGGGTCGCCTTTCCGAAAACGGCGAATCCCGCGCAATGGAAGTACTCGGGGAAAATGTTGGCGAGCTGGAGCTCCCGAAGGGAGACCGAAGGGCAGGAAGATGCGATTCCCTCCAGTTCCTGGATGAAGGGGCCGGGAATGAAGGGGCGCGCACGATTCCAGGCCTGGTCTAGCTCCCCCAGGAACCATTTTCCGCTGTTAACAGTCTCGATCAGGCCGGAAAGGTAAAGAACTGCATCGATGGTGAGAGGAATCCGGGATTCGAGCAGCTTTCCGTATGCCCTTCCCATTCGGAAGGGAGAACCCCAAAGGAGAACCACCGGCTGTCCATCGTTGAGCCGGAACATCCCGTTGGGGAGGTCGGTTGTTTCCGGGAGCGGGATTCCGGTCCTGGACGGAAAATAGGAGCGGAGGAGTTGACGGGCTCCCCTGATCACGGACTTCTCCAGATCGACTCTCGGGACGGGGGTACGCGTGATCTTCAAAGCGGAAAAGGAGGTCTGGTCCGCGGCGAAGGTTGCGGGGAGGAGTTCGATCTCGATCGCTTTCAGGGACTTCAGGTCTCTTGTCAGAGACGCGGCCTCAAGGCGGATTCCCTGGGCCTCGAGGTCCAGCGCAAGGGAAACTCCCGGGCGGATTTCCCATGCACACCTCGATGATCCCGGATCTCCTGTCGTCATTGGTCCCAGGTTGGGTATCAGGAACTGCCTGATTGCCAGCTCGGAACTGCCCGGGACGAGGAATGGCAGAACCGCGGACAAACGGGTTTCGTGCGTCATCACCCTGGCAAGGAGTCCTTCCGGTTCGAGCGACTCGGAAAGCGACGCAAGATTTCCTTCGCCGAAAAACTCCACGTTTTCGCCCGGGAGAAGGAGGCGGGTTGCGCTGGCATCCCTGTTGAAAGCCACATTTTTCCATGCGCTGCGGATTTCGAGGAACCATGAATCGGGGCCCGACCTTCCCACAAGGATTTCGTCGAAGGAATGGGTCGGTTTCGTTTCGGAAGCGGTTGGAACCCCACCAGGAAGGGGCCTGGGAAGGAGGTCTTCCGTTTCGACACGGATCCGGAAGGCGAATCGGGGATGTCCCGCGATCAGCGGCAGAGCAAGCGAACCGACCCGCTCCGCGAGCTTGTTTTCCCAGAACTCGACGGGCCGTTCGGTTCCGAGGGCAAGGTCGCCCGCATTCTCACCCGCATGGCCGCTTCCAATCGATCCCAGAGCCATTTGGAGGAGCATTAAGAGAGCAAAAGGGAGGTTCTTCACACCTGGAATCCAACTTCGTTCGGCCCGGCAAAAAAGGAAAAATGCGAGAAGCCGCAACCAAAAG
This sequence comes from uncultured bacterium, assembly GCA_964428355.1. Lineage (GTDB taxonomy): Bacteria > Muiribacteriota > Ozemobacteria > Ozemobacterales > Ozemobacteraceae > CAYRYU01. Next base: position 104,181 of record CAYRYU010000004.1, read on the forward strand.
GCAAAAGCGGCAGCCGGGACTGCCGCTTCCAGGTAATCAGTTCAGGAAACAACGTTCGGGCATTTTGAAGACGGGCACCGCGCGGCCCTTGGCGCACTTACCCCACCCTTCCGGAAGGATCTTTCCTTCAGGCGGTCTCGAAGGAAAAATCGGGGGCCCGGAAGATCCACTTTTCGTGAGAGCGCAAAAGAGCCTCAGTGGAGGGAATTCCGTGCTCGTGAAGTTCGCGAGCGGTCTCATCCGCCATCGTCGCGGCGTAGTTTGCCTTTTTCACCAGTAGTCCGCGGTTAACCAGGTCGGAATAACCGTGCGGGTGGCATTTCCTCCAATGGGCTACTGCCAGAACGGCCCTGCCGGACAATTCCCGGTAATCTTCAGTCGAGATTTCCGGTGCGATGAGTTCTCGGACTGCGCAAGCTTTTCCAATCATTCTCGTTACTCCAGGTGCTGGGGTACACTTCATGATACCCCGTTTGCATCCGAATGCAAGGATTTTTTTCGGACTGACCGGTCTCGAGAAAGCCAAGGAAAAGCCGGAAAGCAAGTCTTATGGCCTGCGAGGGTGGGAAGCGCCGACAACGGATCCTGAAGTATAGTGTTGACCTGAAGTGGGAAAATGTGGTTGATTCTTCTGCCTCGAATTCGTCCTGGCAAGAAAATGGAGGACCGTCGATGAAGGTCGTCATTTCCGGTGGCGGGGAACTCGGGCTTCTTTTCCTCAAAGAGCTTTCCGATGCCCACGATCTGTACGTCATCGAACCGAATCCCGGCATGGTGGAGCTTCTCGAGGAGTTCGACGCCCAGATCATCCAGGGAAATCCGACCGATCTCTCCATTCTCAAGTCAGCCCAGACTGGGGAGTCGGACTATTTCATTGCCTGCGCCCACTCCGACGAGGTGAACGTGATCGCCAGTCTTGCGGCAAAGCAGCTGGGAAAGGCCATCACCTTCTGTTTCGTCAACAAGGACCACTATTTCGAGACATTCCTGGGAGAGCTTGGTCAGCACCTAGTCATCGATCACCTCATCTGGCCCGAGAAACTCCTCGTAGAGGACATAACCCGGATCATCAGCGTTCCGGAGGCAGTCGACGTGGAGGTCATCGAGAAGGACGTCCTGAAGCTTCTGGAGTTCCCCCTCAAATCCGAAGGCCCATACGCTGGAAAACTGGTTCGGGAGCTGAACCTGCCGCCGGGTGTCCTGATGGTCGCGGTCGTCCGTGGAAGGGAGGTTTCCATTCCCGGGGGGCAGACCAAGCTGGAGGCCGGAGACAAGGTCATCTTCATCGGAATCCAGAAAAGCATGCGCCAGATCGAAAGGCGGTTCGCCCCTTCACGGAAATCGCGCCAGGAGGTAACCATCGTCGGTGGTGGAATCGTGGGATTCATGCTTGCGAAGAGCCTCAAGGAGGTTGGGAATCTGGATATCAAGATCATCGAATCCTCCCTTCCGAAGTGCCAGTCGATTGCCGCCCAGCTTCCGGAGGATGTGCTGGTTCTAAACGGTGATGGAGCCGATATAGAGTTCCTTCAGGCGAATCAGATTCCCGAAAGTGAATGTCTCGTGGCGATGACCGAAACCGACGAAAAGAACCTTCTCATCTCTCTCCTCGCCAAGCAGATGAAGGTTTCCAAGGTCATCACCCGGGTCAAGAAGCCGCGAAATGCTGAACTGTTCGAGAAGGTCGGAATCGACGTTTCCCTCAGTTCGAGGTCAACTGCGGTAAAGAATGTCATCCAGAGGGTCAACAGCCAGGGGATCAACCTGATGACCGTTATCGAAGAGGGAAAGGCCGAAATCCTCGAAGTCGAGGTTCCAGGAGATTTCAAAGCGGCTCCCCTCATGGAACTGAAGCTTCCGGAGGGAGTGCTGATCGCGGCCATAAGGCGAAGTGCCCATACCATCGTTCCTCACGGAGGCGACCGGATAAAGCCTGGAGACCGTCTCCGGATCTTCGCCACTGCCGGAAAGGGGCCGGCGGTTCGGGCGTTCTTTTCCCCGGATGGGCCGGCGTGACGTGATTTCAGACGAAATGAAGGCGATACCATGATCCGCGTGAGGCTGGTGGCGGCCGTTATCGGCTACATCATCCGTTCCTTCGGATGGGTGATGGCAGTTCCGGTTCTCATTGCGGTGATGTACGGGGAAACCTATTCGGCCGGTTGTCTGCTGTTCACCTCTGTTCTGGCCTTCACCACCGGGCATCTTGCGACACTCCATCAGAAGGGAATGGATTTCGACGATCTGGAGCGGCTCGAGGGAATGGCCGTGGTCGCCTTCGGTTGGTTTTTCGTTTCAGTCTTCGGGGCGATCCCCTATCTGTTTTTTGGGCTCGGTTTTATCGATGCCCTCTTCGAATCGATGAGCGGGTTCACGACGACCGGGGCGACGATACTCACGGATTTTTCCCGGTTTTCCATGTCCCTATTCTTCTTCCGCGGTTTCACGCATTTCATCGGAGGGATGGGAATTCTCGTCCTTTTCGTCGCGATCCTCCCCCATCTTGCAGTGGCGGGCCGTCAACTGTTTTTTGCTGAAACCTCCTCCGCTTCGAAGGAAAAGCTGACTCCCCACATCCGGGACACCGCGAGGCGCCTCTGGATCTGGTACACCTTTCTCACCTTGCTGGAGGCCGTTCTCCTGTATGCATTCGGAATGCCGATCAATGATGCCCTGGCCAACTCCTTCGCAACCCTGGCGGCAGGTGGTTTCTCCCCGAACGGGCAGAGCATCATGGGTTACCACAGCCCGGCCGCCGAGTGGATCATCATCTTCTTCATGTTCCTTGCTGGAGCGAACTTCACTCTACAGGTCAAGAGTCTCAACGGGAATTGGGGGGCACTGTTCCGGGATGTTGAGCTGCGGTTCTATCTCGTAATCATCCTGGTTTCCACCCTGACCCTCTTTCTTGTCCTTGCGTTTCAGCCAGGACACGGTTTCGACGTTCCCACACTCCGTTCATGCCTTTTCCAGAACCTCAGCATCCTTACGACAACGGGTTTCGCGAGCGAGGATTTCGAATCGTGGAACACAAGGGCAAAGCTGGTCCTCTTCACCTTGTTCTTCATCGGCGGATGCTCCGGTTCGGCGGGTGGAGGAATCAAGGTTATAAGGGCATTGTTCCTGATCCGGTTTTTGATTCGGGGGATCTTCAAGGCGATCAACCTTCGGGCAGTCACACCCGTAAGGCTGGGCAACCAGGTTTTCGACGTTTCCGATGTCCAACCGGTCCTGGTTTTCATCCTCGTCTATTTTTCAACTTATGTTATGGGTGGATTCTGCCTGGCTTTCATCGAGAACGACTTCACCCTCGGTTTCGCCGGGGCGATCGCCACTTTGGGCAACATCGGTCCGGGATTCGGAAGCATAGGCCCCATGGGGAGTTTCGCCGGACTTCATGCGGTCTCGAAGATGATCTGTTTCGTTCTGATGTGGGCGGGACGGCTCGAAGTGATCACGCTCGTGGTGTTTCTCAGCCCCTCGGTCTGGCGGAACATCCGTTGGTGATTCCCCCCCCCGGACCCTGGTTAAAAGCCAACCAATCGCGTAACTCCGGGGTGGGAAAATGCGCGCGGTTGCGGTAAAATGTGAAAAACGGGAGGAAATGATGAGCGAGAATATTGCCGAACCGGTGGTGGTTTCCCCAAATCCGACGGACCCCCAGGTCATCTTCACGAAGCTTTTCCTCAAAGCCCTCATTTCGACGGGGGCAAAATTCCCGATCGAAGCGCCATTCCGAAAGAACCTCCGTGAGATGTCCGACAACCTGGCTGAAACGATCAGGGCGAACCAGTCCGTCGTATCCAAGGTCGGAAAGGGGGGGACTGTAGCTGCGGTTTCGACCCTGGTCTACTGGCTTGGATTCTATGCGGGGCATTTATGGTTTCCCCCGGCAGGCTTGGCTTTCGCTCTGTTGGGTGCGGCGGGGATCACGACGGGGTACAAGATGATCTGCGAAGGTCGTCGCGACTTCGAGTTCATCTCCCTCTACTATTCCTGCCTCCTTCTCATGCAAGGGGCTGACAACGTGATCAGCGACCAGGAGAGGAAGGTGGTGGCGAGCTTCCTGGATTCCCTTTCCCTGAAAGAGAAACAGAGGGAAGCTTTGGCGAAGATTCAGATCAGAAGCCTGGATGACATCTCCGTGCCCAACTGGCTCGATGCAGACCAGAAGCGAGCCCTTTTCATGGGCTGCTGGAGCCTCGTCTATTGTGACGGGGTCGCCGATGTCGAAACCCGGCTTTTTTCGGAAATGGCACGGAAGTTCGGCATCGATGAAAGCCTTGAAGCCGCGATCAAGAAAGAGGCGGAAGCCAACGTCGAAGCCATCGAGGAAAAGATCCTGAGAACCGGCGCAACAGTGATGGCTTTCGCCACGTCAGAACTGGTCGACCCGGAAGCTGTCATCGACCTCGTTTCATCTCTCAGCATAAAGGTAGTGTCCCGCGAGACCACCCGTGAACGAATGAAAGCAGCCGCCCCCGCCGCCGGATCCCCCGCCGGCGCACCCAATCAAGAAGAAGAACCCGCGGCTCTGCCGACGATCCTGATGTCCTCATACGTGATGTCCCGGGGTCTTCTGAGGGGCAAGTCCGACGCCGGACCCGAACTCGATGCGAAGTTCCTCGAACACTGCCGGAAATCGGGAGCGGAAGCCCTTGGGAAGGAGTTCCCGGCATTCGCGGGAGAAGCCTTTTCCCTCTTTCGAAGGGGAATCACCGGCTGAGGAGCAACTCCCCGAAGAGTCACCGGGGCGGAGTAGGTTCAAGCATCCCGAGCCGTGTGTGACGGTTATGTCACGCATGCTGTGACCGGTTTGGCGGCTTCTGGGGTGATACTGCGGCAAAAGGCGAACTGATCGGGTTTTCCGGCCTGGCACGGAACTTGTTATGTCTTGTCGTACCTTTAAAAAAAGAGGCGGAGGGCGACGAAAATGATTATAGAGAAAGGGAGCTCCGAACCCAGGAACGAGGAAACCATGACCGCGAACTCGAAGCCGAATTCCGAGAAATCTTCGGGCTCGGGTATTTCACGCCGCAACGGCTCTGCAAAAGACGGCCGAAGCGAATCCGCGGAAAACGGGGAATCGACCGGTAAGAAAGTGGACTCCCAGGAAGTCGATCTCGAATTCCAGGAAGCCCTCAAGAAAGTGGCTTCGGATTCCGGGGAAGGGGCGGAAAAGGTCACCGGATCGCGACCCGAACCCCTCCTGAGAACCGGAAAGAAGAAGGTTGCTGGGCGCGGTGATGGCGAGATGATGAAAATACCCGTGATCCCACCCCGGGATCCGGAAAACCCCGGTTCCGATGGGGATGGCCCGAACTGGACCGAGTGGATAATCGACTCCAACCCCATGTATCTCATCAGCGTCCTGATGATGATGTATGGCCTGATGTTGGTCAGTCGGGAAGCCCTCGAGAACAACATCGGGGTCGGAACGGTCACACTCTTCTTCGGGATCCAGAACGTGTATGAGATCGTTCTTGTTGCCATGGGAATCTTCCTGCTCAAGACCCAGACCAATCTTCGTCATGGAAAGATGCTGCTCTTCTTCATCATGGCTTTCATGGCCGACCTGACGGGGTACATGGTCCGGATCTCGGCGATGGATGCCACCTGGGGAAAAACGGTCGCTCTTTCCTATCTCGTTCTCGGGGCTTTCAAGATCATTGCCGTGGTCCAGTATCTCAAGATCACCCCCCGCTGGGAACGGCTCGTCTACCCGATTTCGGCTTTCGCCATCATCTATTTCGCTCCCCAATATCTGTACCATGTCATGGATTCGGTGGGCAAGGGAAGCGCGGTCGCCGGCCAGCCTGCCTCGTTCTTCTCCGGCCATACCGAGGTCTACATGATCTGGCTTTTCGCCGCCTTCATCCAGATTCCCACCATCGTCGGCACCTGGAAGAACAACGACCTCGAAGAGGACGTGTACAACCCGTGCTTCGGCAACGAACGGCATTTCTATTGGGGGATCCTCCTGTTCCCCTTCATCGTCCTTCCCTACCAGCTGTTCAAGAACGTTCTTGCCGATGCCGCTTCCGCGAACTCCGCCCTGGCCAACATGAACTTCGTTTTGATTCCCTATGCCCTGTTCGGGATCTTTTTCACCCAGGCTTTCTTCCGGAAGTACATCGAAAGGGAAATCTCCCTCAACCTGTATGATTTCTGCATGTTGATGCTCGCCTTCCTTTTCTCCCTGGGAACCGACCAGAGCACCGAAGTGGTCGCCCCCCTCGCTTTCGTTAACAAGCTCCTGGTCGTCTGCGGACATGCGGCGGTCGCCGTCAGTCGCAAGAATGCCCTGTCCGCAGGGTTCCTCGCCTCCGTTGCCCTCTACTACTGCTTCGGCATGATCAAATACGGCGCGGGCCGGGCCTACGACTACGCCTCCCAGCTTTCCCGCGTCGCGTGGGCCGGTATCCTCATGGTCGGTTCCTTCGCGTTCCTCGGCCTCGGATTCTTCCTCAGCCTCAAGAGTCGCCCCCGGAGGGTCTTGACCCCCGGCACCGAAAACGCCTGACAAAGAAGCTTTTCGACGGTCCTCCGCCCTCCGGAAGTTTGTCCCATCCCACCCCCCTCGCCGGGGGTTTTTTTTTGCCCGTACTTCGGTTCACAAAACCACCCCTCTCGGGTAGAATGTCGGAAACCATTTGGGAGGGTACAGGGATGACCGATCAACTTGCGGACCCAGTCGGACGTGAAGCCACCATGGATTTCAGTCCCCAGGTTCTCTGGACACGGCTTTTCGTGAAATCCGTCATTTCCACCAAGACCGGTTTCTTCATATCGAAGGAGTTCAAAAGTGACCTCCTTGGATTGATGAAGAACCTGATGGCCTCGATCAAGGCACACCACTCGCAGATTTCGGGAGTTGCCAAGGGGGGAACCATCGCGGCCGGGTTCACCCTGCTTTACTGGCTTGGATGCTACGCGGGATTGACGTTTTTTCCTCCCATCGGCTTCGCCGTAGCGGTTCTGGGGGCAGCGGGGGTGACTTCAGGTTACAAGCTCATCTGTGACAGCCAGAGGAACTACGAGTTCATCAAGGTCTACTACTCGTGCCTTCTTCTTCTGGAGGCAGCGGACAACGTTTTCTCCGACCAGGAAAAGAAGATGATGGGGGAGTTCGTTGCTTCCCTCCCGCTGAACGATCGGGAGCGCAGCGACCTTCTCGCCACGAAGATACCGAAGCTCGAGGAGTTGCAGATTCCGAACTGGCTGTCCGAGGAGCAGAAGAGAACCATCCTTCTGGGATGCTGGAGCCTGGTATATTGCGACGGTGTTGCCCCAGTCGAAACGGATCTTTTTGGAAGGTTGGGGGGAAAGTTCGGCTTCGATCCACGTGAGATCGAGGAGATCAAGAGCGATGCCCAACGCTCGATCGAGTCACTCGAGCAGGCGATGGTTGACGCTGGCGCGGTCGCATGCAAGCTGATGCCCAAGGAGAACAAAGCGATCGAGAACAGGATCATCGAGCTGCTCACCTCGCTGAGCATCAAGATCGTTTCCCCCGGGGAAATCGAGGAGAGGTTCCGTGCGAAGTTGAAAAGCGAAGGGCTGTTCAAGGAACTCGAGAAAGACCCCCCGGCTTTCGAAACCGTTCTCGCGGGGGCCTACATCATGGGGAAAGGCCTTTTCGGAGGGGAGGATTTCTTCGCCAGCTCCTTCACCATCCACTTTGTCGAAACTGCCGACCGGATCGGCCGACAACGCGAGGGGCGCGAGTTCCTCAAGACGGTGGACGAAATCCACGGGGAGTTCCAGGCTCTCGGATGAGGCGAAACTCGTTCAGGAGCCGCTGGGGGTTCGACCCGGAAATCGATTTCCTCAACCACGGCTCCTTCGGCGCCTGCCCCATGGATGTCCTTGCCTTTCAGCAGGCCTTGCGCCACGAGATGGAACGCGAACCGATCGTCTTTTTGTGGCGTTGTCACGAAGGGCTGCTCGAGGAGGCCAGACTGCGTCTCGGCAAGTTCCTCCGCTGTCGGCCCCGCGACATCGCGTTCGTTCCAAACGCCACCACCGGGGTCAACACTGTTCTGGCCTCATTTCCGCTCCAACCGGGCGATGAGATCCTCGTTACCGACCACGGATACAAGGCCTGCAACAATGCCGCGGAACGGTGGGCGGGGGAACGGGGGGCCAAGGTCGTGACCGCCCGGGTTCCTTTTCCGATCGAGGGTCCCGGGGAGGTTCTCGAAGCCCTGCTTTCGAAGGTGTCCCGAAAGACCAGGCTTGCCGTGGTGGACCACGTCTCCAGCCCGACTGCCCTCGTCTTCCCGATCCGGAAGATTGTCGGGGAGCTTTCCCGGCGGGGCGTAGAGACCTTGGTGGACGGCGCGCACGGCCCCGGGATGCTTCCCCTCGACCTGAAGTCCATTGGAGCAGCATTCTACACGGGAAACCTGCACAAATGGGTCTGCGCCCCAAAGGGGGCAGGGTTCCTTCACATCCGCGAAGACTGGCAGGCAAGAATCCAACCTCTCGTAACCAGCCATGGGCTTTCTTCCACCCGGACGGATCGTTCGCGGTTCCTGCTCCAGTTCGACTGGACCGGGACGGATGATCCCACTCCGTTTCTTTCCTTTCCCTCCGCCCTGGCGTTCCTGGAAGGGCTTTTCCCAGGAGGGTTTTCCGGATTGTACAAGGCGAACCGCGCGCTCGCGATCGAGGCCAGGGAACTCCTGTGCCGTCAACTGGGGATCGCCCCTCCCTGCCCCAGAAGCATGCTTGGAAGCATGGCTGCAATTCCGCTTCCCGACGGGCCAGTCACCGAGACGCCAGTTGCACCTTTGTTCCTCGACCGGCTTCACGAAAGGTTGTTCTCGAAATGCCGGATCGAGGTTCCCGTTTCGAACTGGCCGGCCTATCCAAGACGGGTGTTGCGCATTTCCGCCCAGGCGTACAACGACATTTCCCAGTTCGACAGGCTGGGAAACGCGATTTCCTTCGAACTGGGCCTCTGACAGCGGTTGAGCCTTTCCCGCCCCTTCAGCCTTTCCGCGGGAGTCGTTTCCCCCTGGTTTTGGGGTCCCGCGGGGCGGGCTTCGGGGGATCGTCGGTCTTTCCCAGACGGATTCGCCGGATTGCCCGATCCAGGACCTTCCGGAACATCGAGTTTCCCGATTTGTCGAGAGTTTTCTTCAATGCCGGCAAGGAGGCGGGGTGGCCCGCTTCTCCAAGAACCTGGGCGGCAAGACATGCCACCCTCTCCGATTCGTCGTCGAGGAGCTTCTCAACCCGGCTCCGGATCCCGGGATCGTTCTTCCCGAGCAGCATGAGCGTGGAGACCGCCCGTGCCTTCACCTGAACCGGAGTTCCGGGGGCAAGAAACCTGAGGAAGGCGGCGGGGTCACCTGTCACCTCAGCCATCGCATCGACAGCCCTGGCCCTGAGCAGCTCGTTCCAGGAGGCTTCGCCCATGGCCTCCCCGATCGCGGGAAGGGCTGCCTGAGAGCCGGTTTTCGCAAGGGCGTGGAGTGCCTGGGCTCTGACGAAGAGGCTTGGATCCTTCCGGAAAGCCGTCTCGAAAACCGGGGCGAGTTCCGGACTTCGGAAATTGCCCAGGGAAAGGAAAACCACGCGTCGGATCCGGGGATTCTTTTCCCGGCGAAGGTCCATCAGTTTCTGCATGGAGACGGACGCCGGCATCTCACCGAGGCTGGTCACCATCTCCATTTTTGCCGCCCAGAAGGATTCCCGGCCGATCGCCTCGAGGATCGCCTCGGCGGCTTCGGGGGTCTTCCACTTCGCGATTTCCCGTGCGGCCTCGATCCTGAGGACGACATTCCGGTCGGACAGCTGCTCGACCCACCACTCCAATGGTTTCGCAAGATCGACCCTTTTGAGGAAAAGCCTGCTTTCGGGGTCCACGACCAGGTTCGTCGGAGGAGCGGGCAGTTCGAACTCGAACGCCTGTTCCGCCGCGGTCAGGTCGCATGTGAAGTTCCTCCTTCCCTGCTTTCCGTCAAAAGCAATTTCGAGGGGCAGCTGGAAGAGGCCCTTCGGATCATCCTTAGCCTGCATCTGCGTGATCCAGACAGTGGCCTTTCTGTTGCGGGGGTTCCAATCCTGGTGGATCCGGAAAACCGGATGCCCCGGCCGGAAGATCCATTGGTCGAGAAGGGGCTCCAGGTTGAAGCCCGTTTTCTCCCAGAAAGCCCCGATGAGGTCGGTGGTTTCCACGGCCCCGTATCTGAACTTCTCGAGGTAATGACGGACGGATGCCCGCCAGGCTTCGTCACCCAGAAGAGAGCGGATGAAATGCAGTATGCATGCGCCCTTCGGATAGAGATGCCGGTCGAACAGCTGGAAAGACTCGCGCCAGACCCGGGTGACAATCGGTCTTCGGTATTCGTCCCGATCTTCGGCGAAGTATGAGTCTGCGTAACTCATCATGTACCACCGGAAAAAATCGACACCCTTGTCGTGCCTCTGGAACAGGGCTTCGTAATAGGTGGCGAAGCTCTCGTTCAACCAGGCGTGTGACCAGTCCTTGCAAGTGACGAGGTCTCCGAACCACTGGTGCGCCAGCTCGTGCGAAACCAGACCGTCGAAATCGATATCCTGGGCGGCAACTTCGTCAATCAGGGCAAGGTCGGTCTGGGTGGTGACGGTGGTGTGTTCCATCCCACCCCCGAATTGTGATGCCGCCACCTGCGTGTAGTGTTCGTAAGGGTAGGGGACCCCGGTCTCCTCGTTGAAAAAGGCGACAGCTTTTGGAGTCTTGTTGAAAGCCCGCTTCGCGTCACCGAGACGACCCGGGGGGAAGTAGTACAGGACGGGAGTTTCCCCCTTTTTGCATGGCTCGCGGAACTGCTCGAACCTTCCCACAACCACCGAAAAGAGATACATCGAGTGGGGATGGGCCATCGTCCACTGGAAAAGATGCCGCTTGGTGGCGGGTTCCGGCTTTTCGTAATCCAGGGTCCCGTTGGAAATGGCTACGAAGCCTTCGGGAACGGAGAGCCTGACCCGGGCCGTGGCTTTTTCCGCCGGGACATCCCGGCACGGGAACCAGCAACGGGCGTCATCGGTCTGGCCTTGCGTCCATGCCTGGACCGGCCAGTCCGGATACTCTTTCGTGGGCCTGATGAAATGCATTCCCGAATTGTCGGTTCCGCTGGAATACTCGAGTTCGATCGTGACCTGGTCGGGCGCGGAAAAAGCCCGGGGAAGTACCACCCGGACCTTCCTTCCGTCCGGATGGAACGAGGCTTTGACGAGCTTTCCGTCCCGCGGCCCGGCGGAGACCCTTCTGATCTTCAAACCCGAGGCATCGAGGGAGATTTCCCGGACCTTCGGAGAGAGGATCCGGATCGTCAACCGGCATCTCCCGGAAAACCTCGCCTTTTCGGGGTCGACGGAGAGATCGAGCCCCACGTGGTCGATGTCGAACGGGGTATCCGGAAGGTACTTGGGTTTCGTGTCTGAACTGGCGAATTCGAGAGTCATGGCGTTTCTCCAGGGGTATAATGTCGTGCGGCCGCTGCCGCCACTGGAATCCTTCCCATGGAAAGGGAAGGGAAGAATCACTCGGAAACCTTCAGGGAAACCGGACTACCGAACCCACCTCGAAAACGTGCCGTTCTCGGGGGACACCGGTCCGATAGAGGACTTCTCCCTCGCCGAGGCTCCGGTACCCGATGTTACGGTCGAAAAGGAACGAGTCCCGGTAGACCAGAAGGAGTCCGCTGAGGAATACCTTGGAGGGGTCTTGGGGCATGGGTTTGTCCCTGAATGAGTCAAAGATCATCGCCCGCCGGGGAATGGATACGAGGTTTACGCGGCAGGCAGATTCTACCAGGAAATCGGAATCACAGTCATCAAGAAAATGAACGAGTTCCTCGTTCCTGGGCCCCGAGACCGGAACGAAGGTTTCGAGACAGAGGGAGGCGATCTCGTCCCTGAAACAGGGGATCCCTGCTGCGGTCGAGGGGCCGAGAGTCTTGTCGGGGAGGCTTGTCGCTACGTCCTCCTTGGGTTTGATGTAGAGCGACGAGAAGGGAAGGGAGGTGTCGAAATACTCCTGGGGTGACTCCCAATGCCTGACTATCCGTCGGGGCTTGGATGGAAGGACGAGAGGCGGGATCGGTTGCCGCGCGGAGAATTCCCGCTTCGTGAAATCGATCGTTCCCTTCTTGATCACTACGTGGCCTGGAGGCTTCAGCCAGTAATCGAGAAAGGAGCGGTTTCCGGTCCATTGGACGCGCAGGGGAAGGAGGATCCGTTCCAGGGAAACCCGGTGGTCGAGATGGTCCGGATACCTGTAGAACTTGAGGAAAAACGAGTAGAACTCCTCGGATTCCCGGGAAGGGAGAGAGAAACCGAGAGCGCGGATCCCGGAAAGTTTGATGTTGTCGATATCCGGTTTGAAATCGGGGAAGAGGCCCAGGGACGAGGGATAGTTCCGACCGTATTTCTCCATGACCATCTCGTCGGAACGAAAGAACCCGAGGTGGAACTTCATCTCCTCGTCGACCCGCCAGTCGCTTCCGCGGGACATCCAAGCGCCGGTCTCGACGTCGTCCAGTATCCGGCCGTTGTACCCGCCGAAAAGGAAAAGTGTCCCATGGAAGTTGGCCAGCCTTGTTCCATCCCTGCCCTGATGAAGAATACCCGCGGATCTCCAGGCCGTGTCTCCCGGGCGGAAGGTCTCGACCGTCTTGTGGAAGGTCGTCGTTCCCATTCTTCTGTCCCAACCGCCTGCAACGACGAGCCTCGTTCCGAGGCGCGCCACGGCGAAATTCTTCCGGGGTGTGATCAGGGAGGGACCTTCCTTCCAGGAGTCCCTTTCGGGAACGTATTCCCAGACGTTGGGGACCGTCCTGCCATACTGGTTTTCTCCTCCGAGGACGAAGAGAGAGCCACCGCAGAGAGCGGCCGAGTTTCTGGAAAGCGGGAAAGGAAGGGGTTTTCTGGAATCCCATTTGCCCGTGCGGGGATCGAAAACGTCGACCGAGTTAACCGCCGGGAACTTCGGTGACTCGCCTCCGATGAAATACAGCTTCCTTGCGAAAACGGCGAAACCGAATCGGGCGCGCTCGAAAGGCATGTGACCATGGTTCTGCCACTCCCGCTTGACGGGGTCGAACGACTCGATCGCGCTAACGAAGTAGGGCTTGCCGTTCCTGTCCGCCTTTCCACCGAAAAGGTAGATCCGGTCATGGATGACCGCGGCGGAGTGGCCGAACCTGGGGTGGGGGAGGCGGGGGAGAAAAGTCCATTCCCGGAGAAAAGGGTCGAACATGAGGGCGGTCGAGGACGCCCCTTTTTCATCGTTTCCCCCGAAAAGAAAGATCCTGTCCTTGTAGGCAACTACGGCAGGGTTGCTGAGAGCAACGGGCATCTTCCCGGCCCTTTCCCATTCGAGGGGATCCAACTGGCCGGTTTCGGCGGCGAAAGTGGTGGAAAACAACGTCAGGAGCGCAAAACCAATGACCGCTCCCCGCAATGCGGTCACGTAAAAGATTCGTTTCATGCCTCGAGATCCCCCTTTCAGGACTCTGTGGTCGGAGTGGGCTTATCCGGATTCCGCGTTATTCTATGACAAATTGCGCCGGATGGAAATCTTTGATATGTTCGGAAGCTGGGCGTCCTTCTGTGACCCTCGTGAGAGGAGCGGGGGCGTGATTTTCGAGCTGCGGGGGAAACCGAATGCTGGTCGTTCATGTCCATGTGAAGGTCAAGTCAGAGTTCATCGAGGCTTTCAAGGAAGCCACGGCGGAAAACGCAAGGAATAGCGTCAGGGAGCCGGGAATTGCCAGATTCGACGTGGTCCAGGGAACCGAGGATCCATCCCGTTTCGTTCTCGTTGAGGCATACAGGACCCCTCAAGCCCCAGCGGCACACAAGGAAACCCCCCATTACCAGAAGTGGAAGGATAGCGTGGCGGGGATGATGGCGGAGCCGCGGTCCAGCGTCAAGTTCCGGAACATCTTTCCGGATGACACCGGTTGGGGCTGAGCGTGCGTTTCGAGTTTTCGACCGCCCGGAAGATCATTTTCGGGGAAAAGACCTCGCGGCAATTGGGGACCCTTGCCCGCCACTTCGGCGAGCGGGCGATGGTCGTACACGGTGCGAAACCTGACCGCCTGGCCGGGGTCTTGAAGGAGATTGCGTCTTCGGGGATTTCCCTTTCCTCCTTCCCGGTTTCGGGGGAACCGACCGTGGAGGTTGTTGGCGAAGGAATCGCGCGTGCGAAGCGGGAGAAGAGCTCCTTCCTCATTGCGATCGGCGGGGGAAGCGTTATCGACGCCGGCAAGGCGATTGCCGCCCTTCTGCAAAACGACGGGCCGGTCGTGGATTTCCTGGAGGTCATCGGGAAGGGGCGACCTCTGGTGAACTCCCCCGTTCCTTTCATCGCCGTTCCGACCACATCCGGAACGGGCTCCGAGGTAACGAAGAACGCTGTCCTTTTCTCCCCCCAACACCAGGTGAAGGTTTCCTTGCGCGGCTCATCGATGTTTCCCACCCTGGCAGTGGTGGATCCGGAATTGACCTACTCCCTTCCACTCCTCGAGACGGCTTCGACGGGCCTCGATGCCCTGACACAGGTGGTGGAACCTTTCCTTTCCTCCCGTTCAAATCCTCTTGTGGACTCGATCTGCCGGGAGGGCATGCGGCGGATCGGCGGGTCTCTCCTTCAGGCTTGTGAAAAGGGTTCCGATGAAGCTGCCCGCCGTGACATGTCGATGGGAAGCTTGTGTGGGGGCATCGCCCTGTCCAATGCGGGTTTGGGCGCTGTCCATGGGTTTGCGGCCCCGCTTGGAGGGACGTTCGGCGCTCCCCATGGGGTTCTGTGCGCCCGCCTGCTTCCGGAAGTCCTGTTGGTCAACCGGCGGGCTCTCCGCGAAAGGCACGCAAAAAGCGATTCAGCAGTGAAGATCGACCAGCTCGGGATTCTGTTGACCGGGGAACCCCGGGCAGGTCTTGAAGATGCCGTGCGGTGGATCCGTGATGTCATCGACCAGGCCGGGATCCCATCCCTGAGCAGGTTCGGGGTATCCCCCTCAGATTTTCCGACGATCATCGAGAAAGCCAACGCTTCTTCGAGCATGAAGGGGAATCCACTGCATCTTTCAAATGAGGAGATGGTGGAAATCCTATCCCTGTCGCTTTGATTTTCCGGGGGCACCGGATTGGCGAGGGGCCGAATTTCCCAGGAGCAGAATGAATGGAGACGAACGATTTCAAGATTCGGACTTTTCTTAACTCGCTGGGTTACCTTGTTGAACAGTTCAAGGCCAGCAAGCTTCCACCCGAAGCCCAGACGACGCTGGGTCTCCTGGAGAAGGAGATCGCGAAGTTCGGAGAGGATATCCAGGCCAAAAGCCATGCCAGGTCGCATTCCGGGGGAAACTACACCGCCGGTCGGATCAAGAACGTCCTGGTGGTCGACGACAACGACATAAATCTTCTGGTACTAAAGGCTATTCTTGACAACCTCGGTATTGAAACGCAGTCCGCGACGACGGCAAAGCAGGTTCTCCAGATCATGAGGTCGGGAAAGACCTTCGACTGTTTCTTCCTTGACCTGCAAATGCCCGAAATGGACGGATTCGACCTTGCCCAACGGCTGAAGCTTCTTCCCGAGGTCAGTCGGACCCCCATGGTCGCCGTAACTGCCCTGACGGGGGAGGAAATCGAAGCCAGGGTCAGGGCCGTCGGTTTCGATCTCATGATAACCAAGCCCATCAGCAAGGCCGCCATCCTCGCCGCCCTGAGCACCATCTCCGAATCGTAGAAAACGGGGGCACAAAAAAGGGGACATTAAAAAGGGGACATGAGAATCTTTTCGAAGAAAAGATTCTCATGTCCCCCTTTTAATGTCCTTAACTCCTTCTTGATTCAGAGGGTTTGGGGGGCGGAGGAGGTCAGGCGGGCTGTCCGGTTTTCGCCCGGGAGCCATTCGACCTTTTCTCCGGCCTTCCGCAAGAACTTGTACTCGAAGGGAATGAAACGGGGAAGGTCAAGGGTCGTGCTGAAAAGGCCTCCTCCTAGGTCTTTCATGGGGGGAGGGACCCTCGCGGGGTCCCAGTCTCCGAGGCTGGGCAGGCCTCCAACCACGTGGACGGTTTCCCCTTCCGTCACATCGGGAATCCGGACCTGGAATGTCACGCGCGTCGTTCCGAACGCGTCCGGAAACTGATGAAAGGCGACCAGGTCGTCCACGAAATCTGAATACCCGGGTGTTGGGGCGGGGGCGTCATACAACAGGAAGCCTTTGCCTGGGACCCTGCAAAGGAGTTTTCCCCCCTTGACCGATGCATGGTTTCCTGTGAAATGGTCTTGCAGCGTGGTCCCTTCTGATAGAGGGGCGAAAAGGGGTATCTCGAGATCGAGGGCCGCCGTCGCAGTATTGAAAACCACGATTGCCTGCCGGTCATCGAGCAGCCGACAGAAGGAAAAAGTCGAGGGGGAGATGTCGAGCGTGAACTGGTAGCCGTCCCGAAGGGCAGGAAG
Organism: uncultured bacterium; assembly: GCA_964428355.1. Classification (GTDB taxonomy): domain Bacteria; phylum Muiribacteriota; class Ozemobacteria; order Ozemobacterales; family Ozemobacteraceae; genus CAYRYU01. The sequence goes on from CAYRYU010000004.1 coordinate 120,648, forward strand.
GGATTTCCGAAGGGCTATGAGTTTGCGCGTGAATTCCCTCAGTTCAGGGTTCAGGTCGAAGTCCATCGAGCGTCGGTTCATGGGTTCGGGGTCCTGGGCTCCGGGGAGCCCTACCTCATCGCCATAGCAAAGGACGGGAATCCCCCGTGCGGTGAAAATCAGGGCCAGGGCCGCCCGATACCGGTCGAGGTCCCCATGGCAACTTGTGACGAACCGGTCGAGGTCGTGGTTGTCGAGGAATGTCGCCAGCCGGTTGGGGTCGGTGTAACCGCGGTCGGCGGCGAATCTCACCCCCAGCTTGCGCGCATCCCCACCGCGTGCGAAGACGTCGAGAAGTGTGTAATAGAGCGGGAAATCGAACAGGCTGGAAAACCGCCCCTCCTTGAGGACCCTGGAAATGGTTTTGGGGTCTCCGTCAAGCATCTCTCCCAGAAGGAAGAAGCCGGGCCCCCATCTTTTCCTGACATGGGTGTTGAAGTCCTTCCAGAAGGCAATCGGAACATGCTTGACGGCATCGAGACGGAACCCGTCGAACCCGATGGCCCCCTGCCAGTGGTCCGCCACGCTTCTGAAGAAAAACTGGACCGCGGGCTTCTCCGAAGCGAAATCGGGAAGCCCGTAGATCCGGTACGATTCGAGCTGATTCCGGTCACTCCAGTCGGTGATGTTGCCGTTGTCATGAAAAAGTGCCGGGAACAGCTCAGGAAGCGGGGCATCGTAACCGGCATGGTTGACAACGAAGTCTAGGAAAACCTTGATCCCCCGCTTGTGGGCTTCGGCGACAAGCGAGCGAAGCTTCTCGGGGTTTCCGAACCGAGGGTCGACCGAAAAGAAATCCCAGACCCAGTAGCCGTGGTAGGGTTGATGATGATAGAACCGCGTCGGCCGGTTCCGGAAAACAGGACTGATCCAGAGGGCGGTGATGCCAAGATCCCTGAGATAATCGAGCTTTCCGATGACTCCCGAAAGGTCACCGCCGTGGAAACCCCGCGGATCCTTGGGGTTGGTATCGAAATCGTTCAGTGGGTCACCGTTGGAGAACCGGTCGAGGAGGATGAAATAGATCACCTCCCCCCGTGTTCCCGGCTGGAAATTCCCGGTGCCGGCGTTCAGGCCGCTTGTCAGGGAAAGAACCCAAATGGCAAGGCCCAGAAAGATCGACCGACGAAGGTTCTGCATCTGCCCTCCTGTTTCCCGGTGCTTTCGAAAGGTGATCCGGGCTTGTGCTATGATACCGTTTGATGGTGGAGAATTCCAGTTTGCCGACAGCGGGGAAGCCTTCTCCAGAGGGGCCCGACCGACCCAGGGGGGGGGCACTTATCCGGTTTCTGACCCCGGATTTTTCCGCGCTCCGTTCCTTGGGCCGGAAGATCTTCGTCCTGGTCGTGTTCGCGCTCTTTCCCATCCTCGTCCTCGAAACCACGATCAGGCAGGTCGAGAACCTCGAACTGGAAAACCTCCTCCAGAAAGACCGGCAAAGACATGAAAACCTCCTGACACGGCTCCGGGAAGCCGACGATGACCCCGCGATGCTCCGCCGCATCCTGGTCGGTCTGTTCGAGGAAGTCCGGAAGACCCCATATCCCAAACGGCGTCTTCGCGTCGTAAATCGCCTCCGGAAAGCATTCCCCGGTGTGATGGACGTTTACTATTTCGATGCAGCCGGCCGGGTGGTTTCCGAACTGAGTTCCTCTCGCCACTACAAGGGGTTCGTGGAGCGCACATTCCAGGTTCTTCTCGACCTCAAATCGGGAAAACCGGTCGACAAGGGGCGCGAGGGAATTCTCCTTTCCTTCCTCAACATTTCCGAACTCCCGAGGGCAACCACCGCTCAGGGGAACCTGATCGCCCTCGCCAGAAGAGACCAGGACGGCTTCTTCGTCTGGGGCCAGGCCCCGGAGCATGGCGGGCCCTTTTCGGGCTGGATGGCCCTGCTTCACCCCGGAAGATTCATCCCGGATCGGGCTCTGATGAACAGCCTCGCCATTCTCAACCGAAGACTCAGGGGAACCCGGGTGGGGTCCTTCGAAACGACGATGTCGGGGCTGGACTTCCACCCCACCTCCTGGAACAAAGATCCCGAGCTCGGGCGATCGATCCTTTCGGCGATGGGTGCTTACGGGAAGGTTTTCATCAACCCGAGGTTCCATGGAACATACAAGTTCCGGCAAAACTACGGGTATCTGTTCGCCATCTCCAGGCGCCGGAGTTTCCTGCCGAGATGGGTGGCCCGGGGAACCGACCTGATCTGTATCCTGTGGGGACTGGTCATCGGGTTCAACGTGTTCCGGGGCCGGGACCTGGGAATCAGGATCAGGATCCCGGTCCGGCTGGTGGGCCTCTTCCTTTTCGCCATCGGGACTCCCTCGGTCGTCCTTCTGGTCGGTGGATACTACGCACTGAAAGACCACGGGAACGTCCTGAGAGCGGACCTCGAATCCCGGATCAAGGACAAGTTGAGGCATTTCGACGAGCTGATGCCAGGTGAGGTCAAGAGGATCCAGAAGGTCTTCAACGAGGCCATCGTGCGGGCAAGGAAACTGGACACCATCGCAAGCCAGGCGGAGCTTTTCCAGACCCTTCGCAGCGAAACCACCATCCAGTATGTCTTCGTTGTCGACCGTGCGGGGAAACCCGCCTTCGACTGGATCGACAGCCCCGACCCCTCGCTCCGCCGCCGGACGAACCAGTTCATCCTGCCCCTCGGGAAGGAGCTGTTGCGAAGAATGAACAAGTCCCTCCGGGTTGACCAGGGGACCTTCATGGTCCAGGCAACCGAAGGCGTTCTCAGCACCCTCATCGGTGAAAACTCGTCCTTCGATCTCGACCTGATCTGCAGGGAGTTGGGACAGTTCGTACTACTGTCGCTTGGAGCCGAAAGCACGTATCTGTACTTCGATGTTCTGTACAACAAGGCCGGGGAGGCCCAATACGCTTTCATGAGTGCTCTCCATCGCGGACGTCTGCAACGAGCGTACATCCAGAAGCACCAGGCTGAGCTCGGACGTCAACCCGATCTTCCGCTCCGGGTCAGCGCGGTCGGGGAACTCCGGTTCCTGGGAGAGGAAATCCCGTTCCCGACGGACAAGGCGAAGGTCAAGGGGATCGCGGGGGATGTCCTGACGTCTAAATCGGCTGTCCGTGTCGTGATAGCTTCTGGTACCGAAGAAGAAATATGGTATGGTACAAAAGGGCAGAATATCGATTGTTTCGTGATGGTCGCCGCCGTTTCCCTGGAATCGGTCAAAAAGCAGGTCAACTTTCTCTGGATGGTCCTGGTGGGTGTGGCGCTGATGGTTTTCCTTTCGACTTCCACGATTGGAGTGATGCTTTCCGAACAGTTCCTCAAGCCCATCGAGAACCTATCCGGAGGAATCCGGGCCATCGAGGAACGGCGTTTCGACTATACGATTCCCGTCATCGCCCGGGACGAGTTGGGAGACCTTTCCGGGCTGATGAACAATGTCATCGAGGGGATGCGCGATCTCCAGGTTGCCCGGATCGTCCAGGAGAGCCTGTTTCCCCCGGAACCCCTGACGGTCGGGGAGTTCCAGATCTGGGGAAAGAGCCGTGCGATGACCGATATCGGCGGCGACTACTTCGATTACTTCGTGACTCCCGCGGGAAAGCTGATGGGGTTGGTGGGCGATGTTTCGGGACACGGCATTTCCGCCGCACTGATCATGGGCATGGCGAAGTGCGCGATGACCATCGACAACAACACTCGGGGATCCCTTCCCGACACGCTCGCCTCTTTCAACCGGTTCATGATCGCGACGATCAAGAAGAAGAAGATGATGACCCTGTTCCTCTATTCAATCGACCCCGAGACCGGTGAGATGGAGTTCTCGAACGCGGGGCACAATTTTCCCCTGGTTCTCAGAGCGCGTTCCCAAGCCGTGGATGAGCTGCGGATGGAAGCGCTGCCCCTCGGAATCCGCATCAAGGCGCAGTACCATTCCCTCAAAACGGTCATCGAACCTGGCGACAAGATCCTGTTCTTCACCGACGGCCTGGTCGAAGCCATCGGCGCGAATGGGGAGATGCTCGGGAACGAGAATGCCGTGAACTGGTTCAGGGAGACTCGCGGCCTCGACCCCCGCACCGCCATCGACCAGCTGTTCTCCAGGTTCGATGCAGCCACCCAGGGCCGCCCGGCTTCCGATGACGTTTCCCTCATCTGCCTGCAACGCATGAAAGGCCAGAAACCATGAATCATCCTTTTGTCCTCGTTTTGAAGAAGGACCGCGAATTCCCGGTTCTTCGCGGTCATCCCTGGATCTACCGCGAGTCTGTCCGGGAACTCCCTCCGGGGCTCCAGACCGGGTCCGAAGTTGAGCTCCGCTCACGTAGGGACGAGTTCCTGGGCCGGGGATACGTCGACCTGGAATCCCCGATTCTCGTCCGGTGTCTCCCCGCACGAAAGGAGGAATCCCTTTCCGCGTGCCTCCGGAGGCTGGTGGGCGACTCCTGCCTCCGCCGAATCGACTTCTTCGATTTTTCCCGGACCACCGGTTACCGGCTCATCAACGGCGAAGGAGACGGGATTCCAGGTCTCGTCGTCGACCGGTACGGGGCCGCCCTCGCGCTTCAAACCTATTCATCAGGTTTGGAGGCCCATCTCGGACCGATCGTCGAGGCCCTTCGGGAGTCGGTCAAGGGGGTGAAATGGATCTGGCGGCGAAACCAGGTCCGACGTTCCGGTGCGGGTGGAGGCGGCGGGGCAACCCTCCTCCTCGGAAAGGATCTTCCCCCGACCATTCCATTCCTGGAAAACGGGATGAAGTTCGAGGCCGACCTGAAATCCGGTCAGAAGACCGGGTTTTTCCTCGACCAGCGTGACAACCGTGACATGATCCGGACCCTTTCCCGTGGACGCCGCCTTGCCAACATCTGCGGGTACACCGGGGCTTTCACGGTTGCAGCCGCGCTCGGGGGGGCGAAAGAGACCGTGACGGTCGATTCCGCCAGACCCGCCCTCGAGGAGGCGAAGCGGAGCATCCAGCGGAACGGCTTGTCCGGGGGGCGGCACGAGTTTTTCGCCACGGACATGAACGAATTCCTCGACCAGGCGCGGGAGGGGGCATTCGATCTCGTGGTCCTGGATCCACCGTCGATGGCGAAGAGCAGGGCCGAGCTCGATCGCGCGCTCCGGACCTACCGACGCCTGAACGAGCGTGCGATAAGGATTACCGCACCCGGGGGGGTCCTCTTTACCGCTTCCTGTTCGAGCCAGGTCTCCAGGGACGATTTCCTCGCCGTCCTGATCGATTCCGCTGCCCGGGCCAGGAGGTCGGTCAGGATCCTTGCGGAGAACGCCCACGCATTCGACCATCCGATCGCCCTCGGGCACCCCGAGGGAAGGTATCTGAAGGGCTTTTTCCTGGGGATCGACTGATGGGCGAAACGGGAAAACGTCCGCACGAAATATCGGGGGAACCCATCGAGGTGGGCGCCGCGGTCGTCATTCATTCCGGCCGCGTGCTTCTCGCCCGGCGTTCCGGGGGTTATCTCCACGATCTCTGGGAGTTCCCGGGGGGGAAGCTCGAACCCGGAGAAACACCGGCAGAGGCGGTAGAGCGGGAGCTCGTGGAGGAGTTGCAGTTGAGGGTGGTTGGAGGGGAGGTTCTCCTCGTTGTGGACCACGAGTACCCGGACAAAAAAATCCGCTTGCATTTCGTCCGGTGTTCTCTTTTAATCGAAGAAGAGAATTGTGGCGGAGGGAAATCCGGACCTGCGGATGGCCCTCCTTCCGAAAGGGAAAGATCCGCGTGGTTTACGCCGGACCGGTTCCCCTGGGAAGAGTTCTGTCCCGCGGACAAGGCCGCGGCCGAACGGATTCCCTGGAAAAAGCTGGGGAAAGGAAGGATTCGAACGTGAAGAAACCCCTCGTGATCCTCGTCATAAACCCGGGATCCACATCCACCAAGATCGCTCTTTACGAGGACCTGAAGCCCTCGAAGCAGGCAGAGATCACCCATCCGGTCGAGGACCTGAAGCAGTTCAAGAAAAGCTATGACCAGCTCGATTTCCGGATGGCCGCGATTGACAGGACCCTTGCCGAATGGGGAATCGCGGCGAAATCCCTGGATGCGGTCATCGGTCGCGGAGGGCCGCTCAAGCCGATGGAGAGCGGCGTGTATCACGTCGGAAAGCGTATTCTGGAGGATTGTACCGAAGGCAAGGTCACCGACCATGTCTCCCTGCTGGGCGGCCTTCTGGCCTTCAGGATCTCCGAAAAGTCGGGGATTCCCTCCTTCATCGCCGATCCGGTTTCGGTGGACGAGTTCGACGATGTGGCGCGGATTTCCGGGTTGCCCGAAATTCCACGGATTTCACTGGTGCATGCTTTGAACATCAAGGCCGTGATCCGCCAGGCTTGTGAGGAAGCCCGAAAAGACCCCTCGAAGATGAACTTCATCGTCGCCCACCTGGGCGGGGGATTCTCGATCGCGGCGAGTCGCGAGGGCCGGATTGTGGACGTGAACAACGCGAACGACGGAGGCCCGTTTTCCCCGGAGCGCGTCGGAACCCTCCCCCTTGGCGGTCTCACGAAGCTCTGCATGAGCGGCAAATTCACGCCCCAGGAACTGAAAAAGAAGCTGATCGGTAATGGCGGTCTGGTAGCCCACCTTGGGACTGGCGACGTTCGGGAGGTGGAAAAACGGATCGCGGGGGGAGACTCGAAAGCCGCGTTGATCCTTGAAGCGATGGCCTATGCGATCGCAAAGGAGATCGGAGCAATGGCCTCGGTTCTCAGGGGAAAGGTCGACGGGATCATTTTGACGGGTGGGGTTGCCTACTCCGCTCGTGTTGTGGAATGGATCAGGGATCGGGTTTCCTTTATTGCCCCCGTAATTGTCAACCCGGGGCAGAACGAGATGCTCGCACTCGCCCGGCACGCACTTGGAGCTCTTGCCGACCCCAAGGTCGTCAAGGAATACGTTTGAACCGAAAGGGAGGATTCCAATGAATTTTTCCACGATCGAAAAGAAACTTCGCTCCGGGAAGACTCCGCTTGCGGTCTGCATGGCGGAAGACCCCGAGACCGTCGCGGCTGCGCGTGAGGCTTCCGGACTCGGTTACGTCGACTGCCTCTTCGTCGGAAACCCCGATGTCATGAAGCCCCTCATCGGCGAGGAGAAGGGCTTTTCTCCTTCGATCATCGAAGCCCGGTCCCCCGAGGAATGTGCCGCGAAATCGGTCGAACTGGTCAGGACGGGAAAGGCAAAAGCCCTCATGAAGGGTTCGATCTCCACTCCGATCCTGTTGAAAGCCGTCCTGAACTCGGAGACGGGTATCAAGAGAAGCCCGGTCCTGTCGCACTGTCTCGTTTTCGAGTGGATGGGGTCCTTTCGCCTTCTGACCGACGGCGGTATGGTTCCGCACCCCACCTTCGAGGAGAAGCAGGAGATCCTCCAGAACGCGGTTCACCTCGCCCGCGGTCTCGGGATCGAGAAGCCCAAGGTCGCCGTTCTTTCGGCGGTGGAAACCGTCAACCTCAAGATGCCCAGCACGGTGGATGCCGCGATCCTTTCGAAGATGGGGGACCGGAAGCAGTTCAAGAACTGCATCGTGGAAGGACCCCTCGCCCTCGACAACGCGATTTCCCTCGAATCGGCTCATCACAAGGGGCTTTACAATGAAGTGGTGGGAAAAGCCGACATCCTCCTGCTCCCCGATATCGATTCGGGAAATGTTCTCGGGAAATCCCTGATCTACTTCACCGACGTGAAGGTCGGAGGCCTGATCGTCGGGGCCCAGGTTCCGATCGTTCTTCTTTCGCGGTCGGACACCAAGGAGATCCGGCTCAACTCGATCAAACTGGCTCTGGCAACCGGGTCGTCCTAGGAGTTGACCGCGGGGACATATAGGGGGTCAGGAATACCACAAAGCACACAAAGACCACGGAGGATCAGGTAGAAGGCCGGCCTGGTTGACCTATTTCTTGCCTGCGGGGGGGTGCAGGTCTGAACAGGGTTTCTCGTCCCGCCGAAAGGGGTATTCGATTATTCCCCCCGTCCTGACGACACTCGAGATGTCATCTGCCGCGATTCCCCCGATCAGGTGAAATGGCCGCTCCGCCACCACCTCGCCCCGCCCATTCCGGTCCATGGCTACCATGAAAGCGTGGACAGTTCCTATGCCGGCCCGACTGGGAGGAAGGCCGATCCGAATCTGTGGCGCTACGAGCGTGAGCATGCTTCCCGCCGACTTTTCCCCCCCGGCGTGCAGGTTCGGGTTGATGATCGGTGCCCATACCGTGATCGTTTTCTCGCAGATGATAACCCCTCCGGATCCGATTTCGAGGGGCGATTCGATGACGATGTCCTGGCGGAAGAACGCCGTTCCGCCCAGGGACAAGCGCATTCCCCCTTCCGAAGACGGTTCGAGCAGGAATCCAGGTTGCGAAACGGGGTGGTTGAACCGGAAGATGCTCGAGCCGGTTTCCGAAATCACCGTTGGCGTAGCGAGCATTTCGGGCCAGGGTGGGGGAGTCGGGAGTCCCCTCGGAAGCAGGGTTTCAATTCCAAGAAAGCCAGACCCCGCGGCTTTTTCCGGGAATCCCAGGGTTGGGGCGAGTTTCTTCCAGGATTCCGTGTTCTGGCAACCGCGCAGAACCGTCGGGATGGCTGAATTGACCGGATTCTCGACCATTCCGGGCATGAGCGGGCATAGCCCCTTCCGGGGGTCACCTTGGGAATAAGTCTTCCACGGGACCCTTTCCGCAAAGGTCTGCACGAAATCACTCGGTTTGAGGGATCCCCCCCCGCGGTTCCCGAGGAAACCCTGGATGTACTGCCTCAATTCGGCATTCCATTGCCACTCGGTGAATGCAGGAAGGGGAAGAACCCTGTTGAGCTTGTGGAAAAGAAGGCCGAAGGACCGGAAGAACCTTCTTCCAACCGGCCCGAAGACCATGCCCGGGGTGGGTCTTCCGGGAAGTCCGAACAGGTGCAGCCCGCTTCCCTGTGGAGTCACGTCGGGAAAAGCGTTCCAGAAAATGGGGGTTCGGTTGGACATCGTGAGAGGGAGATCCCGGTGGATGCCCACATCCACGAAGATGGGTGCCGCGACCCCGTACAAGGATGGGACTCCGGATTTGAATTCATCAGCCCATTCCTGGCTGGTCAGCCAGCCCATGGATTCCCGCGAGAAATACAGATGGAAACCCTCTCCCACGGCCTTCAGCGGAGGCCCTTGGTGGTGCCCGGCGCAGGTGTTCAGTGCCAGGGTTGAGCCCCGTCTGCTTCCCAGAAAGACTTTTCCCGATTTCCACAGGAGGTTCGGGTCGTAGTCGGAAACCGGTGGGCCTGGGTCGGGCGTGGGGGAGGGAAACGGGTTTGAGCCCGTCCAGCCTTTTTCCTGCCTTTGTTGAAGAATGACCAGCGGCGGGTCCTCCGAGACGAGACAACCGTTTTCGTCCGTCGTGATCCGGTTGGCGATGCTGTCTGGAAGATCGGCTCCACCCGGGCAAAAAAGCGTGAACTGCCAGAATGGCTCGAGCAGTCCGGCTGCCGGGCCGGAAATGGGTGGATTGGCCCCCGCAGACGGGCGATTTTGGAACCCGGCACCGGGCCTTCCGGAAAAAGCGGGTTGGGCAGCGCATTCCCCGGAAATCCCCACGAGTGTGACCAGCGAATAGATGAGCATGTGTGCCAACGTGATTGTCACTCGTGGTGGGCTTGCCTTCGAGGACAACCCCCTCCTGGCTTTTCGGGCACATTCGACTGGGAAGAGGCGGGTCGCTTTTCCGGACATTGGGTCCTCCTTGCGAAAATGCGAGGAGCCCCGCGTTTCCGCAGGGCTCCATTCAGAAGTCTCAGATCAGGTCACTTGTTTATGAGGGTCCATACGTGGGTGGTGGCATTGGCATCCGAAGGGAAAGGAATCTGTGCCAGCGTTCCTTTCACGACCACCAGGGCGTTGCCCGTGGTGACGCTCACCAGCGCAAAGGTGTTCGCGGTGATGTACACTTTCCTCAACATGAACTGCTTCGATTTCGTCGGGTCGTAGAACGTGAAGGCCGGAGCCGTTGACTTGGCCAGGGATTCCAAATCCCTTTCCACGATGGCGATGGGAGAAGTCGTCTTCATCATCTCGGTCAGGGGTGCGGTATGGAGGTATTTCCCGTTCGCAAGCAACCTGACGAAGACATAAGGAGACAACGGATCGGGATCGGCGGGAACGATCTCCCACAGCTGCGTGGGGTCTGGATTGGCGGCCTTGGCCGCGACGACGACGGAGTTCGAATCCTGGCTCATGGTCAGGAACGAACCCTCCTTGTTGTGCTTGATGTAGCCGACCGAAAGATCCCCGGTTTCGACAAGATCCCATTGCTGGGACATCATGGATTCGAGGTTCTTCTTCACTGTCGCGAGCACCTCCGTCACTCCGGACATGGCCCGGAATCCAAGGCTGGGAAGGGTCCCGCCAGGGAGGCCCTGGGCTCTGAAGAGCGGCTGGATCTCCGCCTGATATCCCGCAAACAGGTTCTTCCAGAGGTTTGAGGAACCGCTGGAGGGCAGAGTCAGGTAGGTCTGGGATTTCCGGTTCTTGAGGCGGAAGGAGTTGCCCTGGTTTTCCAGCATCCATTCGCACTCTCCGGTGTCGTTCGGGACGCTGAGTACCAGCTTGGTTCCGGCCCCTGTCGCCCCGCCCGTTAGTGCGAGGGCCTGCTTCCCGCTTCCCGGGAAGAGCCGGAAGAAACCGTCTGAGGTGAGTTCAAGCTTCCAGGGGGTTCCCTTTGCATCCTTGCCGGATGAGAGCATTGCCTTCGTTCCGGCCGTGGTCTTTCCACCTTCCCCTGTCAGGAAAAGCCGGGAATAGGAGTTGACCAGGAAGAACGTTTTCTTCGCGAACGGTCGTGCCCGCATCGTGGCCTGGAACTCCGGAGCCAGCTTCTCCTTGATGTCGGCGAAGTTTGCCTGGCAGGCATCCAGTTGGGACATCTGTTTCGAAAGGAGCTTGGACTTCTTGCCCACCTTTGTGGCAAGGAGGTTCCTGAGCTGCTCAGACTTGTTCTTGAAAAGCGCTTTGATCGAGTTGACCATGTCCGACCACGAGAAGTCGCCCTCCCATTCGAACGGTTCGCCCATGATCCGGACCTTGACGTAGATGTGGATAGGCCTTTTCCCGATAAGGGATTTGAAGGACCCCGACAGTTCGCTGTCCTCGATCGCGAAGACATCCAATCCCGCGATTCCGTTGGCCATCTTTTCCGCGATTGCCTTGATGCCGTCGGTGACCTCCTGGCCGGCTTCGACGATCTCCTCGGCGGCATGCAGCCCGGCGAGGGCAGTCTTGTAGGCCGTGATCACGCCCCAGACCCTGGGATCGGCATCGACGGGAATCGAGTCGACGCATTCCTCAACCGCCTTGGCGTAGAGTTCGGCGCATTCCTTCGCGATATACAAACCCGCGATCTCCAAGGCATACTTCGCCCGTTTGAAGATTCGCCACTTGGGGGTGTCCTTGAGCTTCTTCTTCTTCTCCTCGATCTTCTTTTCGATCTCTTCGACCTTTTCCCGGGCTTTCTCGGCGGACTGGAGAACCTTCTCCCGGTCGCGGAGGACGATCAGTCGCTGTTTGTCAATCTCCTTTTTGAGGTTCTCGACTTCCTTTTTCGCGTCTTCCAGCTCCTTGAGGGCATCGAGGAATTCCTGGTCGGGTTCCCAGTTCTTGATCCGGTTCGCGATCTCCTTGGTGAACCATTTCTGGAAATCACCCTTGAGTTTCGCCGTGATCTGGAAATCCTTGGGGTTCAGGAGGTCGGCTTCTTTGGTTTTTCCTACGAAATCCGCTTGGAACAAATCTCCAGCCTTCAGGCCGAACTCGATCTGGACCCCGTCGATGCTGATGGTGATCTTGATGGTGGGTTTCAACCCGAGGATGCTCGCCTTGAAACAGATGTAGAAATGCGGCATTTCCGAGAAGTTCGCGGCGATGTCGATCTTCGCCTCCTCGATCTTGAGGAGCGGTCCGAAGTCCTTCAGAAGGAATTCCCCGTAGATTTTCAAACCCGACATATCCAGGAAGGAGTCGACCTTGGCGATCTCCTTCTTCAGGAGGATGAGGGTTCCCTTCAATCCCGCGCCGGGGCCCTGGACCTTCAGGTCGGGGTCGGTGGCCCCGGGAGTGACCAGCTTCACATGGAAATCCTTCAGCTGGAAAATCGGAAGCTTGTCCAGGTGCAGGAGTTTGAAGATGCTGTTTTCGGGGGAAGCCAGTTTCTCGAGAACCTCCTGGGCTTTCTTCCGCTTGTTCGCATCCTTTATCGTGTTGAGGAAAGACTGTTTGTCGGCCGCCTTCTGGGCGATCGCCCTGAATACGATCTCGGCGATTTCGATGGTGTTGAGGAGCGGGATCGTCGACATCTGGCTCGCGGTGAAATCCAGCAGGACTTCCTTGGGGAATCCCAGCGCGGCCGGTTCAAGTTTGGTTCCGAAAGCGAGTCCGTAGTCCTTCGAGCCGAACTTGGCCGAACCGGCGGCCTTCACGCCCACCGCCCCTTCGGCGTCGAGACTGAAGCCGAAGACGAGGTCCCGGACGGTGATTCCGGGAAGTCCGAAAATGTCCTTCCATTCACCCTCTAGCTTTCCGGTGACCCCGAGGCCCACTCCCGTCGCGGAGACGTCCGCAGAAAACTGGCCCACGAGAGTCAGATCGTTTCCACTCACGCTGAACAGGAAGCGGATCGCCATTCCGAGCGAGAGATCCAGGGAAGAGGTCATTTTCAGGAAGAACTCGGTTCCGATGCCCTGAGGCCGGATTGCCCCATGGAAAGGAAGTTTGGCCGGGAAGTTGAAGTTCGGGAGCTTCGCGGCAAGAGCGAAGGCCGGAGTCCCGCCCCCGAAGATCCCTTCGATGCTTCCGGCAATGATCATGGGGTCGGTGATTCCGGCTTTCTCCATTGCCGTCTTCACGCTGCCGGATGTGTCTCCCGGGTTGAAGACCGCGATCAGGTTGATCCCCTTGAGGATGTGGATCTGGAAGGTCGGGGTAGTGGAGATGTCAGCCAGGAACTCCTGGAGGTTAACCGGGAGGTCGCTCAGCTTCGAATCGAACCCGCCCTTGGCAAGGACGAGGTAGGCCTGCGGAAACACGAGCGGGAGCGCGAGCCTGGGGATGAGCTTTTTCAAATCCAGCTGCGGGAACTTCAGCAGGAAAGCGATGTCGCCCGTTTTTCCCCTGGGGATGTACATCATGAAGGATGTTTCGAGGTTCTTTTTTGTCCAGACGAGGGTACCCCCGAAGCCGTTCATCGAGGCCCAGACATCCTTCACGCCAAGTTCGCTGATCCCGGGAATCTCCTTGACTCCGGGAATGTCGGAGAACTTCAGGGTCGATGGCATGCGGAGAGTGAAATCGTCGATGGCGCCCTTGTACATCGTGAATTCACCCGCCACCTCGAAAGTGGGTCCGCCCTTGATCGTGGCTTTTGTCCTCAAACCCATGAGAAGCAGGGTGGAGGAGGAAACCTTCGATGTTTCACCGTAGAAGGAGATTTCCTTCAAATCGATGAAATCGAGACCTCCTGCGTTTTTCCAGGAGTTCTCCTTGACCATGGTGGAAGCGAAGCTCTTCTTCCAGGAGTTTCCTGTCTCTTTCGTGAAGGAGAGGCAGCTTTCGAAGTTGAAGGTCTTGTTCCGGATCGTCAGCTGGTTGCTGCTGTTGAGGGAAATGGTGATGGTTTTGTTCGTGCCTTCCTTGACGGCCTTGAAATCGAGGGAGCTTCCGGTGAACCGGATCGCCGACGGGATGCAGGGAGGGGCAAGCGCGGGGAATTTGACCGAAAGATCGAATTCCGTCGTGTCGCCGCTTCCGTCCTCGGATTCACCGTTGGCAAACTTGGCGAGGAAACTTGCGCCCACCCTTCCGAGGATGGTCACCGCTCCGCCCGTTACCCCGAGCTCCTTCTTGAATTCACCCCAAGCTCCGGAGTCGGTGGTCTTCACCTGGCCGAAGAAGTTGACCCCGGACTTCCATTCGATCTTTTCCTCGGCTCCGAAAACCTGACCGAGGCTTGCTTTGATGTTCGCGTTGGGGACCGCGCCGGCCTTGAAAGAGGTGTCGGAAAGGGTGACGACCAGGCCGACGTTCTCGAAAGCCATGTCCCCAAGGGGAGTGTTGGCAAGACTGCTGGAGAATTTTGCGAAACTGACATTCGGCGCAAGAAGGGCGATGTTCCATTTATTGTCGACCTTGAAAATGGAAACCTGGATGTTGCTTCGACCCAGGGTGCCTGAAAAGCCGTTTCCCTCCGCCGCGCCCACCCTCAAGTTCAGGCCCGCGAGGGCGGAGTTTTTTCCCAGTTCCTCGGCGACCTTGCCCGGGTCATCTGCAGAAAAAGCCTTCCCGTAAAACGCCCAAAAGGCAGAAAAGACCAGCACTAGGGCCAGGGTCCTCAACCGAACCCCTCCGAACCTGTTGCCCCAAATTGACATGTAAGCCTCCCCGTTTTTGGATTCGCCAAAACTAGTCCAGGCGACAGTTGTGATTATTTTCCCTTAATTCATTGAAAATGTCTACGAAATTCACAAATAATTTTTCCCCTCACTCCTCGAACCGTGCAAATCATTCCTGGGAGCCCTTCCTGGGTCAGACGGAGCTTGAAATGGTTTCCGGCCCCGGCATTTTGGTAAAAAGGCTTCTTGGGAAGGTGAGTTCCGAGAGAGGGAAATGAAACTCCCCAAGGAATCCTACCACAGGCCGGGACCATCGTAGCATGGTACAAGAAAGAGTATCCACACCTTTTTCAGTCACATCCCGAGCTCGAATCGAGGGGTTTTTCGATGGCCTGGATTCCGGGAAAAAAAGAACCCCTCACAAAGGGGGGAGGGGTTCTTTCCCAATACGGCTTCAGAAGAGAGGTTTGAGCCACCCCATCTTGGAAATGAGCTTGATGAGCCAGAGCTTCTTGGCCCCCTGGACGTCGGCAGGCCCGAATTCAGGGGAATCCGCCGTGGCGAGATGGTACTCGACCGACTTCGCCATATCGGAGAAGATCTCCTTCCGCAGTTCCGACGCGAATTCATCGGATTTGATCATGGCCACAACCTCGGAATTCACCTTCTCGCTCAGGTAGTCGAAGTTGTAGGTTCCGACCAGACCGACCTTTCCATCGAAAACGAAGTTCTTCGCATGGAGTTGGCCTTCGTTCACGCGAGCGAAAAGCCGGCAGGTTGGCATGTCCTTCAGGTAGGTCCGCCAGTCGCGAAGGAGCATCGCCTCGGTGGGGAAGCTGTCGGAGGTCTGGGGGCTGTTGGTGTGGATATAGATGGGGACGCCCCGCTTCGAAGCTCGCTTCAAAGCGGCTTGCGCCCTGGGAGTCAGAACGATGTACGGGTTCTGGATGATGATCTCTTTCCGGCTTCCGTCGATGAACCTGACGATGCTTTCGGTGATGTCGTTCCGGGGGCCTGACAAGGAATGCTTGTCGAGTATCTGGACCGGAGCGTCATAGGCGTTCGAAAACGGGTCGAAGGCTGGAAAACCAGTCATATGCCTGTACTTTGTCAGTTCCTTGTTGTATCTGGTCACTCCGGGTTCGATGTCGTCGGGGACCTTTTTTGCGTCGAGGACTCCCTGGCCGTGGAGGTAGAGGTCCATGGAATAACCGGCGGCTTCCATCTCCCATCCGTAGGATTCGGTGCCTCCAAGGAACGCCTTTTTCACCTTGAAGGCTTTCAGGAGCTGGAACTCCTCGGTGAAGGCCGTCTCCATTTCCCGGGCCACTTCCTCGCTGTCGATCACTACATCGCAATCACGCCAGGCTTCAGGGTCGTCGATGGGATCGACCAGGTACTCGTTGGCGATGTTCCGTCCCCCAATGATGGCGAATCTTCGGTCGACTACGATGATCTTGTCGTGGTTGCTGGAAATCACCCTGCGAAGGTCGGTCAGCAGCAGGGCGATGTTGGTCTCCATCGGGTTGTAGATCTTGACCTCGACATTCCCCCGCCGTACCAGCTCCTGGAGGAAGTCCTGGGCCCAGAATCCCAGGCTGAACTTGTTGGACCCGCGGCAATCGATCATCAGACGGATCTTCACGCCCTCGTTTGCTTTCTTCAGGAGCAACCCGAGCAGGGAGGTTCCGAATACATCGTTATCGATGATGAAGTAGGTCATATCGATGGTGCTCTGGGCGTCGCTCAACAGCTTCCAGCGGGAGTACCAAGCCTCGTAATTCTTGTAGACCAACCTTACCCTGGCGTTGTCATCCGGGGGCCCGCTTGCGATGCGGGCGGCATACTGGTCGAAGATTTCCTCGGGGGGAGGTGTGAAAGGCGCTCCCAGGGCTTCATAATACAGTTCGAAATCCGCTTCGTCGTTCTGGGCCCTGAGGAAGGCGATCGATTTCGCGAGGTAGGTGGCCCACCGGACCATTTTGACGGGAGCCAGCAGCCAGGAGGTGTCCTTGTATTTCCTGTAGGCGGCATTCATTTCCTCGAACTTCTGGGAAAGGGATTTCTTCCATTTGGTCCGGTCTCCGAAGGAGCCCAGATACTTGATCCGGAGGTTCGCATAGATTCCGAAACGTCCGGAGTTGGGGTCGGCTGCAATCTCCTTGTAGAGGGCCAGGGCCGAGGCCTGGTCGTTCCTGAGCCGTTCGTAGGCCTTCGCCAACTCGTATTGGATCTTGCTCTTGTCAGGACAGTTCGGATTCGCCTGGAGATAGGACTTGATCTGGATGAAGATCGAATCTGCATAACTTCCCGCTCTTTCGCTCTTGAGGCAGTCGATCAGGGGCTGGATGTCGGGAGTGAACGTGGCGTTGTCGGAATAGGGGTCTGTCATCGGTTGGGCGGTGGTTAGCGGGGGAACGGTCAAAGATGAGGAAACGGCTCCGGAGGAGGTGGTTTCCGGAAGGGTAGAGGAAGCAGCACTCTTCGACGGATTCCCGGGAAGGGTGCCGACATAGGTGTCTTTTGCGACAGAATAAGCCTGACGCGCCTTTTCCACCTCGCCGGCCGGTTTCTGGGCGGTTACCGCCTCCTGGTAGGCTTTGTACGCAGCAAGATACTTCTGGTAGGCGGAATCGGTCGTCTCTGCCATCGCCCCCGAAATGCAGAATGCGATCAGCAAAAGAACCAAAACCAGCTTTCTCCGGATTCGATTCATAGAAACCCCCGACAGATCGGACATTTATCAAATTGTACTCACGGAAAGGGGAAGTGTCCAGCCCATGGGTATGGGACCATTGGAGGAGGGACGAAGAACCGGTTTCGAAAGAGGGGTGTGAAAACCTGGTCGGGTCAATCCCGAAATCGTTCGAGAATGACGAAAGCGGGGACGCGGATCTTTCCTCCGACAAGGGGTTTCCGCTTCCATCGGGGGGAAAGAGATTTTTCCGTGAGTGGGCAGACCACAATTCCGGGCCCAGGGGCGGATTTCGTCGCCTTTTCCATCTCCGCCGAAAGGTTAACCGTTGGACCGGTGACCGTGAAGTCCTGGCGTTGACTCCCTCCTCCAAGGACTCCAAGGATGGTTCGGCCCGATCCGATTCCAACACCTATCCTTATCGGGAACTCACCTCTTCCCTCACGTTCCTCGTTGAACTTTGCGACTTCGGAGAGCATATTCCAGCCTGCCTGGGCGGCTCTCTCGGGTGCGGGGGGCCGCCCGTGAACAGGGAGGAAAACAGCCAGGATCGCGTCCCCGATGAACTTGTCGATGGTTCCGCCCTCACCTTCGATAACCGGTTCCATTCGAGTCAGGTACGCGTTGAGCATTCCCACGATCTCTTCGGGGGCTTTTTCCTCGGACATGGACGTGAAACCTCTGATGTCCGCCGTCAGGATCGTCGCATCGACCTTGGTCGCTTTCGGCTCCCCCCCCCTCGCGATCGCATCCATGGTCAGATCAGACAGGAAGCGGGACAAAAACTCCTTCTCGCGAAGCCCGTCGGCCATCGAGTTGAAGGAGTTGCACAGATCTCCGATCTCATCTTCGGTCAAGGCGGGAAGCCGGGTGGTCTCCCCGCCTTCCAGGAGGTTGCCTACCCCTTCCTGAAGGGAACGGACCGGTCGGAGGAAAAAACGGGAGAAGATGAAAGCCATCAGGACAATTATTCCGACGGGATACAGAACGACTGCGTTCGAAAGTAAGGCCCCCCATGGTTTTCGGGTCCCCCGAGGATCGGGTCTTACCGAGAATGCGACGAACCCCCAATCTTTCAAGGCCCTGCCGAGAAAAATGTGGGGTCTTCCCCCGACGGTCAGTTTTCCCCGGATCTTCCCCCCTTTCATCGTAAGCCTTTTAAGAAGGCTCCGTATGCCGGGATGCGATTCAGCCCAGATCGGGAAGACGTTCGGGTTGTTGGTGAAGTAGGAGTTCATGAAGACGAGGGAAGGCTGCCCGTTTGCCAGAAAAGGTGATTCCAGGAGGGCCTTCCGCATTTCTGAAAACTCCGCCTGCCTTCTCGCGAAATTGGCCATAACGGCAAGAGGGATCTGGAAATCCTTGGAAAAAAACGTATGGAAGAAGGTCCATGTGTTTTCATGGAGGATCTGCCAGGAGTTGATCCGATCTTGGGAAAGCCATGTCTTGAGCAGTTGCATCGGATCGAACGATTGTTCGATGGTCTCGAAAACGAGGTCATCGGTAGCTTCCTCGCCGTGACCTGATTTCACTGGCCGGTCGGAATCTTTTCGGAACCTCAGACTTCGTCCAAGTTTTGCAAGGAACCGGGAAAAGAACCGGTCGGTTTTTTCAACCTGCTTTTCGTTTTCCTTCGTGGTGATGACCCTGATCGGAACCACGGGCTGGGAGGGAGGGATCAGGAAAAGCCTGTTGACATCGCCTGATGCCAGCTCGGGGATGATCTTATCCGTGAAACTTGCTGGTGGAAGCCCTTTCACCCAAACCGGATCGGATAAAACCTGCTTCAGAAGCGATACCCGGTCACTGAGACTTTTTTCCCTCACGTTCTCGAGGTTCTGGAGATCCGCCTCGAGAGAACGGAACTCCTCCATTACCGAAACATCCGAATCCCAGAGCATGCCGGAAACCGATGTCCAGCCAAGGCCAAGGGTGGGTGCAATGCAGGTCAGGAGGCTTAGAAGAAGGAACTTGACCCCAATGGAGCTTTTTGGAGCCGGAAGCATTTCGATCGGCTTCCCTTCACCGGGAGAATCTCCGGGAGGGATCCTCCCCGGTGGCGCAACCCCGGGGGATACGAATCCGGGGGCGGGGGAAACGGGCAGTGAGCCGGATGAAGCGGCCTCTTCAGGGGGACCCGCCTTGACACTTGGTGCTCCCTTGGTACGGCCTTCAGGAGGTTCGGGGCAACTGGTAGGGGGTGAAAGCAGTTTCAGGATACCGGAAACCGAAAGGAAGAGAGATAGGAATCCGATCGCGACAGCCATGGGGGAGCGTGCGAGGCGGAAAATGGGCGGGGAAGGATCCCAGAGTGAGATGACTCTGTCCGGGTCTCCGGGCAGACCGCTGAACGCGGCCCCACCTTCCTCCGTGAAGATCTCCCCACTGGTTTCCTGGTCCAACGCCCGTTTAAAGGCTTCCCCCAAGGACCCTGGAAATCCGGGCGGAAGAGCCGGCTTTTTCCGGGTTCCCACCCAGGAATTGAACGAAAGCTGGGTCTTGTTCTTCGAAAGCGACTCCATGAACCAGTCGCCTCTTTGAAAGAAAGCCAGGGGAACCAGGATGGCGAAGGCACCACCCCTGACAAGGGGGATCTTTTGGACAGGGAAGCTCTTGTCCCGGGTCAAGTATGAAACCGGGGCGCTGACGGGGGAGCCAGGGAAAAGGGTGCCTATCAACACCATGTAATGAGTCTTTCGGAATTGGGCTTGGACGATGGAGATCGTCGATACCCCGAAGGCGAAGGGGAACGATTTGCCGAAGAGGCTTTCCAAAGCCACCGAAAAGCGGTCCCAATTCAAGTCTGACCGGGGAATCAGGAAGGAAGACCAATCCAGGATGAGGCTCAAGCATCGGGTTTCCGTCGCGTCGAGCCCCTCCTTGTCGAGGCATCCTCCTTCCCTATCCTTCAGCATGAATTGGACGTCGCTTCCAAAGGTTTCGAGAGCCCGCTTTCGGATCGTCCCCGCGGTTTCGGGGAGCAGTTCAGCGATGTCCCTGACGGTGTCGAGAAGCGTCTCGTGGGCCAGAGATTCGGGGCTCATGCGTGCTTGGAGAAGAGGAAGCAGATACTCCCGCTCCTGGGCGACGTTGGTCACTGCCACCTGCGACAAGTCAGCTTCCATGGAATCCAAAAGGGACCACTCGAGCAAAAAGACGGTGATCAGAAAAACGGGAATGGCGACTTTCAGAGTCCTTTCAGTTGCCCGTGCCATTTTCCTCTTCCAATGTGAAGATCCTGACCGGTCCGGTTCGGCCTCTGATAGCCCTGAGCGGGAGATCCCGTACGATGATCCCCGGGAACTTGGGCTCGGGAACATCGATCGTTCCGAGGACCGAGGGAAGGTCGACCGTGCCCGCGAGCTTTTCGAGGCGGGCGGCCAGGTTCACGATATCGCCGATCACGGTGAAATCCATGCGCTTCTTTTCCGACCCGATATGACCTGCCACCACTGGCCCGATTCCGAACCCGATTCCATAAGCTGGAGCAGGCAAACCCAATTGGATTCTGTTTTCTCTCCACATCCTGAGGGATTCCCTCAATTCCAACGCCGCCCTTGATATCCCGGCCTCCAGGGCCGTGCTCCCCTCTCCCTGGAAAACCGCCATCACTGCGTCTCCCAGCATCTTGTCGATCTCCCCGCCACAACGCCCGATGGCTTCCTGGCAGCGGAGGTGGAAATCGTTCATCAGCGAAACCGCCAACTCCGGTGACAACCCCTGTTCCACGTTCCGAAAATCCCTGAGGCCCGCGAAAAGGATCCCCAGTCTTTCCCGGGAGACGCTTGCCAACGGCCTCGATGAAGCCTGCCTTATGAGCTCGGGGCGGAGGAAGGATGCCATCCGCGCTTTTTG
The DNA here is from genome assembly GCA_964428355.1 of uncultured bacterium. Classification (GTDB taxonomy): domain Bacteria; phylum Muiribacteriota; class Ozemobacteria; order Ozemobacterales; family Ozemobacteraceae; genus CAYRYU01. Next base: position 141,606 of record CAYRYU010000004.1, read on the forward strand.
CCGAAGGCCAACGAGCATCCAGTTGAAACTGGCCCCCAGAATTCCCAGTTCGTCCTGGCTCCTGACCGGAACTCCCGCTTCATAGTCGCCTGCGTGGACCTTGCCGATTCCGCATGTCAACTCGAGCAATGGGGTCAGGAGGAACTTCCGGAGCAACTTTCCTGCACCAATTGCCAACGAAAGCGAGGAGAAAAAGAGAATCCCGAGGAATGGAATCGCATGCTGGGAGAAGCCCTGGACCCTTCCGGCCGGCATGACGGCGGCAGCGACCGCGTCCATTCCACCAAGGGGCCTGCAAAGGACCAGGTATTTTTCGCCCTTGTGATCGAACTGCACGCACAGAGGTTGGCGCGTGGCTTCGGTAACATCGAGGATTCCCCGGACGAAGGGATGACGGGGCATTGCCTTGGTCCCACCCTGGAACATGGCCCGGATGAACAAGCCGTTCCTTGGGGGAAGTGACCCGAGCTTCCGTTTTATCGATTCCGCGGCGAGGGTTTCGAAGGAGAATACGAGGCAGGCTAGCGACTTGACCGAACCCTGACTGTCCCGAACCAGGCCCGGGAAAACGACCCGTTTCTGGAACCCGGTTTCCAATCTGTGGAGTCGGTTGAGGAAAGAGTCCGCCCACCCCGCGAAACTCATCAACCCCGATTGATGGAACTGGATTGGGGTTTCCAGAGCTTTTTCCGCCGCACCGACATCGAAGGTGAGGCTCGCGAGGGTTTGGCGAAGGACGGAGAAAGCGATGGAAATGGTGGCCGAAAACTGTTTTCGTGGAAGGGTCGTGTCCAGGATGAATTTCCCGTCCCGGAAAATCAGCGATTGTCCGATCAGGCCGATCGGTTTGAAATGGCCCAGAACCCTGTCCATATCGCTGGGAGTCCGGACGTGGGCGAGGGAAAATGAGCCAAGGATCTTCGCCAGTTCGACCTCGACTTCTGCGAAGATGTCTGAAAGCGACTTTTCGATGCTTCCGATTTCCCGTTCGAGCCGGTTTTCCACTTCCTGACGGAGCGAAAGGTGGAGCTTGAGGGACTGCCGAAGGGTGCTGGTGGACATTGCTATCAGGGGAAACCCCGCGAGCAGTACCGTTCCGAGACTGAATTTCCCAACGAGGGAAAGCTTGGAAAAAAAACCTACCCCACCAGGGGCAGCCAGGAGCAACCCTACAGCCAGGACGAACAACCAAAGGGACCCTTGCAGACCCGTCAGCAGGGCTGGAGGGTCGAGAAATCCCCGGCCGGTGCGCTTGATTCCGACGGTGAGGACGAGGTCCGGGTCGGTCTGCCAGAATCGCGAAAGGAAAACCGAGTCGGTGGTTTCGTATACGGGACGGCCCTTGCCTAGGTTCTCCAGAAGTCCGTGCTGGAGTCCGGGGGATATCTCGCCACCTTTGACTCCTTCTCCGGTCGACTGCCAGAACGCACCCAGGGAAACCCCCGAACCCTTACCGGCCCGGAGGAAACGTTCAACTTCCCACCCTTTTCTGGCGCGAAAAAGGGGTACCAGCGAAACCAGGGAGCCGACCGGGGGAGCTTTCCCAAAACGGAAAAGGGTCAGCGAGAGGAGATAGAGCCTGCCATCGAACAGGACTTCCATCGGACCCCGCCGGCAACCTAGCAGCCATTTCGGGTCAACCAGGTCCCCCATCCGGGTTCGGATAAGTGCCTGGGCTGCATAGCGTTCGCCTGGAGAGGGTTTTCGGGAACCGGAAAGGAAAGCCTGAAACCCCTTCCAGGCCCGAATTCCCTCCTGGGGAGGTGATTCACCTCGGGGGAACACCAGATTTCCCGCGCTGTCGAACCAGAAAAACCTGGAAGTCCGGGGGAAACGCTGCATCAACGATTTCTGGAGCTGTCCTGCGGAACCCGGGTCTAGTCTTCTTCTTCTTAGGAAATTTCTCGCGGAATCTTCCCATTTCCGGAAGGAGGTCCGTATGATCTCGACCCGGTCGGACCCGCGGATCGTTTCAGTCATGAAATACTTCGCGTTGTCGATGTCTTCGGCAGCGCATTTCCCCTCGAAAACCCGCACGATGTCCACGAGAAGCCCGTTCAGAAGCCAGGCGGGGACGACAACTCCCAGAGCGAAAAACAGAAACCCCAGGAGGCGGGAAAAGGAGGCCGGGGCGGTAGAGACCTTTTCAGTCTCCCCGGACATCGCGGTTGACCGACGGCCTTTTCAAGAGGGGTTCCACCCGCCCCAGAAGTTTGACGAAAGCCCTCAGCAGAAACCGCAGTCCTGACAGGAGAGGACCTCCAGGGGAAAGACGGGCGAGGCTGGGGCCCACACGTTCGTAAAGTTTGATCGAAGCCCGTCCTGAGGCACAACGACGGAGGAATTCATCCCGGAACCTTCTGAGAATGATGGTTTCGGGACTTTGGGGACCGAACACCCGCGAAGCCACATAGCATGTGAATTGTTCTTCTTCCTTGACCTTCCCCGGTTGGTTCTTTCCGGGAAGGTTGGGGATGTACTCCGGTTCAAGGACGTTGATCTTTTCCAGGACCTTTGCGGCTTTCAGCGGGTTGTTTGCCAGGATGTGGCACCTGTAGGCTCCCTTGAGGGCGATCATGTTCTGAGGATCGAAGTTCAGAACCTCGTGGAAGTGGTCGAGGGCCTTCTTCGTGACAAGTACCGCTCCGTGTGATCCGGGGATTTTGGAATCGGCTTCTTCAAGGAGTTCCTGCCCCTTCATCAGCTCGTCCTCGATTCTGAGGCCCTGGATCCGGGCTTTTAGCCGCGCGGCTTCACCGTCGTTGGGGACATTTTTCAACAGGAGATCGAGGCAGGAGATTCCGTCCTTGAACTTCTTCAGGGGAATCAGTACCTGGGCTTTCAGAAGGAGGAGTTTCTTATGGGTCGGGGCAACTTCCAGCCCAAGATTGATGGCTTTCAGGGACTTCTCGAACCTCTCCTCTGCGAAAAGGCGCTTGCCCTGCGCCAGGGAGTTCTGGGCACGCTTTTCGTTCATTCCCGCCCAGTAGGCTTGCGATTCCCCCAGGACCTTGCGGTAATCGACTATGTCATCCGCTTTCCCCAGCTCCGAAAGACAGTGGATAACCCCCCTGATTGCAGGCTGGTTCATCGGTTCGAAGTTAAGCACTTCCCGATAGATGGCCAGGACCTTCTCGATCTGGGATTGGAACTTCTTTCGGAAGGCTTCGCTGCCGCTCTCATCTCCGGGATTCGATTCTTCGAACTCCTTGGTCGTCAGGCCAAGAACCTGGTTCCATTGCGCTTTGGCTTTTTCGAGCCGGAAATCGATCAGCTCCGACCTGAGCGCGTGGAAGCTCGAGTTGTCCGCCATGAAGAGAGGAAACTCGAAATAGAGTTTCTTGAAAATCTGGTAGGTTTCGGAGAGGTTCCCCATCGCCTTTCGGAGATGCCCCAGCAGGAGCAGATACTTGGGGGTTTCACCCGCCAGGTTTTTATACTCGTCCAGCCGTTTCTGGGCGATGTCGAAGTTCCCCAATAATATATCGTCTTCGATGATTTGATCGATATCGCCGAATCCTGCGGCGGGAAGGGGTTGGTCCTCGTCGACTCCCGTTTGCGGCGGGGGCCCGTTTCCCCCTTCCGGGCCGGGGGGGGCTTCGCCCTCCGGGGAAACAGCGGGCGGCGGGTTCTCCCCGGCCGGGGGTGGAACCTCCGGTGTTTTTGAGGGTTTTTCTTCAGCCATTTGGAGTGGTCCCATGATACCGGATTAAATGATGTGGGGCAAGAATCTCGGACGGGTATCTCCCGGGAACCTTGCGGGAAGAATGGAATTTGACCTTCAGGGAAACTTCTGTAACCATTTCATTTCGGGACCAAAGAAATGGATTGGAGGTCCGGTTTTCATTCATACCGCAAGGAGACTGATTATGAGGATGCCGCGATTGTCCCTGTTGTTCCTGATGCTTCTCATACTGCCTGGATATGCGGGTCCCCCCCGGAATATCGTTCTGGTTTCCGAGGATGCCCGGGCTCACATCCGACCTGAACAGCTCGCACCGCTGGTGGCATTCGTGGATGAGTCAGGGAAGCCCCAGGATGAAATGTTCGACGGTTTCCTTTTCTTTGCTCTCAAGGCGGGCTCCGGAAGGGTGTTGGCCCCCAGCGGGGAGCTTGGTGTTTCCAGTGCAAACGAGGAGGACTTCAACTGGTATCTCGACGCCCTGTTCAAGGGACGAAAGCCCATCGAAATGCTTGACAAGGCAGTCGATTCGCTGCCTTCCGGACTGAAAGCAAGGAAGTCCGTCATCATTTCCATCCCTTACCCCGAATGGAAAACCCTCTTCCTTTTTCGCGTAAAATGGGTTGCAGGCTTCATCAAGGAAGCGGTCAGGAGGTTCAAGGCTGCGGAGTTCCGAAACCTTGACCTCGCAGGGTTCTACTGGCTGGAGGAATCCATTGCCCCGACGATGGGAGAGGGCGTTATAAAGGTCGCCGCGGAACTGACCCATGCCCTTGGATTGTCACTGTATTGGATTCCCTACTTCGGAGCGGATTACGGAATGGGGATCGCCAAACTGGTGGGCTTCGACAAGGTGATGGTCCAGCCCAACTATGCCTACCGAAACGTCAACGAGAAACGGTTCATCGAAACCGAACAGAAAAGAAAAGCCCATGGCTTTTCGGTCGAGTTTGAGCTGGCCATGTACACTCGCAACCGTCCGAAACAGTCTTCCGACTGGCGATTCAGTTTTATCCAGTACTGTTACGCCGCACTGAACAACGGGTGGTTGAAGCTTCCCTTTGCCAGCTTCTACAGCGGGGAGGCGTTCCACCTCATGTCCGCCAGGCCCGAGACCTACCCGTACTACCGGTTGGTGTACAAGCTACTGAAAAGGAGCCTGAAGAAGGCTGACGTCGATGCCGTCAAAGCCTCTTTCACCGCGTCCACTGCACCCGCGAACTCCCTCTTGAAATCCCTGCGCCGCGAAAACCCGGGGACACACGACTAGTTTTCATCAGCAATCCGGTGCCGCAAGACCAGTTTTCATCGCCGCAGGGGCTACTCGGAATCGGGAGGTTCTGAGGCAGGACGGGAGGCTGGAAGTCCTTGGGACGGCGCTGTGTCCAGGCGCGGACCTTTTTGGAGTATTCCCGGCTCCTCCTCCCATTCCGGCGTGGCGAGAAATTCCACCCACGCCTCATACTCGGTCGTGACCTGCTCCTCGAGCTCTCTCACTTCGTCCCCTGGCCAAGGACTGGAAAGAGTCATCAGAAACATGGAACGCCTCCTGGTAAACGGATCAGGTTTTGGAAACCCAACTGCTTTCCGCCCGAGTTCTCTTTCGGAAGAACCTTACCCGGGGAAGGCTGTTTGTTACGGATTCTTCCAGTTTTTCTTGACCCGGAACGGTGGTATGGATATTCTTGATCAGACGGCCTCGGGTCACGGTTGGATTGTCCCGGACGGTGCTTCCGGGGAAAAACTGGAGGGGTTCCCGAAAGACTCGCCTGCGGGGTCCGCAGGGGAGGGGTTCCCGAAAGACTCGCCTGCGGGGTCCGCAGGAGAGGGGTCTGAGAGATGTTTTCGCTTGTCAAGAGTGGCGCAATTTCGGGGTTTGAACCGTTCATTGTCGAGGTTGAGGTCGATGTGGCGGGCGGGCTTCCGAATTTCGTCCTAGTGGGGCTTCCCGACGCTGCCGTATCCGAATCCCGGGAGAGGATCAAGGCCGCCCTGAAGAACAGCGACATTTCCCTCCCGAGCCGGAAGATCACCGTAAACCTCGCTCCCGCTGATGTCCGAAAGGAAGGAGCCGGTCTGGACGTCCCTATCGCGGTGGGGCTTCTCGTTGGATCGGGGCTGGTTCCGGCGGCAAGGGCAAAAGACTACCTTTTCGTCGGGGAGATGTCTCTCGACGGAAGGCTCAGACACACCCGGGGAATTCTTCCTCTCGCCCTGATGGCGCGCGAGAAAGGGTTGAAGGGGCTGGTCGTTCCCTCGTCGAACGTTTGCGAAGCTGGAGTCGTCCCGGGAATCTGCGTCCACGGTTTCCGGACATTTGGGGAGCTCGTGGCAGCTCTTCAGATGGATGGACCGATGCCTTGTGATCCGGGGGAACGGCCTGTTTCGACATCCAGCATCCCATCGTTCAACCATGTCGATCTTGCAGAAATCAAAGGTCAGGCTTTCGCAAAAAGAGCCCTGGAAATTGCGGCCGCGGGGGGACACAACCTCCTGATGGTGGGCCCACCAGGTGCCGGGAAGACCCTTCTTGCGCGGGCGATTCCTACCATCCTTCCGGAACTCGAGTTCGAGGAAGCCGTTCAGGTGACAAAAATCTATTCGATAAAGGGGTTGCTTCCCCCGGGAAGCGGGCTGGTCGAGAAGCGCCCCTTCCGGGATCCACATCACACCGTCTCGGACGTCGCGCTCATCGGGGGTGGACGGGTTCCAGCTCCGGGAGAGGTTTCCCTTTCCCATAACGGGGTGCTCTTCCTTGACGAGATAACGGAGTTCAGAAAGTCGGTCCTGGAAGTCTTGCGGGAACCGCTTGCCGAGGGAAAGGTTTCGCTCGCACGGGCGGCCCAGACGAACGTTTTTCCCGCCCGTTTCCTCCTGGTTGCTGCAATGAATCCTTGCCCATGCGGTTTTGCCACGGACCCTGTCAAGGGTTGCGGATGCTCGTTGAGGCAGATTCGGGCGTACCAGCAGCGGCTGTCAGGACCTCTTCTCGACCGGATCGACCTCCAGATTTCCGTTCCCCGCCTGAAACCCGAGGAGCTCGCCCAGACCGGCCTGGGAGAAGCCTCGGTCATTGTCCACGGGAGGGTGGCGGGGGCGAGGCAACGTCAACTCAAGCGTGGTTCCCGTGGCGAGGCCGGCCTGAATGCGCATCTTTCGGCCAGGATGATGAAGAAATTCTGCGTTCTGGACCAGGCATCGACGCATCTCCTCCTCGAAGCGGTGAGGAAGTTCGGCTTGTCCGCACGTGCCTACGACAAGATTCAGAGGGTAGCAAGGACCATAGCCGATCTTGAAGGAACCTGTGAAATCCGTATCTCACATGTTGCAGAAGCCATCCAATACCGGACCGCAGACCCCTTCCAGTCATCCGCCCAGGCTTGACCCGAAAATGGATCAACCCCAAAATCGGGGACATTAATTCGGGGACATGAGAATCTTTTTCCAAAAGATTCTCATGTCCCCGATTAAATGTCCCCGATTCAACGCTCCGATTAAGATGGCCCTTTTGGGAATTGACACAGGGGGACAGGATCGGTAGGATGTGGAGTCAACTAGAACCAGGAGGGCATAGATGAAACAATACGAATTCCTGAAAGGGGTATCCTTGTTTTCCGCCCTTTCCGACGACGAGCTGAAATCCTTTGCCGACAAGGCCGAAAACATCCAGTTCGTCCGTGATGCCATGATCTGCAAAGAGGGTCAGAAAGCTGATTCCATGTTCGTCATCAAATCCGGGATCGTCCAGATTTTTTGCGACGACGGAAAGGGAGGACGAAAGGTACTCACCCACCTGAAGCTTGGGGATTATTTCGGGGAAATGGCGCTCCTTACGGAAGAGCCCAGATCGGCCAGTGCTCTTGCCCTGGCCGAAACCGATGTGATCAAGATCAAGAAGGAGGACTTCCACAATGTCCTGAAAACCTCTCCGGAAGTCTCTCTCAGAATCATCCGGACCCTGTGCGACCGGTTGGCCAAGTCGAACATCGGCACACCGACCGAGAAGACCTACAACGTCTACGCGGTCATGGGTCCGGACACATCCTCGGGCAAGAGCATGTTCGCGCGCAACCTGGCCTTCGCGATGAGCAAGATCCTCGGAAAGGATGTCCTGGTCTACGATCCCAACCTGCGCGACGACAGGGTGGCCAAGTATCTTGGGGTCGAGCAGAGGTCCCGCATCATCGACGAGCTCGTCGACCGTGAGAAGATAACGGACATCAAGAAGTTCACGGTGAGGGCGCCATGCGGTCTCTTGACGATCGTCCCGCAGGAGAACGGTTTCACCGATCTCCGTCTGAAGGAGTTCCATACGTTTTCGATCATGAAGACGATCATGGACAGCTTCGAATACATCGTGGTCGACTCCAGCTCGATGTTCACCAAGGTCACGAAGGAGATCGTCCAGAGCGTTGACAAGATCCTCTACCTGATGTCGAGCAAGAATGTCTCCGTCGAGGGCCTCATCGACCATTTCGAGGAGACCCGGCGTGGTTGGAAGGTCGATCCCAGCAAGGTTTTTTACGGAGTCAACCATATGACCGACGATCCCTCCCAGGAGGGAAAGATCACGGAAAAGGCCCGGTCCTTCATCAGGTTCGAGATGCCTTTCGAGAAGAAACTCCAGGGCCACCGGGACCCCGACACCAAGGTCCTGATCGAACGGGAACCAAACAACCCCATCTCCGTCGTTGCCCGCGAACAGGCTGAAAAGGTTCTCTTCGACCAGGAGTTCGTGATCTTTCTCCCCACCTTCGCGGGAGATCCTTCCAAAGCCGACCATTCGAGACGGTGGGCGGACACCGGGGTCCAGGAGCTATCGGCGAAGCTTCGCAATGTCAGCCTGAAGGGGCCGGTAACCCACAACGGCGCTCCATGCCACCAGATATTCGGGAACGCCTCGAAGTGGTCCCTCAACCAGCAGGTCATCGCCGTTGTCGATTTCGCGAACAAGTTCAAGCAGGAGTTCCATCTCGAGAAGCTCACCTTCTCCCTCAATGGGCAGGAAAGCGTGGTCTGATCCGAACTTCGGAAAACCAATCGGGGCGCGGCATTTCGTTTGCCGCGCCTTTTTCCATTTTACGGGCCGGTCCGTCTTTCGGGGGCTATTCCTTGCCGGCGGGTTGGGTGCCGGTCGCCTGGGAGCCGGTGCCTTGTTCGACGGAGGAGGCCGGAGCGCTTTCCAGCGCCATCCTTATCCGCTCGATCGCCGGAGGGTGGCTGTATAGCCAGAAGACCACGAAGGGGTGGGGAAGCAGGAATGCCCGGTTGTCGCGGGCAAGACGCTTTTCGGCTTCGACGAAGGCCTGGGTCAACCCGGTCAGTTCAATCGATGAGGCATCCGCCTGTCGCTCGAAGTACTGGCTGATCTGGCTCTCCACCGGAGCGGTGAAGAGGCCGAAAACGATCAGGAAAAGCGCGAACGAAGGAAGGTTCTGTGCGCTCCAAAGCGGGCCCAGGCCGAACCTCGGTTCGGACTGGACGATGGGAAAAATGTACCACAGGAGAAAAGAGCCCGCGAATGCTCCAAGAACGCCCAGGGTAAGACCCTTGAAAACGTGGTCGTGAAGCCAATGTCCTGCCTCATGGGCGAAGATCAGCGCGGATTCGTCGACGGTGTGGCTCTTGATGAGTGTGTCGTAGAGGACGATCCGCTTTTCCCCGAACAGGCCGGTAAAGTATGCGTTGGTGTGTTTCGAATAGCGGCTTTCGTCGATCTGGTAGATCCCCTCGACAGGTATCCGGGCTTTTTCTGCAACCTCCAGTATCTTCGCTTTCAGAGGTCCGTCGGGAACAGGGGTCTGGTTGTAGAAGATGGGTGTTATCACATATGGAAACAGAAGGGTCAAGCCGACGACTATCAGTGAACTCCCTAGCGGGAAAACGATCGGCCACCACCGTTCGAAGAACCTGAAGATCCAGAGTATGAAAAGGGTTGAGGCCGAGGAGATCACGAGAGAGACTGCAAGGCTCTTGGCATACCGTACAAGCCAGTCCACAACGGTCATGTTGGAAAAACCCATCTGGGTCTCGACCACGTGTCCCAGGTAAAAGGAAAATGGAAAAGCCAAAATCTGCCGGATAAGGAAATAGGCCAGAATGAAAAGGAGGTTCGCCTTCCAGAAACTCTCCCCCGTGTATCCGGAAATTCTTTGGTAGAGTCCAAGAAAGAAACCGCTGTAAACAAGTACCAGCAGAACGATGGGAGTGAAGTATCCGGAGGCGACCTTGGCCCCGAAACCCATTCTGGAATACTCTTTTCCCCGATCGATGTCCTCGGCCGTGAACCTTTCCATGACGCGATCCCGGGCCGCCTGAGTAGTGTCGCCCGTCCAGGCGAGAAACAGGAGCGTCCCCCGGAGGACAGCCCACAGAATGAACAAGACCAGAAAAAATCGCGCCATGTCTCCAATGAATCCTTTCAAGGTATCCGTTTCCGCATGGTTCTCACCAGATTATCACTTTGGCCTGTGACTCCCAACGGTTTTTTTCTGACCCCGTAGTTTCCGGAAACGGGGTGGACGGAGAAGAATGAAAGTGTGCCGGGTAAGCTGGTCCCATTCCCAGTTCCAAGGTTTTTGGGATTGACAGATTCAATGATGAAGAGGGATAATTCGGGTCCGGAAAAGTATGACAGATCAACCTGACCCTCCCCGGGGCAAGGGGAAGCCGATCGATTGTCGCATTTGCGCCGAGTTCTACGTGACCTGGGACAAAGGGATGCCCTATGGTTGCCGGGGTCACGGTTTCAAATCCCGGCAACTTCCATCGATTGTTGTATTTTCCAGCAGTGGAGTGGCCTGCCTCCTTTACAAGCCCAAGTTCACGCCCAAAGCCTGAATTTGCATTGTCAGCGAAGGTGTGCTATTGTATCGCGCTATAAATGGCAGGAGGGCCCGGACAGTTTGAATTTCCTGGAATGTGGTTGCGCCGACTGGGCAGATGACGATTTCGGGTTTCCGCGAGAAATCTCTTCAGGGAAATCCTCCAATCCGCCGATGGGTAACGAAGAAGAGTTTTCGCCAGTCATCGCCAAGGAGGCACAAAACCACATCATGGCAAACTGCAATCGCGTGCACTTCATCGGAATCGGCGGCGTTGGGATGAGCGGCCTAGCCCGGATCTGTCTCGAGCATGGGATGACCGTTTCGGGGACCGACATTTCCGAGAACGACAATACCAGGATGCTCAAAAGCCTTGGGGCCTTGATCTCGTTCGGCCACCAGGCGAGCAACATTCCCCCGGACGCGGGAAAGGTGGTCGTTTCATCTGCCATCACCCGCGACAACGAGGAGTTGTCGGAAGCCCGAAGGCTGCAGATCCCCATTTTCCACCGGTCCGATCTTCTCGCCGAGCTTTTCCTTGACGCTCGTTCCGGAATCGCGGTGGCCGGGTGCCACGGAAAGACCACGGTCACATCCATGATAGCCACGATGCTTCAGGATGCCGGGGTCGATCCCACCTGCGTGGTCGGCGGATATGTCGCCTCAATCAACGGGAACAGCCGGTGCGGAAAATCCGGGGTTTTCGTTGCCGAAGCCGACGAGAGCGATGCCACTTTCCTGAAATACTTCCCCCAGAGCGGGGTGATCACGAATATCGACAACGACCACATGGACCACTATTCGAACCTCGAATCGATAGTGAAAGCCTTTGAGGTTTTCGCTTCCCATGTGGAGCCCGGCGGTTCCATCTACCTCTGTGCCGATGACCCCATCGCCCGAAACATCGCCCTACCAGAAGGTCGGCGGATCCTCACCTACGGGATCGACAATCCGGCGTACCTTATGGCCGAGGATGTGAAGCTCCTGCCCTTCGGTTCCGAGTTCAAGCTCACCATCGGAGGGATCAACCGCGGGATTTTCCGTCTCAAGGTTCCTGGGAAGCACAACGTTTTGAACGTCCTCCCCGTTATCGGGCTCGGGCTCGATCTCGGGGTTTCCATGGAGATGATCCAGAAGGGACTTCTCTCCTTCCACGGAGCCGGGCGGCGGTTCGAGGTCAAGGGGACCTGGGAAGGAGTCACGGTCATTGATGATTACGGTCACCATCCCAACGAGATCAAGGCGACCCTTTCGGCCGCGCGTTCTCTCGGGGCGAAACGGATTCTTGTGGTTTTCCAGCCTCACCGGTATTCCCGGACGCAGTTTCTCTCCCGCGAGTTCGGAAGATGCTTCGGGGATTGCGACCGCTTGTTCCTGACGGACATCTATGCGGCATCCGAAAAGCCGATTCCAGGAGTCTCCAGCCGGATGATCCTGGATCACATGCCAGTTGCCCAGCGTCACAAGACCCGGTATGTCCGAAACCTCGGGGATATCCCCTTCCAGGTTCTTCAAACCGTTGAGCCCGGGGATGTCGTTTTCACGATCGGAGCGGGTTCAGTGACCTCCCTCGGGAACGAGATCATCGAGGCAATGAAGACCCGGAGTTTCAAAGCGGAGAGTCTCAAGGCCCATCCCGCCGTCTGACAGGAGGGTCGTTGTGGTAACCGCTCCCCTTCTCATTCTTTTCGGCCTCATCCTTGGATTGAGTTGCGTCGATTTCGGGTTCTTCCTGCTCGACGAGGTGAAAAAGAAACTGGGGACCTGATCCTCCTTCGGGGGAGGTCCCGAAAACTCCGCCGGCTGAGGCGCCCCCATCCGGGCGGAAACGTGACACGTCGCCCTCCGTGGACTCAGGCGTCCCCGACACGTCGCGCTCCCTGGCGATACAGCCGACTTGCACATTGTACCGCGGAACCGTCAACCGGTTTCGCGGTTCTTTTTCCGGGCGAGGTCCGGAAGGGGTACGTAGCGAATTTTCTTGTCATGTCCTTGCCATTTTTCCCTGATGGTGGTAGGATGAAAAATCCTTCGGAGTCGGATGGAAACGGCCGATCAGTTGATTGGAGTGTAAACCGACGATGATCGAACCATCAAATTCCCCCGAGCGGGAAAACGAGGGCCAGGCATTGTTTCAGAAGGGATTATCCCTTGAAGCGGACGGGAAGACCGCAGAGGCGATCGATTTCTACCGCCGGGCGGTCGAAACCTGTCCGGATATTGCCCAGGCCCATTTCAACCTCGGGGTGAATCTCGCCATGCTCGGAAGAAACGAAGAGGCCATCCGGTCCTGGAAGAGGGCGGTTTGGCTGAAGCGCGACTTCATCAACGATCTGGTCACCGCCCTCGACCTGGATCACGAGATGCGGGAGATGGAGATCTTTCCCGAGGGAACGCTGCTTTCGTAGATCGGTGGAGATTCAGGAGCTGAAGAAATGAACTACTGTTGGGAAGTCTACAAGAAGTCCGAATGCGAGACCTGCCGGTTCTTTTCCGCCTTCCAGGCCGGGACGCTCGACGTCGAGAAGATGAAGGGGATCATCATGGTCGATGAGGAAGTCGCAGGCACCAAGATCCCCGCGGAAACCCAAAACTGACGAGATTCGCCGGGGAAGCGCCCCTGAGAGGCTCTCCCCGGCAATCTGGTTCCCGATTCCCTTTTCCCGACCCGGATCCAATCCGGGGCCCGAGAATCAATCGGTGTTTTTCCTGCGCATTCGCTCTGGATGGAACAGGCGGTCGATGAAGGAGAACCCCGCAAAGTAGTCTTCATCGAGAGCCGGAAGGTCGGGCATCCAAGGCTTTACTTCCCTGGGGGGGGCCATCAGCATCAAACGTTGCGGGAAACTCATCTCCAAGGCTTTTTGCTGGCGTTCGCAAGCGCATTCCAGCGAATGGAGCTTGTTTTCCAGGGTTTCCATCTTCCTTGCGATGTTCTTCAGCAGCGCTTGGTTGGCGGCAAGGACCTGGGCGATGTCAATGGCGGCTTCCTGAACGAAAGGTTGAAGCCCCCGCTCCTCGTTTTCCTCTGAGGGCGGATCCGCCCGGTCCTTTAGTTTCATCTCTACTTTCATCCGTTTGCTCCTTTGGAGGGCTTATGAGATCCTATCGGCCTTTCCGGGCCAAACCATTACCCCGAATTGTTCCCGGAAGAGTCTCGGGCGGTTCCATCTTGGGGCATGGAATTCCAGCATCCAACTTGCCCAAAGGTCCCCCCTGTGGTAGCCTTTGCAGGTATGGAGTCCGTCAAGGTCCCTTTCATTCTTCTCGTCCTTTTGGTGGGGGTTTTCCTTTATATGGGGAGCCCCTTCAAGCCGCCCCAGACCACGAGGGCAACGGCCACCCCCACCCCGACGGTGAAGCCCCCGAACATGAACGATCAACTGAAAAAGGCATCGGAAGCTTTCGACAAGAACGATTTCCAGACCATCATCCAGGCGCTGGACAGTTTCAAGACTTCCGATGATCATCGGGTCCAGTCGCTGCTTGGCTATGGTTACGCAGGATTGAAGGATCTCCCCGCCGCCGCGGAGGCATTCGAGAAGGCTCTGAAAGGGCGTCGCGATCCAAGCTATGCGTATTCCCTGGCCTATGTCTACGAGACGATGGGGGAGTTCGCCAAAGCCAGGGACCAGTATCAGGACCTGAAATCCGCGCCCCTGACCAAGGGGGTCATGTTGAAGGTCATTCTCGGGATTGCACGCTGTTCGGCCCTGATCAATGAGCCGAAGGCCGCATTCGAAGCATACAAAGAAGCGCTCAAGGAAGACCCCACCCGCCTGGATTCCTACCTCGGGATTTTGAAGCTGATGAAAAGCGCCGGATCCTACCAGATGATCCCGAAACTCCGGGAAAAAGGGGACCAGTACCATTCCGAAAACTTCATGTACAACTTCCTTCTGGGAAACCTATACTACGATTCCGGAGATTTCGAAAAAGCCCTCACGGCATTCCAGAAGGCGGCAAAGATCGATCCGAAGAACTCTTCACCTTTTTATTACATCTACCGCATCTACCGGAAGACAAGAAAGATCGAGGAAGCCGTCAACGAGCTGGAGAAATTCTACGTCCTCAACCCCTATCTTCCCTTCATCTTCTACCAGGCCGCCCTGGATTCCAAGAACGAGAACCGTCTGGATCTAGCCTTCAAGTTCCTCCGGACGTCAGTGATAATGGAACGTGCGCTCCTCGGACGCGACGACAACGGGACGATCTACGCAGTGGAAAGATACGTCCAGGAAAACGGGACTTCAGACGAAAAACTTTTCATGCAGGTTTTCAAGGAATACACCGGGGGGAACTTCCGTAAGGCTCTCGAACTCGCGATCAAGTCGGCCCCGAAGCTCAAAGACCGCCGTCTCCAAATGGACAACGACCGCCTCATCGTGGAAGTCCGCTCCCTAGTTGCAGGGGAAGACAAATACAACTCCTATCTGGCGGGCATGAGGGAGCAGCAGGATGCCGCCATGGCCGCCCTCAAGGCAAAGATGGCCGAGAAAGGCAACCAACCCGAAGCGGTTAAGGCCGATCCGGGAGACGAGCTCAAGCGCGTTGCCCTTTCCAACCCGAAGGATGCGAAGCTCCAGTATTCCACCGCCCTTCAGCTTGCCCGGCTTGGCGACCTGGATGGGGCGAAGACCTTTCTCCGGGAGACGATTCGCGCCAACCCCACCATTTCCGAGGCCTACTACTCCCTGGGGAAAATCGCAAAAGTCCAGGGTGATCTGAACGAGGCGTCCAACCATCTTCTCCAAGCCGTCAAGGTCAATCCTGCCAACAGCCAGGCACATTCGATGCTCGCAACGATTTTCCTGGACATGAACGACACTGAAAGGGCCAGGCAATGCGCCGAAAGCGCGATCAACAACAACCCCAACAATTCCGAGGCCCGGCTCGTCCTTGCGAAGATCTTCTCCCAGACAAACAAACAAAGGGCACTCGATGAGATCGAAATCGGCCTGGCGGTCGAACAGGATCCCCAGAAGCAGCAGGAGTTCGCATCCCTCAAGTCCCAGTTGAGCAGGTGATGCGCTTTTTTACCCCCCCTGACGGAGTCGGACTGACGAAGTCGGACCCTGAAAGTCGGCCGGGAAGAGGCGGTTCATTGAGCCCTTACGAATGATTGTCAATCCGGGGATTTTTCCCCGCGTTTGGCTTCCTCCCACCAGGCATCCATCTCCTGGAAGCTCTTTCCAGCAAGGCCTCCGGCCGCTTCGGCCTTTTCCTCGATGAACCCGAATCTCCGGACGAAAACGGCGCAACTTTCTCTCAGAGCGCTTTCAGGGTCGATCCCAAGAAGCCGGGAAACGTTGACTGCTGCGAAAATCAAGTCCCCGACCTCCTTGTGAAGGTTCCCGGTTTCCCCCTGTGAATGTGCGTTCTCGACCTCGCAGGTTTCCTCCCGAAGTTTTCCCATTGCCGGTTCCCAGGAGGGGAAGTCGAACCCGACCTTCGCCGCTTCATCCTGGATCTGGAAAGCGCCTTTGAGAGGGGAGGGGAACGACAGGCATTCGCTCATCCGGGCGGAAAGCCGGTTCTTTTGCCTCTTTTCCTCCTTCTTGAGCTTTCCCCACATGTCCACGACCATCTCCGGAGTCAGGTCCTGGTCGTTTTCAGCGAAAACGTGGGGATGCCGTGAAACGAGCTTGTCGCAGATTCCCTTCAGGACCTCGGTGATGGTGAAGGTTCCCTGCTCTCGTGCGATCTGGGACGCAAACACCACCATCATCGAGAGATCTCCAAGCTCCTCCCTTATCGCAAGCGGATCCTGGCGGTCGATGGCTTCCGCCACCTCTCCCGCCTCCTCGAGGACGAAGGGTTTCAACGACCCGATCGTCTGTTTTCGGTCCCAGGCACAACCCTGGGGGGAACGGAGTGTGGCCATTATGTCCAGCAGGCGTAAAAACTCGGTTGCGGCTTTTCCATTTTCAGGTTGGTTCATTTCATGCCTCGTCAGGTTGGTCTGGATGCGAATGAGCAACCAGCGCCCAAATCGAACGCGCCAGTTCCTCCGGTTGATGATTTGCGTCTACAATGTGGTGGGCTGTTTCACGATATAGCGGGAGGCGGACGGAAAACAGCCGTTCCAGCTCAGCGTCGGTTGCCAGGGAGGCCAGGGGTCTCGTTGAAGGATCCCGCCGGATGCGTTCCAAGAGAATGGGGCAGGGGAGATCGAGGAAAAAACAGAGGGATCCCCTGCGAAGGATTTCCCGGTTCGGCGGTCGAATCACCACGCCCCCTCCGGTCGCAATGACCAAAGGTTCGCTAGAAGCCAGGGCTTTCTCCAGAAGCCTTGATTCGAGGTCCCGGAAGAAGGGTTCTCCCAGGCGCGAAAAGATACCTGGGATATCGAGCCCTGCTTCCTTCTCGATCGCGCCATCAAGATCAAGAAGGGGAATTCGCGACCTGCGGGCAACTTCGGCTCCTACAGCGGATTTCCCGCATCCCATGAAGCCGATCAGGGAAATGCTCTGTCGGGGCTGGGGAGGGAAATGGGCCGGTTGCACGCTGATTCCTCGAAAATAAAACGGGCGTAACCCGAGGGGTTACGCCCGGGAGATCTCTGAAACCTCAGTGGATGGGGACACCTAGCGAGGGGACCTGGGGGGTGAGCATTCCACCGTTAGAAGGGGAGCCCCCGACCGGTTTCTCAACGGGAAGCATCGGAACGACAGTGGTTCCCTGGCCCGTCGTGGGGTTGAGCTGGGTGCCGCCATAACCGTAGCCGTTGTTATTGTAATTGCCGTTTCCGTATGCCCCATTGTTTCCATAGTTGGCGCCCAGGACTCCATGGATGACGCCAATCAACTGGAAAAGGCGCTGGTCGACGGCGCGGAAATCCCCCATGACCAGGTAGAACTTGGCTTTGCTGATCCTCATCTGGATCTCCTGGACGAGAGGAACGTAAGAAGCGTCGATGATGGCTTTCTTGAGGGCGGATTGGGCATTGTTGAGATGGCCAAGGGCGGAAACATTGTCGAGTACGTTCTGGCTCAGGGAAGCCCGACACATGTGGAGGTCCTGGATCACCAGTCTCAACAGGGAGATGATCACGACATCGTTCTGATCGACCTGGCCCTTCCATTCAAGAGCCATGATCGGAGAACAAAGGATGACGGACAACGCCGCTACCAAAAGTATGCGCTTCATACATTCCTCCTGATGCCAAACCAAAATAACTCCTCCGAACAACGGAGGCATGTAATAACTATATCATACAATCCGGGGATCCGGAAGGGTACCTCGAGGAAAGATCATTTTTCGGATGGATTTTCCAAGAAGCCTCACTTGAAAAGACCAGATCCTTGGGGTAATCTGCTGTGGAGATGTGGATTTGAATTGATGGAAGAACGAAGTGCCCCGATTCCCTCTCTCCCTGTTTCACCACGAGATGACGGGGAAGATGAGCGAACATCCGAGTCACTCTCTTTTTCCCAGAGAGGGTGGATTTCTCCACAACTCGTCGCTCTTGTTTTCCTTGGCCTTTCAATTTCGATGGTAATATCGGCATATCGATCATTGGGGCGGGAATTTTCCGGAATCATCGTCAACAAAGCCGCGGAACCAGGGATTTCCGGCTACTTCTGGCTGACCCTGGCACCCCTCGAAACGGCAGAGGTTGCCTCCGAGCCTGTTCTTACGAAGGTTCTGAACGGGGAAATGCCTTCCAGAAGGGTGGGAGTATCGAGGATGGTCTTCAACGGAGCCCGTTTGATGCAAAGCATTTCGAAAGGGTCGTTTTCACCCTTCATTTCGATTGATGGTGAAAGATACATCGACCTGGGAGTCCAATGGCTTCTATGGGGGATTCTGGGGATAATTGTGGCGATGATTGCTTATCGCCAGGGGTACACGGCGCATTCTCCGGAAACCCGCCTAAATAGGCGCTGAAAGGCCCCCGGAGAAGGAAAATGTGACGAAAATTTCACCCTTCGGTGCTGAAAATCAGCACAGTTTTCAAAATGTAAACATTTTGCTCAAAAAACGCACACTTTTCCTGTATAAATCTCGCACACAATTCTTTACAAACCCTTTGAAATAGGCCATTTCGGGGGTACCGAGCGGCCAATTTCCCTCAAAAAGAGCCATTTTTGAGCAATTTTGCCCCATTTCCCGGCTATGGCACGCTAGTTGCTGCTGTCCAGAGCAGGGAGTATGGACTATGAGAAATAATACAAAAGTGCTTGCAACCTATCAGGATTACGTCCTGATCAGGATTGATCCCAAAACCAACCTCGAGGTGTGGGTAAAGCTTCCCCCAAAGGGGCGCTGACGACCTTTCGGGCAAGTTCCCGCTTCCCAGGCTTTCAAGAAGGCCGCGAGGAATTTTTCCAAGCGGCTTTTTCCTTTGTACGCTGGACGCTTTGGAAACGGATCTTCCCTTGTTTCCAATGGCGATTTTCCGAGAAGCCTCCCAACAGACCTAGCACAGAAGCCGTGTCGCGCAAGGTATCCATGGGGACTGGAAGACTGATTGGAAGAACGAGATTCCGGGACAGTCCAGACCGAACCGCTTCGGAGTCCTGGGCTGGTTCAAGCATGACTCCGAAGCAATCCATCCGTTCGGACTAGAAAAGATTCCGGTGGACCGAACAACCTTCCGGGTTCGATTCTCCCCTTCGGGAGAACCCCCGTTGAAGATCAGCGCCGCAGGTAGGCCATCGGGTTCAGGACGGTGTTCCCGCGCCTGATTTCAAAGTGCAGATGACTTCCCGTGGTTACTCCGGTGCTGCCAACGTTCCCGATGACCTGGCCGGTGACCGTGTCACCAACCCGGACATTGAGTTTCGAGCAGTGGGCATAAACCGTCGAATAACCGGAGCCATGGGCAATCTGGACCATCAGTCCATAACCTCGCCTCCACCCGGCGTATACAACCCTTCCACCCATTGCGGGGCGGATGGCAGTTCCAGTTTTCGCCCGGATGTCGATTCCAGTATGGAAATGGACGCCGCGCCTGCGGAAGGGGTGGACCCTTCGTCCGAACAGGGAACTGATCTCCCCGTTTACGGGAACCAGAAAGCCACGACTGGTTCTGTTCATGACAACCTCAACCTGGGGAAGGTTGATTTCCCTTCCGGGAATCACCTTTTTCCTGGGTTGGGCCGGCCGAACACGAACCTGGTAGGTCTTCACATTGCCCCTCGAGGACGAACGGGGATCCAGGGCGTTGAAAAATGGATTGGCCTCAACTGGGACTTTCGCCCTTGGTTCCACTTTGGAATCTTTTTCGAGATCCCTGGGGTTGAAACCCGCGTTTGCGGATCCGGGGGGGAGCAGAGAAAGGGTCAGGACACCAACGATCAGAAGAAACGATCTGAACCGCATTACCTTTCCGCCGATTTGCCCGATGGCAAGTGCCAGATCGGCGTTCCTCCTTCCTGTTGCCTACGAGGTTAGCTGACGGGTTCGGAGTTTGGAAGGCCCCCTACCCTGGAGATCCAGGGATTCACCCCAAGGACTTGGGTCCCCCGCTCTTGGTGGGCAACCAAGACTCGGCAAAAAATTTGGACAGCCATTTATAACCGAAGGATTTTCATTTGTCAACACCTTGTTTGAGATAATACGAAAACAGACGATATTCGAAGATTTGCATCAAGAAAGAAGCGGAATTTCGCCCGAGGTACGGGCAAAATCGAATCCCCTTGGGCAAATTGCTTCGAGTTTACACGTTTCTCCAAAAGAAGTGTAAAATTGGGCCTATGAAGCGGGGGTATTTTTTCCTCATCCTTTTCTTTTTCACAGTCGCCCTGATGGGTGAGAATTGTCAGGCGAATGACCCGCCCCGGGTTTTTTCCCTGCAATTCGGACAGGCCAGGGGAAATGGTCAGGTCCGTTACAAGATATCCCATGGATCCTCTGGAGTTTCGGAAAACCCGGGTTCTGGCCCAGGCTTTTTGTGGGTCGCGCCTTCAAATCAGGAGACTCCCACCCAGGTGACTCTATTTTTTCCTGCCCTGAAACCGCCCTTCGAGAGCTCTTCGAGTTTCCTGATCACAGTGGAAACCACCTCTGAAGAAACTTTCGAAGGTTTCGATCAGCCCCGGACCGGCCCCTACTGGCTGACCTTCCGGAAGAAGGACGCGGATGGTTCGGAAGAAATGGAGAGAGCATCTCCGTTGGGAGGAACGATGCGTTTGAGCCGAATCCGGAGGTCTTTTCTTCTTGCGGGAGCTTCTTTTCAAGCCCCGGAGTTCGTTCCAAAGATCTCGATTTTCTTCCCTTCCTCCACGAGACTTTTCGGGATTGAACTGCGCATCTGTGGCGGGTTCAGGCTGAAGCAGGAGAACGAGCGAAAGATGCTGAGATCCCTTTTCCGTCACATCCTGCGGCGCATGCCCCTTCCCTTCGAGGAAGCCCTTTTCCTGGATTGGGCTCGCGGGGAGGATTTATTGCTGAATCCCGCCGAGATAGCGCTTCACCTCGTACGGATGGAGGAGTTCCGGGGGAAGTTCTTCAGTTCGGTCGGGATCCGTCGGGGATTGGCTTCCCTGTGGTTCAGGATTTTTGGGGTCCGCATTTCCCCGGGAAGATTGGAGCATCTTTGCAGAATTGTCAGGCGGGAGGGGTTTGACCAGGGGATCGAGGAGATGTTCGAGCAAAACGTTGCCGAGCTCTGGGGAAGGTATGGATATCCGGGCTCTTCTGAAGCTCCCCTGATCGAGATCCTACCGGAGGCCGGCAATGGGAAGTGAAGCACCGAGTGGCCGCAGCCCCTGGGGGAGATTTCTCTCCCTCTTCCTGTTGTTCATCCTTTTCCCCGTTTCGCTGGGAGGTCTGCTGGTTTTCTACGCAGGCCACATCGAAGAGGAATACCGCCTTTCGAGGGAGACCGAGCGGCTGGAGATCCAACTCAGCCGTCTGGCATGCAGATACGATCCCGAGGCGTTCATCCGGAAGAAGTTCAAGTGGCTGCGGGATGCGATTTTCCGAAGATCGGTTTCCCCGGCTTCTCTCGAGGCAATTTCCCTGGAGATACGAAGGAGGTTCGGCTTTTCCTGCGAAATCTACGTCATGGATGGTCACGGAAAACTGCTGAACCCGCCCGATTGTCATTTCCGGTCGATGAAAGCCATGGAAAGACTCTGGGGAGCAGCCATCACTCATGATCCAAAGGCGGTGGAGGAATATCGCAACGGGGGACTGAAAATCCTCCAATCCTTTCTTGGGGATGAATTCCTTGGCAGCCGGATGCGCAAGAGCAGGGACTTCCCGATCCGGATCCGTGGCAATGGGAAGGATGGGGTCATGTTCTGGGATCGGGACCCATACTCCCGCGGCGGGGGATTGATCATGCTCGTCCGGGAGATTCCCACCCGTCTTGGGCTTCTCAAGACCGCATTTTCCCGAAGTAGAATCGGGAAAGGAATCTCCTTTCTGGTGCAGGACCGGGGGGGAAGTATACATTCCCTGAGCGGAAAGGGGGATGAGAGGGAAAGGAACCTCCTGGTCCACCTTTTCAAGGAGGCCCGCAAGACATCGCTTGATTGGGGTGGAAAGAGGTGGGTCGCGGCCAAGCTTGGTGAGGAAACCTATTTCGCGGGGCGCGGAATGGACCTTTCCCGCATGGAAAGCAGGATGAGGGCGGTTTTCATCTTTCTGATCCTGATCGGCGTCGTCTGGACGGTGATTCTTTTCCGGTTTCTGATCCAGGGGCACGATCCTTATCTACCGATCAGGGTCAAGCTCACGGGTTTGTTTCTCTTCACTCTTCTTCTGCCGATGATGGGGGTTACCTTTCTTGCGCACAGGCTCCTGCGGGACCGCGAGGGTGTCCTGCGGAGCGGAAGCTTCCAGAGTGGAAACCAGATCCTGGGCAACATCGACTCGGGGTTCGTCGACGAAAAACAGAGGCTCGAGAAGATCTTCAAAGGCCTTCGAGACGATCCGGACCTGGTGGGCAACCTGCCCCGATTCCGGGCGAGAGTTCGCAAGCACCTCAGCAAGCTCGAGCTCAGGGTCATGTTCCTGGTGGACATGGGAGGGACGCCCGTTGTTGTGGAAGGGGACGCCCTCGAGGAGAAATCCAGATATGCGATGGAAAGCTTCTTCCGGGTTTCCATCGAAAAGAAGCTTCCCGACAGGCTTCTGCTTTTCCAAAAACTGGGAGGGAAGGGGAAACTCGCGGATGTGCTCCTGGAGGAGTTCCTCCGGGATCCGGCTTCGGGTTTTCCATATATCATGGAGCATCCAGGGACCACGCAGATGTCCAGGATCGGAAACCGTGAGGGGATTTGGTTCTGGGACGTTTTCCCCGATCCCTCCCATCCCTATGCTATGTTTTTCGTGGATTCAGACCTGGGATTCGCCATCGAAAACTTTCTCGAGCGACGGTTGAACAGGCGGGAGAGTTTCGAACAGGGGGCTTTTCGCCTGGTGGCATTCAGCCACACCCGGGAACGCTGGTTCCCTGAAGAGCTCTCATCCAATCCTTCCCTGGGGGATCTAGCGAACCGGGTGAGGATCCACAACGACGTTCTTAGGGACAGCGTCCGCATCGGGAAAGAGAACTTCCTTGTGGTCGGGATCCCGGGAAAGCATCTCCAGGGATACTCCCTGTTCGCCCTGTTTCCGGAAAAGGTCATCCTGGAAAACCTGGCGAACCTGAAGAAATCGATCGGGATCGGGTTTTTCCTTGCTCTTGCGATGGCGGTCCTGTTGGGCCTGACTTTCAGCGAGACTTTCCTTGCGCCTGTTGCAGAGCTGACCCTGGGGGTGGAGGCGATGCACAATCACGAGACCCGTTTCCGGCTGAAGACTTTTCCCAAGGACGAACTGGGTGGCCTGGCGAAGGCTTTCAACGATATGCTGGCGAATCTGGATGAACTCCAGACTGCACGGATCATCCAGAAAGAGTTGCACCCATCGGAGGTTCTGGAGCTTGGGGAATACCGGGTTTTCGGTATTTCCCGCGCCGCAACCGACCTTGGAGGGGACTACTTCGATTACCAGGCGGTCGGAGGGAGGAACATCCTTCTCCTTTGCGGGGACGTTTCGGGTCATGGAGTGCCGGCCGCGCTGATCATGACCATGTCCAAAGCGCTTGTACAGAGGTTTTCCCTGGGCAAGGGCTCGGTTCTGGAGCTTCTGGACGACCTGAACCAGGTTTTCTTCAAGGCGGTCAAGAAGAAGCGGACCATGACCCTCGGGGCGGTCTGGATCGATACCGAGACCCATGAAGGGACATATTTCAATTGCGGTCACACTTATCCCCACCTTCTTTCGGGAGGAAAGCTCGACGAGACGGTTGCCGCCCAGGGCAGCCTCCTGGGAATCCATTCCAGGCTCAAGGTCGTCCCGAGGCCGATATCCCTGAAACCCGGACAGCGTCTTGTTTTCTACACCGACGGACTGATCGAGTCGATCTCGGAAGACGGCGAGGATGGGTATCTGAAGTTCATCGACCATATCCAATCCCGGCCCTGGACATCGCTGAGGGAGTTCTGCCGGGACATCCTGGACAGCCACCCCTGCATCCGGAAGGGGGGAAGCCTGCCCGACGATTTCACGATCGTCATCCTCGAGCGAAAAGTCGTGGAACCAGGGGTTTCCTGAGCGGAACCCTCACATTCGCGCCAAAAGCCAGTCTGGAAGAATGCGCAACAACCAGGCTACCAGCCGCCAGCGCTTCGTAACGTAAGCGGTCTTCGCCTTTTCGCGGATGGCCTGGAATATCTGGCGGGCGGCCTTTTCCGGGGGGGCGACCCAGAACAACCCTTCACCCTTCGCCATCGCAGTGTCAACAAGGCCCGGGCGGATATCGGTCACGATCACGCCCGACCCCGATTTGATCGCCTTGAGGCGCAGTCCTTCGAGATAGTTGGCCTGGAATGCTTTCGACGCATTGTAAGCGGGGGCTATCCCGCTTCCCCTCAACGCCGCGATCGAGGAGATCCCGACCAGATGGCCTCTTCCCTGGCTCTGGAAATGCCTGAAGGCGACGTTCGCCACGGCAATGAACCCGGAAACGTTGACCCTGGCGGTTTCCAGTTCGTTTTCGAGGGCCAGGCCGGGGTTGAGAAAACCGGTTCCGGAGCTGATAACCAGGAGGTCCAACCCTCCCATTTCCGAGATGAGCTCCTCCAGGGCGACGGTCGCCGTGGTTGGATCGGAAACGTCGATCCTCCTCATGAAGGCCGGCCCGGAAAGATTTCGGGCTGTTTCTTCGAGAAGTGGGAGTCTTCGGGCCGCGAGGCCAACGGTCCATCCCTTTTGGGAAAAGAGGGTTGCCAGCTCCCTCCCAATTCCGGAGGATGCCCCGACGATGACCGCGCGTTTCGTCATCCCCGTTTCCCACCCTTGCGGACACAGACGAAAAGCTGTTTGGGCGAGGAGGAGGAAAAGGGGGTCTCATCGTAGTTCCCGAACTTGTGGACGATCCTGAAACCATTGTAATGCAGCAAGGCATTCATTTCTTCGGGGAAGAAGCATCTCATGTCGAGTTGCTGCATGCGCTCTTCTTCATCGATCCTGAACAACCATTGGACCCGGTTCACCTGCGTCGCGGGGTCATAGGCGCATCGCTCCATGATGACGACCCTGCGTCCGTCTTCCAGCGTGAAGCGTGAGCTGACGACCGGGCTCTTTTCCCGCCGAAGCATCATGTGGAAATCGGGGTTGAAGATATCCAGGATGAACCGGCCTCCTGGGGCCAGGTGCCGTCGAACCCGCGAGAAGATCCTTTCCAGGTCCGAAAGCGAATAGGTGTTCTGGATGGAATTGAATGGAATGAAGATCAGGCGGAATCTGCGGTTCAACTCGAAACTCCGCATGTCGCCTTCGAGGAGTCCAAGGTCGATTCCCGCGTTTCCTGCCTTCTGCCGAGCCCGATCGAGCATGGAAGGAGTGAAATCCAGGCCCGTGATACGGATTCCGGATTGCCGCAGGGGGATCGTCAGACGGCCCGTCCCGCAGCAGAGCTCCAGGACGTCTCCACGTGCTTCGCCGCACCATTTCGCATAGAAGGGGAGGTCCCCAAGGAAATTGTTCACCCCGTCATATAGCAGCCCGTCATGAACGAGTTCCCCGACGCGGAGAGTATCCATCGCTTTTCCTTCCCTTTCTTATCGTTCTTTGGTCGGTCAGTTCTTGGGGAAATCCCCGGCCTGGGAGAGCCCCCGGTTGGTGACGAACTCAGAAATGTCCTTGATGACCGGTTCCGCCACGTTACCGGGGATCCGGTATTCGTTGGGGTCGGAAGGCCCGTCCCCCTTGACGAAGAGGTGGTTAAGCTGGGGATAAACCACCACCCTGACGTCCCGGCGACCGCTCAGGGCGGTTTTCCAGTTGGCGAGGTCGGCCTCGGTGACCTGGTAATCACGACCACCATGGAGGATGAGGGTGGGTTTTCCAATCTCCTTCATCGCGGGAGCTGGTTCGTATCCCTTCAGGTCGAGCCAATAGCAGGGAAGGGCGCCCAGGATGCTCGGGTAGGAAGAGTTCCGGTCCTCGGGCTTGAGCGCTTTGATGCGCTGTGCTTCCATGGCCGCCGAGGCCACCATACCCGTCATTTCAGGAGTCGGTGAAGCCTGGAGGGAAATGACGTATTTCATCTGCTCGATCATCATGTCCTCGAGGGGGCGTGTGGCTCCCGCCAAGATGATGAACCCGGAAATGCGAGGATCGATCCTGGCAATGCGGGGGATCAGCATTCCGCCGAGGCTGTGGCCGAGGACCCAGATCCTGGCCGGGTCGATTCCCGGGGTCTTTGTCAGGAGGGTAACGGCATAAACGGCGTCGTTGACGGTTTCTTCCTTGACCGTGAAACCAACAGGTTGCGCCATTATCTGTGCCCTGTGGGTCAGGGTCCGTTTGTCGTATCTGAGGACGGCGATTCCCCGCGAGGAAAGCCCCCAGGCAAGGTCGCGAAAAGGCTTGCACTCTCCGACGGTCTCGTCACGATCGTTGGGGCCCGAACCGTGGACAAGGACCACGGCAGGAAAGGTCCCGCTTCCGACCGGCTTTGTCAGCAGGCCCGGAAGAGCCCAGGCGCCCGTTCCCACTTCCACGGGGATCTCCTGGAACCTTTCGGGGATGGCGTAAGCCGGAGGCCTGCTGAGAGTCCCGGCTTTTGAGGGAGTGAAGAACAGGCCCGCTATCTTTCCTGCCTTGTCGAAGACCACCTTCGCGGAAATCTCGCCGTTCTCGAAGCGGCAGTCAACGAAAACGGCCTGGTACTCTCCGATTTTCTGGATACTGGCGAACTGCTTTCCCTTGAACTTTCCCTTCTGCGCAAGGACGGTCTGCCATGCCTGGCGAAAGCTCTCGGCGGTGAAAGCTTTCTTCATGGCTTCGTCGAAATGCGCGACGGCCCAGTTGTAGTCGTTGAGGGCGAGAGCCTCCACCATCCTTTCGGCGAGAATGGTGGGGGCCTCCGCCCAAACCTGGCTGCTTGCGGAAAACACGAGAGGGATGGCAAGGAGTGCCAGAAGGAATGCTGGGGTTCGTTTCATCGGGGATTTCCTCCGGTCAATGTGTTCCGGAAGCGGTTATGCCCGCTCCGGAGAGGAAGGATAGGAACTCGGATTCAAAGGGGCAGGGCGGGGGTTTATGGGCGGCGACGTGTCCGGAGTCGGGGAAGATCAGCGTTTTGGCGTGAGGGACGGCGGCGGCGAGACGGTCGTGATCCTCCCGGGTGGCTCTGGGATCCTTCCCGTCGTGGATCAGCATCACGGGTCGGCTCCCGACCCCCGTGATCGCCTCCACCGGGCGGTTGGATGAATACGGGACTCCGGTCCTCCATTCGGAATAACAAAAAGCCAGGTCGATCAAGGGGTTGTCCGGAATCCCGGTCATGCGTTGGAAATCGCGGCTTGCGATCTTCCTCAACTCGGCGAAACTAGATTCGAGGACGAAAGCCCTGATCTGCGGGAGCCTTGCCGAGCCGTTGATAAGGGTGGCGGCCCCCATCGACCTGCCGTAGGCTGCAAGGGGCATGGAGGCGGGCACGTATCCCAGCTCTCCCGCCTTTTTAAGGATGGCGTCCACGTCTTCCCATTCCCGGAGGCCGATACTGGTATAGAACCCGTCGCTTCGGCCGTGAGCGCGGAAATCAAGCGACAGGCATGAGAATCCCGCGGTTCGAAGGAAGGGGATCATGTCGTTGACGTTGTTGTGGTCGACCGAGTGGCCGTGGCACAGAAGAATCGCGGCGCTGCCGGGTTCCCCCGGATACCACCAGCCGTAGAGGGTTTCCCCCTTGGGGTTTGTGGTGGAGAACTCGCTGGCTCCGGGAGTTGGGGGCTGGCGAGGTACCTGGAAATCGGGACGGAGGATGACCATGTCGGACATCACGTGGACCAGGATTCCGATGCCGATCGATCCAAGGATGGCGAGCACCAGAAGGATTTTGAAGGCTTTTTTCACGGGTCACCTCCCTAAGGATTCTGGCGGTGATCAAATATACCATCTCCGGGGCGGGGACGCTTCAGAAGCATGGCACGAAGAACCCGGAGCGGCGAAGGGATTCGAACGACCAGCCGATCGAGGTTTTTGTCAGCTGCGAAAGCAGCAATCCGATGGCTTTTCCGGTTTTCTCGGGGTTCCCGGGAAAGGTGTTGCAGAGGCGGATGAGATGCGAAACTGCGGCTGCGGGGTTTCCCTCGTCGATCAACGCCCGGGCCAGGTTGAGATGGGCGTCGAACATGTGGGGGCGGATCCGGACCGCCTCCTGGAAATGGACGATCGCTTCGACTCTTCTTCCCATCGCCAGAAGGAGAATTGCGAGATTGTTCCGGACGTCGGGAAAATCCGGCAGGAGCCGCAACGCTTCACCATAATGGAAGATTGCGCCATTCCAGTCTTTCCGGCCCTGGCAGATCTCGCCCATCAGCGCGTGCGCCATCTCGGAGCGGGGGTTGGAGATCAGCCACCGGGCCACGAAAGTCTCGTTGTCGCGGAAGAAAAATCCCCGATTGAAGCTGATCCCGCCAAGGGCGATGACGAGCACGACTGCAAACGGAAGAAGCCGCTTCCGCTGCCCCGGTTGGGGGAACCAGGCGCAAAGGAGCGTTCCGGCCATCCCCAGGATCCCGATCAGGAAGACCAGGGCATGCCGCTCGTCGAAAGGCGTCTGCTGCTGAAAGACATTGGCGGTTGGAAGAAAACCGAAAACCACCCAACCCAGCCAGAACCAGGTCTGCGGGGAAACCTGGTTCCTTTTCAGAAGCCAGGCCGCCTCCAGCAGCGAAAGCCCCAGGATGGAAGCCGCGATCCGGGGGATCGTCCACCAGACGGCTGTCGTCGGTTCGTAAACCAGCGACAGGAAAGGTGCGAACACCGCCGAGACCGCGAACAGAAAGGAGTCTGCCACCCAGCCGAGAACCTGGGGAAATCCGACGAAGACCGCTTTCAGGCCGATCACGCGTTGCCGGAGGAGGATATACGAAACGCACCAGAAGACGAGTACTACCCATTTCCACGGGTGAGGGCCGAAGCCGTCGCTCTCCTTCCGGATTTTGCGGCGGACCGCCTCCGCGATCCCGAGGATCACGATACCCGTCAGCCCGTTCTCCCTCGAGAATACCGCCGCACCGAATGCGGCGAGTGCCCCGAGAAGGCGGATCGGATCTTCCGAGAAAAAACCGTGGAGGGAGGCGAGCAGGAAAATCGCTGCCAGTATCGCCTCACGTCCCGTGATCAGGTAGACGCAGGACGACGAGATCGGGTGGATTGCAAGAAGGAGAGCCAGGCCCGCCGAAACGGTGGGGTGGACGCCGAATGCGTCCGATTTCAGGACGAAATGGAACTGGAGCCCCAGAAGGACCATCAAGAGCACGTTTCCAAGATGAAACCAGCCGGGTTCGTCTCCGGTCAGCGACTTCTGGACCAGGATCGTCAACCGGGAAAGCGGCCGATAGTACAGTTCGTTCGACATGTGCGGTTGGAGGAAGACATCAAGGAACCCGGCCGCGGTTCTTATGAACGGTTGGTTCAGCACATGGTGGTGATCATCGTAGACGAACCCGAACCGCGTGGAAGGAAGATAGAAAACCAGAATTGCCAGCGCCAGGGTGATGACGCGGATTAGATCCCGCCGGTTCTCGGATTTGGGGTTGATCGACATCTCTTGTCAGCATGATACGACAGGATCTGACGGAATGGAACGCGGCTCAATTCGACGATCCGTTTTCGACGGGTTGAAATGGAACCGAATTGTCGGTCACGAAGGTCTGGTTGTAGCGTATGGCCGAGTCCTCCCTGAGGAACACCTCCCACTGCCCGTCGGTCATCGGCCGCTCCCCCGAGAATGAAGTCAGTATCTGGAGGGGCTCAGAACCGATTGTGAGGTTGGCCGGGAAGTGCATTCCCAGCGGGGAAACCCATTCCGCCTTGAGGTTGGGAGCGGGAGGCGATCCGAACCTGATGGCGGCGAACACCCTCTGCCGCGAATGGAATCTGGTGCGGGGCAGGAAGTTTCCGTCGCGATCGATCGTTCCCATGAAAACTGTATCGGCGGGCCAGGACGCGGTCTCTACCGGCCAGATCACCTTCGAGAAGTCGAGAACCGGGTCGAGGTAGTCGCGCAGGTCGCGGCTCGAACATGCGAACCACGATCTGCAGGCCGTATCGTATTTAATCGCGACCTCAGGCATCGAGGGGGCAAGGTTGGTTCTCTCCAGCGGGTCCGCCTCGAGGTCATAGATTTCGGGGTCTTTTGGAAGGTGCATGTTGTTGATGAACTTGTACTTTCCATCCCGGCACCCCCATTTTGCGGGAAAGGCCATCTTGTAGAAAAAATCCATCCGGGGTTCGTCGATGAAGGAAACCATGTTCCGCCCCTTCCCCTCCGGGAGCGGGATGTTCGCAAGGGAGGCGAGCGTGGCGAGAAGGTCTCCGAGGCTTCCCGTGCGGGAACTCGAGACCGCCCCTTCCGTGAGGCAGGGCGAAGAAAACAGGAAGAAGGACCTCACGTTCTCGTCGAAGAGGTAGCTCTGGTGCAGGAAGCTCCCGGGATGCTTCTTCCCGAAAGCCTCACCGTGGTCTCCGATCAGAACGATGATCGAATTGTCATACCTGCCGTGTTTCTTGACCATGTTCAGGAAATCCCCGAGGCACCGGTCGACGAAATGGAGGGCATGGCGGTATTTGCTCTCGTCATCGGTCCCGGAATAGTTGCTGGAAAAACTGGCCGGAGCGCTGTAGGGGTGATGGGTCGCGTTCGGGAGGAATTCCAGCAGTATGGGTGCGGTGGAGTTGTCTTCCGCCGCCAGCCATTCCCCGATCTTCTCGAGGGTGCCTTCTTCCGATCCTCCCCAGGAGTTCAACGGAAACCTTCCCTGGAAGACCTTGTCCGCGATCCCGAAGTGGAAGAACATGTCGAAATCGAGGTTTTTCAGGAGCATGTCCAGGTTGCCGAAGTTGAGGTCTGACGACCCGAACAGGCCGGTGTGATAGCCGTTCTTGCGGAACTCGCTCAGGAGGTTGGGGGCGGGGACTCCCGAGGCGTTCCGGGAAAAGATGAATGCGTCCAGGAACGGGTCTCCCCCGGAAACTATGGATATGTGCGCCCTGGCGGTCGCGGGAAAAGATGTATAGACCGAATCGAAAAGGATCCCGGACTGGTACAGACCGTAGATGTTTGGTGTCAACCTCGGATCGGGTTTCCCCCCATCGAAAAGCTGCGTTGAGCCGACCGACTCCATCACGAAGATGAAGATGTTCGGGGAGCGGCATGAAGTGCGGATCTTCTCGCAGGCCCTGTGGAGTTTTTCGCGTTCATCGACGGGTTCCTCGGGGCGGGGGGAAACCGGCTTCCGGAAATCCCGGATCAGCTCTCCGGTCGAAGGAACTTGCGTTCCGCTAGAGCTCCATTCCTCGAAGAGCATCGGAACAGGATGCCGGTCGAGTTGGAAATCCCGGCTCGATCGCGGGATTCCAAGGCTGAAGCCCACGAGGGCAAGAATCAAGAGCGAGCTCCCGATGGACCATGAAACCCCCAGCGGGCGGTCGGGGTCGGGAATGCCCGAGCCCGGTTTCCCGGACATGTGGAAAAGAGAGAAGAAAACCAGGTGCAGAAGCGTGAACAACACGAGGTTCGCTATCCAGAGTGTGTCGAGGCCGAGCTTCAGGGAGTCCCAAAGGAGGGACAACCTGAACGGGCCTTCCTCGGAAAAGCTCATGCGGAGGTTGTTTCCGGTCAGGTGAAAGGAGATCTGGTTGAGGAGCAGGATCCCGTTGAGGAAGAGGAAAGCCCCGCCCGAAAACAGCCGGCCGGTCCGATGAAGGAGGCGGGGGAGGAACAGGAACCCCGCCGCAAGGCTCATCAGCAGGTTTTCGAACTGGATGAAGGGCAACCTCGTCGCCACCCAGGCAAGAAAGGAGGGAGATGGAACCTGCGGCCGGACGTAGAAGAAGAAGTTCTGGACCTGGAACCACATCGCCCAGAGCTGGTGGAAGGCGAAGAACAGGAAGAAGCCGAGGGGGATCCCCCATGGGGCTTTTCCAGTAGTGCCTCCCGAAGGAGGTTTTTCCGTGGAACCTTTCCGGGTGTTCATGGCGTGGCTGTCCGGATTCGCTTCCCGAGGTCCTTCCTCTCGTGGGGCAACGGGACATTCGTTCGCAGGTCCATCACTCGAGACAGTCCAGAACGCGGGGAAAACCCGCTAGCTTCCGGATGTAACTCCTCCAGAGCCGCTCGAACTGCTCCCCACGGAACCACCCGAAGCGGAAGAGCCGCTTCCGCCGGTTCCTCCGGAACCTCCCGATGACTTGTTGCCGGAGGATGAGCAGTTGACGTGGAGGCCTCCGGGGATCATGATCCTGAAGGGACGGAGCTGGTTGGCGACCCATGCCCAACCAACGGCGTTGACCTTCTGTGTGTTGAGGGCACCCGAAAAATGGAAGGAACCCTTTCCCGGGAGAAGCCCTTCCTGGTCGGTTTCCGGAGCCATCTGGATTTCCTTGATGGATCGCATCAGCTCGGCGGACGTTGTCCGGGGCCCGGCATTCTCGGGGGAAGTCAGGAGGAAAAGCTTCTGCTGGGGGATCGCAAGTGGTTTTGGCGAGTTCTCGGGGCCCGTGAAGAACCAGAGATGGAGCATCCGGTCTTTGATCTTGGCTTCGACCAAGCCGATTCCGCACTCTTGGACCGCGCAGAAGAACCCTCCATGGGGGCCATCCGTTTGGGAGACCGGGGTTGTCCCCGCGAAGGCCATTCCCGCGGAAACGACGACCAGGGAAAGAAACAAGAGCCCGGCACGACCGGCACGAGAATTCATGGTCTCAACCTCCTTCGGATTCCACAATCTACCAGGAAACTTCCGAATCGGAAAGTGATTTCCGGGGGCCGTGGTGCCGTGGTGCCGTGGGCCCGTGGGGGGCCGTGGGGGGC
>CAYRYU010000005.1:0-15053 GCA_964428355.1 uncultured bacterium
TGAATAATCTCCTGAACCCGTGCAGGAGGACGACCCCCAGGAAGAACAGGTTTCTCGCAAGCCGAAAGGGAAGATAGTGTCGTCGCGGGAACAGCTGCGGATCTCCCTCCCCCAGGCTTCGGGCGAGAATGCTGATGTTAGTCGGGTTCCAGGGCCAGTCAAGAATCCCCGCTATCCATTCCGGGGGAATGCCGACCCTTCCAACCCCAGCCCCCGCGATCCCGCCAAGAATCGCTCCTGTCGTATCCGCATCCCCACCGGCGGAAAGGATCTCCGTCATCGCGGACCGGAAATCACCAGGAGAGCGGAACCAGGCATGGAGAACGCAGGGAATGGTATGGAACATGTAACCGGATATTCCCTTCTCCAGGCCAAGCCCGCGGCTGAACGCGAGCGTGCTCTGTCCCTTTCCTGCCGAATCGGCTGCAAGGCCAACGAGGTTCGAAAGTTCCACCCCCGCCGGACCTATCTTTTCGAGTGAAGACCGGATTTCCAATTCCAGGGTTTCCAGCGTCATTGCGCCTGTGGAGAACTGGTCCGAAAGGAAGGCGGCCTTTGCTGCAGCGATTGCTCCCGCTTCCGCTTTGGGATCGGAATGGGTGATGATTGTTGAAAGCCGGACGAGTTTTTCGAGGTTCCCTGGATCGGCCCCGAAAGCCACTCCGAGTATCGTCGACCGCATCGCGGGGCCATTTCCGGCCGAAAAAACCCCGGAATTTCCGGGCGCGAAACCCAGCCAGAGCTTCAGGATTGCCCTCAGGGTCGCGAACCCGACACCGGCGGGAAAAGCGGCCAGCCACCACCGCAGGTGGGTTGCCAGCCGCGATTGGAAACGTTCCGGATCGCCTTCCGAGTCGATGAGGGAAAGTGCGGTCAGGCAAACGTGCTCGGTGTCATCCGAGACCATTCCCCGTCCGGCCAGAAAGTGGTGGGCAACTCCACCATCGAGGAACGCCTTTGCCCTGGCGGGCGACAGGCCTTCGAGAGGAAGCCCGAGGCTGTCTCCAACGGCGGTTCCGAGGAGACACCCCTCCACCCGCTCCACCCGGCTCAATCCCATTTTTCCCTCCGCTTCCATCACTATCCCAGGATTCCCACAGCCTGTCCACCATTTCCCCATTTCAACGGAGACTCCCGGACCCATTCCGGAAAATTCTGGCCAACGACCCTCATTTCGGAAATTCCCCCTAAATCCATGCGGGGAATCTTTCGATATCTTAGGAAAGGAGTCGCGAATTCCGGAAAAAGCGATTCCGCAATTGGAGGCGAACCATGAACGCGTTCTTCGTCGGAATCGGCGGGATGGGGATGAGCGGCCTTGGAAAGATCCTTCTATCGGATGGGTGCAAGGTTGCCGGTTCCGACCGGAATCTCGAAGGAGACTACTGCAAGAGGCTGACGAAGCTGGGTATCCCTATCTATCCCCAGGACGGCCAGGGTCCCCGCCTGTTTCTCGAAAAGAACGGGCTTTCTCCCAACCAGGCAGTGATTGTCAAATCAACGGCCGTGGAGGACCAGGTTCCCGATATCGTTACAGCCAGGGAGCTGGGGATCCCGGAAATCATGCGTTCCGACCTCCTTGCGCAAATGTTCAACGAGAAAAAGGGGATCGCCATCGGTGGAACAGCGGGAAAGACGACCACGACGGGCCTTGCCGCCTGGCTGCTGAAATTTGCAGGCCTCGAGCCATCCTGCGCGGTCGGCGGGATCATCTCCGGATTCGAGACGAACGCCTTTCGCGGAACCGGGCCACATTTCGTGATCGAGGCCGACGAATCGGACGGTTCGATCGTGAAATACCATTCGTATATCTCCCTGGTGACGAACATCTCGAGGGATCACAAGTCCCTCGAGGAACTCAATGCCCTTTTCGGGCAGTTCATCGGGAATACCCTTCCTGACGGATTGGTTGTCCTTTGCGGAGATGACCCGAACCTGCGGGAGCTCGCGAAGCAAAGTTCCCGCAAGGTTCTGACCTATGGTCTCTCGCCCACCTGCGACATCCATCCAGACCATATCTTCGTGGGAAAGGACCACATCGACTTCTCTTTCGAGGGAGCCGCCTTCACCCTTTCAATGCCCGGAACCCACAACGTCCTGAACGCTCTCGGCGTAATCGCTATCGGGCGTGTACTGGGAATTCCCACCGACGAAATGGCTTCGGCATTCCTGGCATTCCCTGGAATGAAAAGGCGTTTCGAGGTGATCGGCACAGCCCGGGGAGTTACCGTGGTGGACGACTTCGCCCATAACCCCGTCGAGATAGCCGCCGCGATAAGGACTGCCCGGCACGCCTCGAGCCGCCGTTTCATCGTGTATCAGCCCCACGGCTTCGGCCCCACGCGGTTCACCCGGGATGACCTGGTCAAGGTATTTTCGTCCCTTGAATCCGGGGAGTTTCTCTACCTTGATGACATCTACTACGGGGGCGGAACGACCGAAAAGGATATCTCCTCCAAGGAACTGGTCGAGCAGGTCCGGCAGACCTTCCCCGATGTCTACTACTGCGGAAACCGGAATGACATCGTTTCCAACATAGTGAGCCAGGCCCGGGCGGGAGACATGGTGCTGGTCCTGGGCGCAAGGGACATCAACGTCATCTGCCGAACCATCCTGGACTTTCTTCAATGAGCGAAAGTGATCCCGAGGTTGATACATGAAGACGAACATTGTTTTCTCCATGCCACCCGGCCCGCTTCGAGTGGGCCTGGTCGAGGCGGAAGGCGTCGAAGTGTCCGCTTCGTCCCCGGCCTATCTTGAAATGATCCGGGAAGCGGTTCTTCCCATTCTGGCTCCCGGTTTTGTCTTCCCCGACAGTCTCCAGAAAGGGATCCGAAGTCTTTTGAAGGCATACGGGTTCCACCCATCGGGCAGGAACCGGCCCGCTTCGGAGTTCCTCGTCAAGGATGTCCAGGGACGAGGAGCTTTCAACCCCATCAACAATCTCGTGGACATCAACAATCACCTCTCGCTGACCACGAATCTTCCGATCAGCATTTTCGACCTCGACAAGACGGGCGGCAATCTCTGCCTCCGGTTGGGGCTCGACGAAGAGAAATACATCTTCAACCGCGAGGGCCAGGAGATCTCGCTCCGGAATCTCATAGTCGTAGCCCGTTCCGGGGGCGATCTCCAGGCGGTCGGAAGCCCGGTCAAGGATTCACATGCAACGAAGATCTCCGATTCGACCAGGAGGATACTCGGAGTGGTCTACACCTCCAAGACCATCACCCCGGAAGGGGACCTTGCCCGGAACATGGACGAATTCGCCCTGCTTATCACCGAACAGGCCAAAGCGACCGGAGTAACCTGGAAGATTCTCGATTCACCCTCCTGATTCCGGAACGTGTATAATGAAAATGTAAGAGGTTCATTTCGATTGGGAGGCACCTTATGAAACGCTTGTTGATGATGCTCTGCATTTTGTCCATATTGATCGCATCCGCCGGATGCATGCGGCCGGAGGACAAACTCGCGGAGGACATGAAATCCAAGGACCCCAACATCCGCAAGGAAGCCGCGGTGCAACTCGGTGAGCTGGGGACTCCCGCCGCGCTCAAGATTTTGCAACTCGACGAGGATGACCCCGATTTTACGGTCCGCGATCAGGTCAGGGCCTCGATCAGGAAGATCAATGCCCAGATCTTCATGAAGTGATCAGAACCTGATATCGAAGAACTCCCCGGGGGGCGCTTCGGTTTCTTCCTCCTCGAGGATTTCGAGCCTCGAGACGATCGCGCAGCGCGGTCCGGTTCCCAGCAGGCGGATGAACTCGCGGACTTTTTCGGTTTCCCCCTCTGCGAGAAACTCCACGTTTCCGTCGTAAAGATTCCGGACCCATCCCGAAAGGCCCAGGGCGGTGGCATGCCGCTGCGTGAAAGCCCTGAACCCTACTCCCTGGACCTCCCCGTGGACGATCCCGTGAACCCTTTTCATCCCCGCACCCCCGGTTTCAGGGCCGGCCAAGCGCCATCGAAAGTCCCTCCGTGAACCTCTGGATATCCCGCTGGTACAGGAAGGATGCGGCGTATCTTCCTCCCCCCCGCTGGTGGATTATCCGGGCGAGGGAGAAAGTGTCACCCTTGAGCTTCCCTGCTCCGGCGGCATGATACAGCTTCTGCTCCAGCTTCTCGGCAATCGCGGGGTCGACTTTCCCCTGGGACATCGCCAGGAACTTCCGCAGGTTGATCCTTTCCGAGGACAGATGGATGATCGTGTCGGCGACGCCCTGCCACCGGTCGAGGATCTCGAGATCGAACCCATCGATGAAATGCGGCTTCGGATAGGCGACCGGTGGGACGTGGACCGAGAGGAAGACGGGGAAACCCTGGCCGGAAGCCAGTCCCTTGAGGCGATCGAGGAGATCGGATCCACGGGGGATGTCTTCCAAGCGCCACGATTCAAGGAAAAGTGCCCGCGTTTCCTTCTGGGAAATCATCTTCATCATCTGGCCAAGTTCGTCGACGTCCCCGAAGCGAAGAACGCTGTCGATACCCCGGAAAAAGAAGGAATCACCCAGGAATGGGCGGGAGGCATCAAGAATCTCCTTGTACTTCCTGCGCGAGGCTTCTCCATCCGGCGAGGAAGCGCCCGATTTGAAGGCGATCTCCGCGATGGAGACGCGGGAAGCCCAGGAAGCCACGCGTTGGACGAACTCCCTCGGATGCTGTTCCCGCGACACGAAAAGGACTCCGGCTTTCGAGGCGAGGTTGAGAGCCTGGGCCAGGAGGAATGCCGCCTTTCCTTCTTCCCTGCCCCCGAAGATGACGTGAAGGCCGTCCTTTTTCCACCCCCCGAGAAGCAACCGCGTGAACTCCGGCCAGGGAGCTGGAATGCTCGGTTGCGATGACGGTGGTTGGGACGAAATAGCCGCCAGTTCCTCGTGCAGTGGCCTTACACCACCCGTCGCGGAAACGGAGGGGGCTTTCTCGACCGGGGCGGAAACGGGAACGACCGCTGGAGTTTCGGTCACCGAAACCTCTGTAAGGATGTCCCTGAGGCCATCGACCGCAATTACCGAAGATTCCAGGAACTTGACCCAGTTCTTTGTTTCCTGCTGGCACTCCTCGAGAGACCGCTTCTTTCCACAGAAATCGGAAAAGGCGGCGATGCCGTAGGAGATATGGGTTTGACCGACGCAGACCTTCGGCCGGCGAAGGCCGGGATGGATGCTTCCGGGAATCAGGAACTGATGTGTGAACTGGGGAGTCTGGAGCAGGACGGTCCGGTTGAAGGTCTTCTGAAACCGCCGATCCATGCGCTTCACTCCTGCCAGCTTGAAAAGGAGATTCTGATAATACAAGGGGAGCTTGGGATCGTCAGGGATATCGAACACTCCCGGATGAACCTCGATCGAAATCTCTTCGGGGGTTGCATAGATCCCCATCTGATCGCTCGTTATCCCGAGCTTCTTCAAGGCCGCGATGAAACGGATCGTATCGTCATAAACGTCCTGGAAGCTGAAAACCTCCGTATTTGGCTTGTATGTCCGGGAATCGAAGACCACCAGGGTCTTCTCTTCCTTGAGAAGAGCCTCGATATCGCCCTTCGAAGGCAACTCCGGAAGACGTTTGCCGCCGACCTCCAGCGTGAAGGTGTGGTTCTCATACCCGCATTCCTCGAGGACGATGTCGCTCGCACGCCTTACGGCATGTACCACCGAAAAGGGACCACCCATGGGAAGGCGACCCTTGCTTCCCGCCTCACGGATCTCCTGGAGGTTGTCCGTTTCCACGAAGTAGGTAAGCCTGTAGAGTCCTTCAGGATGTGCTTTGAGAAGATCCGGAAGGGTCTTGATCTTGACGACTTCGGGCGACCTCTCCTGACCAGGATAAGAAACCAGGCAAAATCTGTTCATTCTTCAAGGCCTCAATTCTTTCGCCCATCCCGCCTCACGGCACGGCGCGACAGGCAGCTTCACGGGAAGGCAAAACCCATGGCAGCTGCAATCCTTCTGGGAATCTCGTATGAATGCATGACTCCGCCGAACAACCCCTGGTGGTTTCCCTGGGCATGGAGGAACTGGTCTTCGGCGGTATGTCCCCAGGTGCCCTTGATCCGGACCTGCTTCTCCGGGCGAAGGAAGACGAAACCGAACTTCTCGTTAACCAAAGATCCCAGGAACGTCTGGAAATCGAGTTTGTTATCGCGTGCGAGAACCGGCGTCAGCTCTTCGGGGGGAAAACCGAAATCGGGGAAAAGAACCTTCAGGCGGTCAGGCAAAGCTTCTTTCCGGGTCCAGAACTCGGCAGCAAGTGACATGGTCGAGGTCGCGGATTTCTTGAACTTCTCCGAATCGAACTCCTCCGTTATTGTCAGTCCTCCAGTCCCGTGGTCCGAAATGACCACGATCAGTGTGTCAGTCCGGGTTTGGGCGAACTGGGAAAGCATCTGGAGTGTCTGGTTGAAGGTCTTCAACTGGGCGACGACCTCCGCTGCATCATGGAAATGCTGTGCCGTGTCCAGCGAACCGCTCTCGACCATCAGGAAGAACCCTTTGTCCGCCTTGGAGAGACACCCGAGAGCGGCGGCGACCATCTCGGGAAGGGTTGGAATCATGGGGTTGGGCTCCTCGAAACCCATCGGAAGATCATCCTCGTTGAAAAGGCCAAGAATCCTCTCTTTTCCCGCGGCGGAAAACTCCTCGAGCTGCTTCCGGTTCTGGGCGACCGTGTAACCAGCTTTTCGGGCATCCTCGACCGGGTTGACCCCTTTGGGTTGGCTGCCGCCCTCCTCCTGGGAATGGAAACACTCCCTCCCACCCCCCATCAGGACTTCAAAACCGGAATTCACCATCTGCCGGGCGATCCCGTTCTTGTCGGTCCGGTTCTCGACGTGGGCGGCGAAAGCCGCCGGAGTTGCATCCGTGATGGCAGTCGTCGTCACAAGGCCGACTTTGAAACCCAGTTTGTGAGCTGCTTCGGCGATCGTCAGGAGAGGCTTCCCATCATCATCCTGACTGACCCGGTTCCGGGGAACTGTCACGCCTGTGGCGAAAGCGGTCGCCGCCGCAGCGGAGTCGGTTACCAAAAAGTCTTTGGCGAAAATGATCATCCGGCCGATCACGGGGAACCGGTCGACCTCCAGGAGCTTGTCACGGCCAACCAGGACGGAACGGGCCAGCGTCAGGGCTCCGGAATTGAACCCATCAACAACGTAAAGAATGACGTTCCTGGCAGGTTTCCCCATGATCTTGAGACGGTTCGAAAGCGCTTCATCGATCGGAATCGGATTGGGGTTCAAAGGGGTGATGAGGTCGCTGCCTTGAACGTCGGGTTTCAGCTGCGAGACCGGCTGGTCCTGTGCAGGGGCAAGCAACGGCAACAGGAAAACCACTACGAGAAATGAAACAAGCACCGACTTTTTCACGGCACCCCCCTCAGGTTTTTTGATCCCCCATGATATCCGACTCTCCCCCCAAAAGACAAATTCGGGGACACAGGAATCAATTGGAATAGAATCTCATGTCCCCGATTTTCGAAAGCACGTTCCAATCAAGTTAGTCAGAGACCGAGTTTCCGAAAAGAGCCGAGAAACTGAAAGGGGCTTTGGAAAACCGCTCCAAGAAAGGGTTTCTTTAATTCAGGGACATGTGAATCTTTTCAAAAGATTCACATGTCCCCAATTTAGAAATTGGGGATTCCGGAAGGGGAGTATGGGAGAAAGCGGAAGCCTTCTGGGGAACTTTCAGCGAGAAGGGGGATGTGATTCGGGAGTTGGCGGATCAGGCGGGAATTGGGTTCGTCGCCAAGGTCGAGGGCGACGATGGTTTCCTGGGAGAGAGGATCGGCCGAATTCAGGCGAACCACTTCCCAGGAGTTGATCGAGAACGATTCAGGGCGGTTTCGCCTGCTGGATTCGATCGCCCGTGTGATCGCCGAGGTCAGGCCCACGCTGTCACCCGGGGTGAGCGAGGCGACAAATGCTCCCAGTGAGTGGAAATCGAGGGAATCATTCCCCAAAATCGTCATCAACTCAGGCCCGGGAACCCCAAGCCGGGCCAACCTGACTCCGATGGTTTTCCTGACCCGGGTGGGGTTTGCGAGGAAGACGATGGCTGGAGAGGGCTTCTCCGAAGCAAGAAACCTCTGGAATGCACCATCGATATGCCAATAGGAGTTCCCTAAAAGGGACCAGACCTGGTTCGTGATTACCACCAGGGAAAAAACCATCCCGATCACGGCCCAGCGTCGGGCGAGATCGCCCAGCCCTCCGTTCCGGAGCCGGTCCAGCAGGAGCGCCACTCCAAGAGAAGCCGCCGGGAGGAGGCCGAAAAAGTATCTGGGACCGTAACAGAAGTCCTGATAATAGTAGATTCCGTAGACCCCGATGGTCAAAGCGGCATGGATCGCCAGAAATCCCTCGAGCGCAGCGCGCTGGGGATCATTGTCGCGGGCCCCAAGGAGCCAGATCCCGGAGAAGCCACCGATAATACCGCCGAAAGCGAAGACCCCAAACCCGAGGATGTTGTCCAGGCTGTTGAAGAAGGATTCGCGGAGCCCATCCAGCGAAAAATTCCGAACCACCCTCTGGGCCTGCCGGACCATTTGCATCGCATCCCCGGAATGAACCTGGGACAATCGTGATTGAAGAAGGAACAAGGCCCCGACGAGCAACGAGAGGACAGCCAGTAGAAGAATCCTTCGCGTCCAGGTTCCGCCGGTTCGCAGTATCTGAACCACCCCCGCCAGTACCAGCACCGCGCCATCGACTCGCCTGGTCATCAGGGAAATCCCAGCTGAAAGGCCTGCCAAGAGTATTCCGGATCTGTGCATTCCCCGATGCAGCAGGCAAAGGCCATGCAAAAAAACGGCCACGACGGTCAGCGAGAGCATGTGGTTCATCCGGCCTGAAGCCATGAAGCAGAAGAAGGGTGAAGTTCCCAGCAGGAAAACGAAATCATCGGAAACTCCCCTGGAATGGGTCTGACCGATCGTCCGGTGAAGGATGAACAGCGAAAGCAACCCGAGCAAGGGATTGACCAGGCCTGTCCCAAGGAACCGCCCCACCAGAAGCCAGACCATCACGAGTCCGGGTTGGTAGGTGGAGAACAGCCGCTTGCCGTCGTCGGCCATCTTTTCATCAGGGGCAAATGACCTGAGACACGGATTGGGCGGAGCGGAAACCCGACCGTCGGAAAGAAGCCTGAGATGCCAGTCCTGGATGATCTCGTCATCGACGTGAGGTATGTTCTCAAGCACGAAGAACTGGATTCCGATGGCAACCGCAAGGAACACCACCGGAAGGGTCCGTGCAAGCCGTCCCGGAAAGGTTCCAACCGCCTCCCCTCGAGCCCATGGTTCCGGTCTGTTGGGAAAAGCAGCCAGAAGCCATCGGAAAAAGGCGAACGCGAGAAACCCCCTGGAGACATCGAGCATCAGCATTATCGCAGAGAGAGCAGTGCCTTCGGGAACGAATCGGAAGCCGCTGTTGTTGTCCATCAGGCGCTGGGGAAGCAGCAACAGAACAGTGAGTGCAATCCCCCCGCTCTTTCCGAGAATGGGGGACAAGCGATCCTGGATATCCCGGAAAGCTTTCGCAGGATTCGTTCCTCCCGCCAGCAGAAAAGATGCCGCGAGAAGGAGAAAGGTCGCGAACTCAGCTTTTCCGTTCCCTTCCTCAACCAGGAAGGTGGCGAAGCCCGGATGCCACTGGATCCCGGAAGTCGCCAGATGGGCGGTTCCCAACAGGAGAGCAGCCAGGACGGCCAGACCTGCCGTCCACGGATGGCGACATGTCACATTTTCGCCAGGATGGCGAAGAACTTCGGGACCTCTCCCACGGGAATTCGCGATAGCTTCCTCAGCCAATATCTCTCCTCAACCGGAACGCGTGAGACCGGGAAATCCCGAAAGCGGCGAGATGTCGCCCCCTGCGTTCGCCTCCGGTTCCCCGGGGACCGTCGAAACGTCGAAACGTCCAGGCGTCCTTGCCTTCCGGGAAACAGTGATGTCGTTCCAACATTATCACAAGCGGAGACTCCCCACCACAGCCACCCGATTCAAGTCCTACGGATGGGGTTTCGTCGGATCACCACGAGCGTCCGGTCATCGGATAGCGGGGTTCCACCGGTGAAACCATCGATCCTGTCAAGGACCCCGCGGATGAGCTCCCCGGAGTCCAGTTCCCGGGTGACCTTCCAGACTTCGTCGACGACCTTCGCAAAACCGTCGAAATCGAGGGGTTTTCCTTCGGGCCCGGGACTTCTGCGAAATTGGTCAAAAAGGAGCAAAAACCCTTGGAATTTTCCCTCCGACCCCACCGGATCGTTTCCTTTCCGATTCTAACATGCAGGGGCACCAGTTCAAGGTGGTTTGCTTAAACCGGAACCCCGGTTTATACTTCTTCCAACTCACAAAGGGGAGGCGCGGGATAATGAATTGTTCACGTTTTCGGTGGTTGTTTTCTATCGCACTATGTTTGGTTTTCCTCCAGGGATCGGCCTACTGTCAAGGTCTCGGCGTCCAAACCCGGATGGCGATCACGGGAGATTACCAGCCTCGCGAGTGG
This sequence comes from uncultured bacterium, assembly GCA_964428355.1. Classification (GTDB taxonomy): domain Bacteria; phylum Muiribacteriota; class Ozemobacteria; order Ozemobacterales; family Ozemobacteraceae; genus CAYRYU01. The sequence goes on from CAYRYU010000005.1 coordinate 10,510, forward strand.
AGCCTGCGGTTCGAGTTCACCGAACCGGTATCGGTCCTGGATTTCTCACGCCATCTCACATGCCTTCTGGACGACAAGTCCGTCCAGTACCGTGTGGTCAACGCCACCGACACGAACGGCGAAACCCTTCCAGTCCCTTTGCCCAGCGAACGCAAGATTTTCGTCATCGAGCCCAAGGAAGTCCCGGAACCCGGTTCCGATGTGGTTATCCGGCTTTCGAAGGCTCTTTCCGCCGCTGACAGGAAATCCACCCTCGCCACGGATGTCGAGGTCATCTTCTTCACCAGGGATGTCGTCGAAATCGAAGATGTGGATCCGTATTTTTCCTCGAGCGATGACCGCGGAGTCAGGGTCAAGGTCAGCCGCAAGATCGACGCGGATTCCCTGAAAAAGCAGGTCCGGCTCTTTCCTCCCGTCGGGAAAGTCACCGTCAAGGAGTATGCCAGCGATGACCTGCATTTCTCGATTTCGGGGAATTTCGAGACCGCCAGGAAATACAACTTCACGATCAAGGGCGGACATGTCGAAGGTGAGGATTTCCTGTTCCCCCATTTCGAACGGGAGTTCGTCGCCGCCGGCCCGCAGCCAACGATCCGGTTCGAATCCGACCGGGCGGTAATGGAACTAAAGGGACGGCAACTGGTTCCGGTCTCCCTGGTCAACGTCTCCCAGATCAGGTGCCAGATCACCCGGATTCCGCCGTTGTTTTCCCCCGAGTTCGCTGCCATGTCCCTGCTCACCGAAAACGATTCCCGGCGCCCCAAATCCAGCGAGAGGATGCGTGCCGCCGACGAGACCGAAACGGAACTGGCTTCGGAAGCATTCCAAGCCGAACAGAAGATGGTCGAGGGGATCAAGCGCCTTGGCGACCTTAAAAAGCTCCCACCGCTCCAGGGGAACTCCCTCCCGCTTTTCCTTGACGAGTTCCAACAGTCCAACGAAGCCTTCATCGCCCCGTCCGTCGCCGACAAGCTGAGCCGTCTGTCTCTCCCGCTGACTTTCCGAAGCAATCCCGAAAAGGGCGGAGCGTTCCTCCTCCAGCTGTTCGACGCAGGCAAGGAGCAGAAAAGCTGCACCAGCAGGCTGTTCCAGCTCACGGACCTTTCGATCACATACAAATTCAGCGAGAAGAACCTCCTCTTCTGGGTAACCTCCCTCGAGAGCGCGAAGCCGGTTGCCAACGCCGCCATCATGGTTTTTTCCGCGGACGACAAGCGGCTCTTCCTCGGCCGCACCGACAAGGACGGGTTGCTCGTCGCCAACGAGGGAACCAGCTTCCCCGCCCTGGTCACGGATGGTGATTCCTTCGAGGTTTCCTCGGCCACCCTTCGGATACCCGATACCGTCATCGCGATCGCCTCCACCGAGGGCGACAGCTGTTTCATCCAGCTGGATTCCAACAGGTTCCGACCTTTCTCGGTCACCCAGAACGTTCCCGGAAAAATCAGCCTCAAGGACCGAAACGCTAACGTGTTCACCGAACGCGGGATCTACAAGCCCGGTGAAACGGTTTTCTGGAAGGCCACCCTCCGGAAGTACCAGGACAACCAGATTCTTCCTCCGGCGGGAGACGAGGTCATCGTCGAGATCGTCAACTCACGTGAAGAGAAGATAGTCGACACCACCGCTATCCTCAACGAGTTCGGGACCTGTTCCGGTTCCCTGACCCTCAAGGAATTCGCCCCTCTCGGCGAATACACGATTTTCATAAAGGGGAAGGTCCCCGTCAGGAAACCCGATTCGAATGAGGAAAAATCGCCGTGGGATTCTCTGTTCAAGAAGAACCCCGTTCAAGGGACCTCCCCGGAAAAAGCGTCCCGTCGTTCAAGAGACGATGACGAAAATGACAAGGATGATGAAAAGGTCATCAGCTTTGCCCAAACCGGATTCCAGGTCCAGTTTTTCGAACCGCCCCGGCACTTCGTGAACATCTCGACCCAGAAAAAGTCACGGGAGAATGCATCCATCGTCGGCCATAAGACGATGGAGGACTATCTCGAATGCCTGGTCGAAGCGAAGTATTACACCGGAGGACCGGTTCGCCACGGGAAGGTCCGCTGGACCGCGACGGTCGTTCCCACCGAGTTCGACGTGACCGGTTACGAGGGTTTCTACTTCGGGTTCAACGGCTCCAGCCGGATGCTGATCGAGTCGGGGGAGTCGGTCCTCGACAAGGACGGAAAGCTGACCGTCTCCTTCCCGCTCGACAAAGCTCTTATGGCCGGCCTCCACGGCGTGGAGATCTCGGCGACAGTCATGGACGTGGACGCAAGACCCGCGACCAAGGTCGAGATCTACGAACCCCAAGCGCCTTTCCGGGTCGGTTTCGTTCCGCTTCCCAACCGTATCTACGAGGGAGACGAAAGCTCGCTGAAGGTCATAATCGTGGGCCAGAACGGTCAGAAGGTGACCAACGGCTCGGTGAGGCTCGAGATCCTCAGGAAGAGATATTTCTACACGCAGAAGCGCGACGATGACGGCAACATCTTCTACCACTGGTCGAACGGCTGGTTGAAGACCCTGACGAGCGAACAACCGATCCGCGATGGGTATGCCTCCTTCGACCTGGTTTTCGACGACTCGGGTGACTACCAGCTCCAGGCGATCTTCTCCACTCCCGACGGCGAGTATCTCTGCAACAGGGAAATCGAGGTCGGATACGTCGGGTACTACGATGACGACGAGGACAGCAACAAGAAGAGACGGAGCGACGCCGAGATCATCCTGGCCTGTTCCAGGAGTGAAGCCGCGGTCAACGATCCCGTCCGGATCGATTTTTCCGTCACCCGACCCGCTACCCATGCACTGGTTACGAGCGAGCGGGACGGGATTTTCGAGTACCGGGTGGTTCCGGTTGCGGGACGTCACGGTTCCGCCGAGTTCAAGCTCAAGCCGGAGAACCGCCCCAACACGTTCCTCACGGTCACCATCCCCACGGGACGGTCGGCCTTCCCCACCTACCGCAGCCAGATCGACACGAGCCTTCCGCGGGTCTTTTACGGGGTAACGAGCGTGAGGGTCCAGGATTCGATCAAGACCCTGACTGCGTCAATCATCGGGGAAGATGGAAAACCCGGGGACAGCCCCCTCCACGGACGTCCCGCGGAGACCAAGAAGGTATTCTTCGAGCTTCTGAACGATCAGAAGAAAGGCGTCGAGGTCGAAATGGCCGTCTGCGTGGTTGACGAGGCGGTCCTCGCCCTGACGGGGTATGTGACCCCGACTCTGGCGGCCCTGGCGAACTTTTCCCTCCCGCTTTCGGTTTTCACCGGTGACCTCAGATTCTCCCTGATCACCCAGGACCTGTTCAAACTCTTCGCGACCCATTCCCTCACGGGCGGCGACGGCGGGGCGGGCGCGATCTCCTCCGACATCGCGCTGAGAAAGGATTTCCGCCCTGTCGCATACTGGAATCCGGCCCTGATGACCGACCAGAACGGGAAGGCCCAGATCGAGTTCAAGCTTCCCGACACCACAACCTCCTACCGGATCTACCTGGTGGCACTCGACAAGGGAAGCTCGTTCTGCTCGGCCGAACGCCAGATGGTCGTGACCAAGGAGTTCTTCCTGCAACCGGGGATGCCACGTTTCCTGACGGTGGGAGATTCCGCCCTCTTCCCGCTTTCCGCATGCAACAAGACGGAGAACCCCGGCCAGGCGAAACTGAACATCCTCGAATGCAAGAATGTCGCGGCAAAACTGACCGAGCCGCTGGCCAACCTGACCCCGATGGCAAACACCCCGGTGAAGGTTTCCCTCGAAGCCGACAACGGCCCCGGCCAGGGAAGCCTCATCTTCTCGGGCGAGTTCGGCGCGTTCAAGGATGCCATCCTTGGCACCCTGCCGGTCTTTCCCAAGCACATCCTGGTACGAAGGGCGAAGTTCGGGCATTTCACGGGGAGTTCCGATGTCTCGATCGACCTTCCAGATGACATTCTCACGCTTGACCCGCTCGAAAGAAAGGGAACCCTGAAAGCCGTCATGGCCGTCTCGGGTTCCCCCTGGAGCAAACTCACCCCCAGCATCCGGTATCTGCTCCAGTATCCCTACGGCTGCGTCGAGCAGACCAGCTCCGGGATCATCCCCCTGGCGGGCCTGCGGAAACTCGCCGCCGAGGGCCTCATTCCCGGCCTGACCGTCGAGGAGGTGGACAAGTTCCTCAAGCCCGGAATCAACCGGCTCCTCAAGATGCAGACCTACCGCGGGGGCTTCTCCTACTGGCCGGGACAGCGTCTGGTGAACTGGTGGGGAACCCAGTATGCCACGTTCGCGCTCATGGCCTCCAAGGAAGCCGGATATGACGTCCCCGAGGACCGTCTGGAGAAGGCCACAACATATATCAAGAACGGTCTCTTCGGCGAGGAGAAATTCGGATGGGGCCACGATCATCCGATCTACGAGCTTTCAGCGGTGAACCTCGCGCTGGCCAAAACCCTTACCAACGCCAATCTCGAGGTTCTCATGAGCGGGTTCGACAAGAAGGACAACGAGTCGAAGGCGATCCTCCTCTGGGCGGCCTCGCTGATCAAGATGCATCCCCCCGC
>CAYRYU010000005.1:15153-30266 GCA_964428355.1 uncultured bacterium
AGTCGAAGGCGATCCTCCTCTGGGCGGCCTCGCTGATCAAGATGCATCCCCCCGCAAAACTCAAGGAAATGGCCTCGAAGCTGAAGCCTGACCTGTCACCGTCCAGAACCTACTGGTACGATTCCGGGACCCGTGACATAGCACTTTCCCTGATAGTCACGATGCTGGCAGACCCGACCTCGAAAAAGGCGGACGAGTATTCCGCTCTTCTGCTAGACCGCGTCCGACATGACGGCCGTTGGAACTCGACCGCCGACACGGGCTGGTGTCTCATGGCCCTGGGTCGGTATTTCCAGGCCAAAGACGTCTCGGTTCCTTCCGAGATGAAGGTCAAAGTCGTTCAGGCCGACAAGCCCGCAACCGAGGTGACCTTGGCCAAGAACGTCCCCCAGGTTGTCGAGTTGGATGCCGAGGCCCTCGCCAAGCAGAAGAAGGTCCGGATCGAGGGCCCCGCAGGGAAGATGGTCAGCTGGAGTCTCGACGTGACGTATCCGGAAACCGCGTCGAGGTCCGAAGACCTCAATCACGGGTTCCGGGTCGAGAAGAAGGTCAAGAACCTGAACGGAAGCGAGGAGATCCGCGTGGGCGACCTTCTCAAGGTCACGGTCGAGTTCGAAGACGACAGCTACAGGCGGGGCGATTACGGCCGGATGGAATACCTCGCTCTCGAGGATCCGATTCCCGCAGGATTCATGGGGATCAACGCGGCACTCAAGACCGAAGGAAGGCCTGTTCCCAGCGGCGATGACGACTCCGACGAAGACGAGGACGAATGGTACTCACACTGGGAGGACGGGGCATACACCCTCGATCCCGACCATTTTGAGATGCACGACGACAAGATCCTGGCCTTCAAGGATTCGCTCTGGAGTTCGCGGTTCCGGTTCACCTACTTCGCCCGCGCGATCTGCGAAGGCGATTTCTGGTTGCGCCCCACGCGGGTCTCCCTGATGTACGACCCCGAGTGCTTCGGCCTGACCCAGGGGATGAAGATCAAGGTCCTCCCCGCCAAGTAGTCTCAACCGGTTCAAAAGGGGCGGAATCTTCCGCCCCTTTTTCTTTCTGGGATGATTCCCAAGTCCGGCTTTATTGAGTACAATTGGACAATACTCTTGTGGGGGCTGATATGATGAAAATGGGAAGGCTGCTTCTGGCCCTGGTGATTGGGGCGGGCCTGCTGTTTCCGGCCGAGTCCCGGGGAACACCCTTCGATGAAGCAGGAATCCGCGTCGAGCGGGACTCCCCCGTTGGTGCCCGCCCCGGCGAGGCGGCGACCGGGTTTTCCACCGAAACCACAGCATCCACGACGACGGAAACCGCTTCTCCTTCCGCCCAGCCGGAAAAGATGCCATACGAAAACATCCCCGACGACCCCTTCGGCTACCTCGCAAAGCGGGGAGTCAAGCTCGAACCCAGTTCGGGACGCAACGCATGGACCTTGGAAGAGGCCGGTTGGATCGCCGGTTTCATATCGACACTTCCCGATTCGTTCGTGAAGTGCACGAAGAAGATCAAGAAGGACTCATGGATGATCGGCAATCCGGCGGGCAAGGTATTCTTCTGGTCCACCGATACCGTTCACGTCTACAGGCGCGCAATGAGCGGCGGGAACGGCTTTCTCCAGGTTCTTGCCCACGAGATGATGCATGCCTACAGTCTCCAGAACAAGGACTTCGAAAGGGATTGGAAGAAGACGTTCTGGCCGAAGGGAAAACCTGAGCCCGCTTCCGTCAGCGCATACGGAAACACGAACTTCCGCGAAGACATGGCGGAATCCTTCCGGACCATGATGTGGGAAACCTGGACCATCGACCAGAACCCCACCCGCAAGACTTTCCTCCTGGAGTGGTGGAAAAGGAACGGGGGCGGGAAGGGCCCATTCGGCTGGTTGTAGATCTTCCCCCAGTGCCGTTGCGCCCGCAACGGGAGAATGGTAAGGTACCCCGGCGGGCAGATGCCTGCGGAGGTATCGATGTCCGAGGGCGGTCCACCGGGAGGGGTACCACCAGCGAGTATCCCGAGTTCTGACACCGTAACGGCCAAGATGGAGACTCCGGATTCCGCGTTTTCCTCTGTATGGAAGAGGCGGTTCAGGAAATTCTTTCTGTACACCCTTTTGGCCCTTCTGTTGGGCTGGCTGTTCTGGCGTCCGGTCGTGTTCATCATCACTCCCGACGTGGCGGGCTGGATCTCGGGAGCCCTTTCCCGGGGCGGGTCGATCACGGACCGGAACGGAAAGGTCCTGAGGTTCTTTCCCGACGAGCGCGAGGAGTTCAGCATCTTCGTTCCCCTCGCCAGCTGCACACCGCGATTGATCGAAAGCATGATCGCGGCAGAGGACAAGAACTTCTTCGCGCACCCTGGATTCGACGTTACCGCGATCCTGCGCGCCGCCTGGCTCAACCTCAAGCATCGGCGAGTCGTCTCGGGGGCAAGCACCATCACGCAGCAGCTCATCCGGATCGTATGGCCACGCCCCCGAACCCTCTGGGTGAAGCTCACCGAGATTGTACTCGCCGCAAAGCTCGAGCAACAGATTTCCAAAAGCCGCATCCTCGAAGCATATCTCAACCTCGCCCCGATGTCGGGGAACATGCGGGGAGTGGGAATCGCCTCCAACCTCCTTTTCGGCCGAGGTGCGGATTCGCTTACGGTTTCGCAAGGAGCGGTCCTGGCCGCCCTCCCACAATCGCCATCGAGGATGGACCCGGGAACCGCAAAAGGTCGCAAGCTTCTTCTCGCACGTCGGAACTGGATTCTGGAGCAGATGGTCAAGAACGGAAACCTGACTTCATCCGAAGGGAAATCCGCGCAGGGAAACCCGCTGGAAGCCCATAGAAGGGCATTGCCCTTCCGTGCGCCGCACTTCGTGGAGTGGATCGCAGGAACGACCGCGTCCCGCACGACCGACCCCATCGAAAGCGGAGCCGCTTCAGGCTCCGTTCCGCAACCGGCAACGGTCTCCGGTGCACTGAGGACCTCCCTGGACCTGGATGTCCAGGAAAAGCTGGAGACGGTCCTCGGAAACCACAGGAATCGGCTGGGGAAGCGGGGAGCGTTCCAGGCCGCAGGGATGATCGTGGACACCCGAACCATGGAGATTCTTGCGATGGCAGGTTCCCTTGGATATGGACCGGTCCATGAAGGCTATAACAATGGTTGTCTCGCTCCCCGGTCGGGCGGGTCGATCCTGAAGCCTTTCCTGTATGCCCTCGCCCTCGAGAACGGTTTCGTCCCCTCCTCTGAAGTACCCGATACCACACAGACTTTCCGGACCCCATCGGGGGATTACCTCCCGGTCAACTCCGACCGGAGAGCCTACGGCCCCGTTTCCATCAGAAGCGCCCTGGGAAACTCCCTCAACATTTCCGCGGTCCGGATGCTCAACGCAGTCGGGATCGGACCTTTCTTCCGGTTCCTCGTCTCCGTGGGGCTTCTCGCGGATGATCCGAAAGCCGCGTCAACCTTCGGCCTTGGTCTGGCCATCGGAAATCCGGAGCTTCGGATGGTCGATCTGGCTGCGGCATACGGCACCCTGGCAAATGGGGGTATCCTCTCCCCCTTGAGGAAGGTTCCCGGGAAAGGGCCAGAAGAGCGTAGGGTGCTGTCGTCCGAGACAGCCTTCATGGTTCTCGATATCCTCGCCGATCCGTCCGCCCGCCTGCTGACCTTCGGGAACCCGCGGTTCTTTTCGTTCGACCATCCTGTGGCGCTGAAAACCGGAACGAGCACCAACTACCGGGACTGCTGGCTTTTCGCAGCCACCCCGAGATTGATAATCGGGTTGTGGGTCGGAAACTTCGACGGCCGCCCCACCTACGGCCTTGGTGGAGCTACCGCCTGCGGACCTATCCTCCACGACCTCCTTTCCGAGATCGACTCGGCTTCGCGGCCCGAAGACTGGTTCGCGAAGCCCAAAGACCTTCTTCTGGAGGAAATCTGCGGTTTCTCGGGAAGACTTCCGTCAGCATTCTGCCCGGTTCGGAGCCGGGATTTCTTTCCGAAGGCCAGCCCCCGCCTGGACAGGGATTCAGCGAAAAACATCTGTTCCTTCCATGCCACCCAGGGCGACCGGCACGAGCTGGGTCCCGAGTACGCAGGCTGGTTGCAGGAACGGCGCGGACGCGGGGTTTCCGATCCGTTCATCCTGACTTCCAATCTTCAGGTTTCCGACCCGCTGGAGGAGACCTCCTACATGCCTCTCCGGGGTGTGGGAGTCAGGTTGCGCAGCGTTTCTCCACCCTCGGGGGCTTCCCCCACCTCCTCACTCCCACCAGGTCCTGGAGGAACAAAGGTTCCGGTTCCCCTTGCGACCGGAAGTCTCCGGATCGGATTGTCGGAAGACGGGGAGACCATTCCCCTTGGGGGCAGGCTCCAGATCGTTGCCCCGCACTCCGGGGACCGTTTCGTCCTGTCGGACGACCAGGACAATCTTGTCCGACTCCGTGCCATTCCGGAAGAACCTCTCCCGGAGATCGTCTGGTTGGTGGATGGCCGGGAGATCGCCCGGGTGGGTCCCCCTTACGAGGCTTTCTGGGAAATGACCCGGGGGCTTCACGAGGTTACCGCCCTTGGACCGGGAGAAGAGGCGGCGCAGATCCGATTCACCGTGGAGTGACCGGCGGAAATCACTCCGCGCTCTGCAGCATCCCCAACATCGGCATGAAGACGGCCAGAACGATCGCGCCGATCACGATTCCCATGAAAACGATCACCACCGGCTCGATCACCGAGGTAAGGCCCTTCACCGCATTGTCCACTTCAACATCGTAGAAGTCCGCAATCTTTCCCAACATCTGGTCCAGTTCCCCGGTCTCCTCCCCGACGGCAATCATCTGAACCACCATTGGGGGGAAGACATTGGAATTTTTCAGCGGTTCGGCGATCGATTCCCCTTCCCGAATCGAATTCCGGGTCCTGTCCACGGCTTCCGCGATCACAACGTTACCCGCGGTCTGGGCGGTGACCTCGAGGGCCTGGAGAATTGGAACACCCGATGAAATCATTGTTCCCAGGGTCCGCGTGAACTTCGAGACTGCAACCTTGCGCATCATCAACCCGACCCCGGGACACCGGAGGATGTTGACGTCGAAAAGCCGCTGCCCGACGGGGGTCTTGATGAAGTTCAGGGCCAGGAAGGGGATTCCAAGAATCAGTGGGATCACCGCAAACCACCAGTTAACCATGAAATCGGAAAGCCCGAGAAGCAGCTTGGTGGGAAGGGGAAGTTCCATGCGCATGCCCAGGAAGATTTCCTTGAACTGGGGAAGGACGAACATGACCAGGGCGGTCACGACGATGCCCGCGATCGCGAAGACAACGACCGGGTAGGTCAGGGCCCCCTTGACCTTGGATTTGAGGTTCTCGGTGTTCTCGAGGTAATCCGCAAGGCGCTTGAGGATGACGTCGAGGATCCCGCCCACCTCCCCTGCCCGGACAAGACTGATGAACAGGTTTCCGAAAACGCTTGGATGACGTTCGAGGGCTTTCGAGAAGGAGAGGCCGCCTTCCACGTCAGACCGGACCTGGGTGATGACTCTCTTGAAAGTCGGATTCTCAGCCTGTTGCTGCTGAATCGTGAGACAGCGGACCAACGGCACCCCGGACCCGACCATCGTGGCGAACTGGCGGGCGAAAATACACACTTCCTGGGTCGTGATCCCTCTTTCGAAAATGGTCAGGGAAGGGAACGAGCTCGACCGCTTTTCCCAGATCCCGGTGACGAAGAAGCCCTTCTCCCGGAGTTTCCGGATGCACCCCTCCTTGGTATCGCCATCCATTTCGGCGTTGATCTGCTTTCCATCCCAGTTCCGGGCTTTGTACTCGAACGTCGGCATATCATCCTCCTTCGTCATTCGCACCCAACGGGAGTTCAACACAAAGCAACGAAGATGTGGCTTCAACCGGATAACAAGGATATTGCAGGAACCGTGCCAGAGATCCAGTCCGCGCCAGACCAGTGTTTCCGAAACCCCGGGGCGGAATTCCGCACACTCCGCTCCCCTTAACCCGCACAGGGTTGCACCCCGTCAAGGAGTCTTGTCGGGGTTTCGGAAAGCGGGCGCAAGCTTTGAAAGGTCGGTTCGCCGGAAAAGTATGGCGAGTCCCAGGCCCTTTCCAAGAGTGGACAGGCTGATTGCCCACCAGATTCCTTTCACCCCGAGCCAGGGGATCGAGGAGAGAGCATACCCGAGGGGGATTCTCGCGAGGGTGAAGGGAAGCGTGATCAGCAGCGTCGGAAGGGTTCTCCCCAGGCCGGTGAAGACACCTCCGAGCAGGAGTTCCCAGCCGAGGAACATCTCGAACACGCCAATAGCGAAGAGGTATTCCCCCCCATGCCGGATCGTTTCGGAATCCCCGGTCAAAAGCCCGACCAGGCCGGAAGGAACCAGAATGTACAACGCGACGAAGGGGATCATGAGGACCGAGACCATCGTCAATCCGCGCCTGACGATGAGTGCGGCTTCCTCCGGACGGTTTCTGCCGATCGCGCCTCCCACGAGGGTGGTCATCGCGATTCCCATTCCCATGGCGGAAAAGTATGGGAAGCTCTCGAGCCGGTGACAGATCCCGACTCCGGAGACCGGGGCCATCCCGAAAGGCGTTATGAGCCTCGTCAGAAGCGGGTAGACTAGTGACCAGACCATGTTCGTCAGGGCATTCGGAACCCCGATCCGGAAGATCGCCCGAACGTGGGAGGTTTCCCACCGGATGAAGCTCCCCGCCTCGCCGATGAATCCCTTCCGCAGCATGAGGATGATCCGGATCGCCAGCCCGAAGAACTGGCTGATCAGGGTGGCGAGCGCAGCCCCTCCCACCCCAAGCGCGGGAAGGCCCAGAAGCCCGAAGATCAGGATGGGATCGAGGATCATGTTGATCACCAGCGCGATCCCCATCGTCTTGGTTCCGGTGGGGGTATCCCCCTGGGCGTTGAAAACGTGGCCGGCAAGGAAATAGAGGTAGGTCAGGGGCATTCCCCAGATGAGGACCCGGAAATAGGCGACGGCATGAGCCATCGATTCTGCGTCCAGCCCCATCAACGTAAAGGGATACTCCTGGCAGGGAATGGCTGGCACCATGATCAGGGCGCTCATTGCCAGACTGAGCCAGGTCGCCTGAGTAACGACCTCGCGGGCACTTTCCTGTTTTCCCGCGCCCTTGAACTGCGAGATCAGCGATGCCGCCCCGGAAACGGTTATCTGCATCACGGCATACAGCGTCCAGATGACGAATCCGGACGACGCCAGGCCCGCGACCGCTTTCGAACCCAGTCTGCCGATCCAGAAAATATTCGCGACGTCGAAAAGGATCATCCCCAGGAAACCGAGTGCTGCCGGACCCGCCAGGGCGATGATCTGCCTGTCGGTTTCGCAAAACCACCCCGGGAGTGCGGGCCCCCGGGCCTCCGAAGGAAGTCCCGTCGTTTCAGGGGAGGGCATTCAGACCTGGGGGCCGCTTCCGATCTTCATCTTTCCCTGGTAATATCTTTTCTTTATCTCTCCGGATTTCGCGATGAAGCCTTCCACCCCGTCCCTCTTGATCGTACAAAGGTTGAAAACCTTGGTATTGTGGGGCAGAACATCCGCCCTGTCGGCGGAGGGGTTGAGCATTTCGCAGGGGAATTCCCGGCACTCGAAACAGAAATCGGCTTTCCTTCCCTTCGCGCAGGAGAAGGTCGAGCAGGTTCCGGGTATCACCGGGCACTTTCCTTCGAGGGGCCGGCAACCCTTGCAGGGAATCCTTTCTTTCGGGATCCCGATGGAAACCAGGTAATCGAAAAGACGCGGATCATCCCTGCAGGTGTAGACTTCGCAGATCCCGCAGTCGATTCCGCAGGGGGCGACCAGTTCAGTCCGTTCGCTTTTCATCTCGCTTTTGGGAACACGTTTCGTTGGAAGCTTCGGCTTTTTCGGCGACTCTTTCTTCATTCTGTCCTGTCCTGTTACCCGCGGCAATGGGCGTTGATGTAGGCAACCACGAGATCCCGGGTCGCTTTCAACCCCTTCAGATGCGTCCGCTCGACCCCGTGGGACGCCGAAACCCCCGGTCCGATCAAACCAACCCGGAGGTCATATCCCGCACGAAGCGCGGCAGATCCGTCGGAACCGTAGAATGGGAATACGTCGACCTTGTAGGGGATCTCTTTCGAACGGGCGAGATCCACGAGCCGGTTCCGGAACTCCAGGTCGTAGGGCCCCGACGAATCCTTGGCGCAGATGGAAACGGAGTATTCATCACCGACCACGTCGGTTCCGACAACCCCCATGTCGACCACGAGCATCTCACGTGCGGTCTGGGGAATACCGGAACACGCGCCGTGTCCCACCTCCTCGAAGGTGGTGAAATAGAAAGCAACGGGGATCTTCTCCAGACGATTTTTCCCGAGAACCAGGAAAGAATCGATCATGGTAGCGGATCCGGCCTTGTCGTCGAGGAAGTGCGATTTGACGAATCCGGTTGGCGTAAACTCGAAACGGGGATCGAAGCAGATGAAATCGCCGATACCGATCCCGAGTGCCTGGGTATCCTTCTTCGAGGCGACCTCGCAATCGAGCCGGATGTGCATGCTCTCCGGCTTCCGCTCCGCGGTCGAGGCATCCTTGTTGACATGCGCGGCAGGATTGTTGAGAAGCAGGGTTCCGCTGAACCGTTTTCCCTGGCTGGAAACCACCGTGACGTAGTTTCCTTCGAAGGCGGCGAGGACCGGGCCCCCGAGACGCGTGAAGCAGAGCGTTCCGTCCCCGCTGATCTTGCTGACCATTGCCCCGAGGGTGTCGAGATGACCGGCCACTACCAGGGTGGGCTCGGGATGGTTCCCCACGAGCAACCCACCCTTATTGGTCAGGCGGGTCTTTATCCCGGCTTTCCTGGCGATGCCCGCGACATGCGAAATGACCTCATCAGTGAACCCTGACGGGGACTGGATCCTCTCGATTCCCTCGAGAATGTCGACAACCCGGTCGCGATTGGATCTTTTCATCGGACTCAACCTCCGGAAATGAGATGCACGACCTCAACGTCGGACTTGTCGGGCACCTCGGTTGCGGAATATGCTTCCCGCGCGATGTAGACTCCGTCGATCTTCACGATCAACAGGGGAAAATTGAAGTTCTTCGCCCGGATGACGTCGGTAACCGTCATCCCCTTCTTGAATTTGAGGGGCTCACCATTAACCTTGATCACGAGACACCTCCATCGATTCTCCCGGCCCGCGAGATCTGGGGATCTTCCCCAAGCAGGATCTCGAGGACCTGATTTGCCATCATCGCGGCGACAGCCATCACGCGCGGAGCCATCAGTCCGAAACCCGGCCCCGCCTCGGACAATTCATCGCCGCAGACATACAGATCGCCAAGCTTCCGGGTCCGGAGCAGGGCATTTCCACCGTATCCGGCCATGCCAAGCCCCATCACGAAGGGTTTCCCGGGAAATCGCCGGATCATTGCTTCCGCGAGCATCGCCTTTTCCTGCGAGCGATCGAACGCCTCGACGACGACATCCACGTCCGCAAAAAGGGTTTCCACAAGATCGGGGGTAATCCGGACCTCCCTGGGGTCGATCCTGACGGCGGGGTTCACCCGGGCCAGGTTTTCCGCAAGAGCATGGACCTTGGGTTTCCCGATCTGGTCGACGTAATACTGTTGCCGGTTCAAATTGCTGGGCTCGACGACATCGAAGTCCACGATCCGGAGGAAACCGGTTCCGACCCGGGCTAGAGCGAGGGCGACGGTGGACCCAAGTCCTCCGCAGCCGGCGATCCCAACACCGGCTTGTTTGAGAAGGCGGTGGATGCCGGGAGAGTGGCGGGAGACCATGAGGGCTTCCATCTCCTCCGGGGAGGGGGGTTCGCCTTTTCGGATGAGAACCAGACTGTCGCCTGAATGAAGCCTGGTTTCTGGTTCCGCGGGGAACCCGTTGACGATGAACAGATCGGCATCCGGCTTCCAGCGGGCCACGGCCCCCGCGACCGTGGCACCCTCATCGAGTTCCACGGGCCTCTCGTTGAGGAAAACCTTCACTCCTCCTCCAATCATAAGACCGGAGCCGCAACCGGGGCGAAACCCGATCGCGGCTCCAGCGACTTCACGAATCCGCTACTTGCGGGCTTTTCCGGGCTTTTTTGCGGGACCGGCTTTTCTGGCGGGAGCCTTCTTCGGAGCGGCCTTCTTGGGGGCAGCCTTCTTGGCCGGAACCTTCTTCGGGGCGGTCTTCTTGACGGTCTTAGCCGGAACCTTCCGGGGGGCGACCTTCTTCGCCGGTGCCTTCTTGGCGGGGGCCTTCTTTGGAGCGACCTTCTTTGGCGTGGCCTTCTTTGCGGCCTTCACGGGGGCGGCCTTTTTCGCCGCGGGTTTCTTGGTGGCGGTCTTCTTGGTGGTTTTCTTTGTAGTTTTCATGGCAACCTTCTTTCCAGAGATTTTCTTGGTATCCGGCGTTTTCGCCGCGGCCTTTTTCGTTAAAACTTTCTTGGGAGCAGGGTTTTTCGAGTCCTTCCCGACCTCTTCATTGGCAAGAAAAGGCCTGATGACTTCCACCACCTCGGGGAAGTCGACATGGAATCTCTTCAGCGTTTCGAGGCGGGGAACCCCGTTGGAAGTCCACCCGCGTCTCTTGTAGACGGCATCCATGAGCTTCTGATACCTGTCCTCGCGCCAGCGCCGGTGGATGGCCATCTTTTCCTCGACGGATTTCCCGGAAGGATCGATTCCGATCAGGTCCTTGAGCTGCTTGTCGTATCTCTCCGCCCGGGATTCGTATTCCTCCCGGGTAACGGGACCCACCGACCGGTAGGGAGGGACGTCGTTGATCCGAAGACCTTTCCCCATGCGGATGTTGAATACCCGTTGGAAATTGTAGACACCCTCGGACATCTCGATGATGTCTTCCTTTTTCGTCTTCCTGCCGGTGATTCCCTCGAAGATCTCGCAGTAGTTCTGAACGTGCTCCGGAACCTTTGCGGGTTCCGATGTCTTCGCGTTGTCTTCGGGCTCGATATCGTTCCAGGGCAGCTTGCACAGGCCGTTGAGTCCGAACCATGTCCGGAAGAGGGGGAAGTAGTGCAGGGCTTCGGCCTTGTCCTCGAAAGTGGGGATATGGTTGTTGACCATATCCATGAAAATCAGCCAGGCTTCATCATGTTGAGGGCCCTTGTTGGTAAGGGCGTAGCCGCCTTGCTGAGCCAGGGATTCCTTGGACATGTACTGCGAATACTCCAACCCCTTCACTTCCATACCGATATCGTTGAGCAATGCGGCATTTCCCCAGCCCTTGGAAGCGAAAAAGTCTTTCATGTAGCGGACGCCCTGGCCGACGATCACGCCGAACCCCTTGCCCTCCGCCATGTGGTGGAGGAGTTCGAGTTGGGAGGGGCCGTTCCCCCATGAAAGATCGAGGCCCCCCGTCCGCTCCTTGTTCAGGATACCGCGCTGGTAGCACTCCATAGCGAATGCGGTCGAGGTTCCGAAGGAAATCGTATCGACGCCGTAGGTGTCGCAGTAGAAGTTGCACTCGAGAAGCCACTCCGGTTTGAAGATTCCGCAGTTTGCGCCAACCCCCGCGGCGGTCTCGTATTCGGGACCGTCGACCGTCACGACGTGCCCCTTGTACGGCCCGGTCATGACCACGTGGCCGTCCGCACCCTTCGAACATGCCATGGAGCAACCGTACCAGCATCCGTCGGGGATTCCCTGGGTGAAACGTTTGTCCCAGATGTGGGAGGCGATCTGCGGGGTTTCGGGGTGTTTGCCGAACTGGAAATTCTTCACCGGAAGAAGGTCGTAGGCATCCATGATCTCGACGAGGTGGGCGGTCCCCTGGCGCCTCATGTGGCACTGGTTGTCGTCGAAATTGTGGATTTCCTTGTGGAGCCTGATCCCGGCTTTCGCGAGCTTTTCCATGTCGGCGGGCCGATTCATGTCGCCCTTGATAGTGGGCCCCCTGACGACGATCGCCTTGATCTTCTTGTCGCGAAAAACCTTCCCGATGCCCCCGCGTCCCGCCTGCTTCAGGCGCGCGGCCTGGCGGCGGACATCGTACCAGGAGAAGTTCAGGCAGCCGATGAGGGCATGGTCGGAACCGCGACCTGCAGAAACGACCGAGATGTTCCGCCGGTCGGTCTCGTTCTCGGCATACATGTGGGTGAACAGTTCAGCCGCGATATGGCTGTCAGGGCACTCCAGCGGGGCTTCCTCGATGAACACCTTCCCCTTCGGGCCGTCGATAACGATGATGACATCCTTGTCGGCTTTCCCCTGGATCTCCAGAGCGTCGAAACCGCTTGCCTTCATCAGGGGGCCGAAGTATCCGCCGACGTTGCTGTCGATGGGTATTCCCGTCAGGGGGGAGAGGGAAACCACAAGGGACTTTCCGGACCCGGGATACTGGGTGTTTCCGCCCAGGGGACCGGGGCTGATGATGATCTCGTTTTCCGGATCGTTCCATTTCGTAGTGGACTTTATCGCGTTCCACAGATACCAAAGACCGAAACCGCGGCCGCCGATGAAGACATCCTTCATCTTTTGCGTGACGGGTTTCTCCTCGATCTTCAGGGTCGAAAGGTTCACGTAGAGAGTCCGGTTGTTGTAACCGCGCTCCGGAAGGCCTGGTTTGAAGGCCACCTCGAGGATCCTCCGGTGGGCATTCCGCTGGTTTTCAACGTCGGATGTGTAGTTGGTGCGTTTCGTATAGTCGTACATGCGCGTTCTCCTTTCCTTGGCTCAGCTGGGAAGATTCGCGTGATCGGTTTCCAGCATGCCGAGCGCACCCTTGGGACATGCCTTCACGCAGGCTCCGCAGGAAACGCACTTGAAGGGTTCCTTCTGGCCGGGAGCTCGGCGCATCGCCTGGGTGGGGCAGAAGCCCACACACATGAAACATCCGACGCAGAGGTCCTTCTTGAGCATGACGGTTCCCAATGAGTTCCGGTAAAGTGCCTTCACCGGGCAAATGGAGATACAGACCCCGCATTGGTTGCATACGTTTATCTCGTGGCTCTTCCCGACCTTCTTGATCTGGATGGCCGAGAATTCGGGCTTCTCCACCTTGAAAAAAGTCCGGGAACAAGCTTTTTCACAGGCGCGAACGCCCTCACACCTGGAGGGCTCCGGATTCAGAAACTTCATCTCTGGCTCCTTGGTTGAGTTGGAAGGGGAATACCCCGGGTCCGATATCGCTATTCTGCCTGACCGATGCGATCAAGTCAAGCATTGTTAAGCGGGCAACCATGTGGTAAATCTGTTCCTGAAGCAGATGAAAACCCCCATCGTTCCAATTTTTCTCCTCGCGGGAGCGGTGGAGCTCCTCACGGTCGGAGCCCGTTTCGGGCTTGGACTGGAGTCCACCCGTGACACCGCCTCGACGGTTGGCCCGTTCACTTTCGGGATCAGGGTGCATCATGGTTACGTCGGATTGCTGGCGGTCCTGCTTTCGGCCTGGGTGGCATCCCGACCTTCGACGGCAAACTGGCTCAGGATCATCGGATGGGCGTTGATCGTTTCCGATCTTGCACACCATTTCGTTGTTCTCCGTTTCATAACCGGTTCACACCAGTTCGATCTCTTCTACCCCGAATAAGGACTTTGAGAATGGGACTACCCGAGGACCTTGCAAGACTGAATTCGCAACAACGTGACGTGATCGACCGATTCAAGGGGCCCGGGCTTGTCGTCGCGGGCCCCGGAACCGGAAAGACGAGAACGATCGCAGTCCTGATCGGCCGGCTCCTCGAACGGGGGGCCAGGATGAAGGAGATCCTTGCCCTGTCGTTCTCCGAAAAAGCCGCACGGGAGCTCAGAGACAGGATCTTCGGTTACTTCCCCCGAAGCTTCGACGAATGCTGGATTTCCACCTTCCACTCCTTCTGCGCCCGGATCCTGCGGGAACAGTTCCATCTTGTCGGGGTCCATCCCGAGTTCAAGCTCCTGACGGGGTTCAAGGAAGCCCTCCTCATGACAGGGATCTGCCGGCGCCAGAATCCGGAGTCATTTCCCGCTTTCGGGAAAGTCCTGGCCAAACGCGGCTTTCAGCTCGAGGTCCTGACCTTCATCGCCCTGATGAAGTCGAACCTGGTCACCGTGGACCAGCTCGAGAGGATCTGTTCCGGTGACAACGAGCTCGGGGAGCGCCCGGTCGCGAGGCTCCGGGAGCTGACCAACCTGTTTTCCCGCTACGAAGCGGAACGGCAGCGCCTGGGATATCTCGATTTCCGCGACCTTATCGGCTTGACGATCGAGGTCCTGCGAATCCCCGAAGCCGCGGAACACTACCGGAAAAAGTTCTCGGCGGTCCTGGTGGACGAGTTTCAGGATACGGATCCCGCCCAGTTCCTTCTATTGACCTTGCTGAAGGGCGGGGAAAAGCGTCCAAAACTTGCCGTGATCGGCGATCCCAGACAGAGCATCTACCGGTTTCGCGGAGCTTCCCCCGAAATCATGGGAAGGACCGGTTCCTTCCAGAAGGTTTTCAAACCACGCATTTTCCCTCTGCAGGAAAACTATCGAAGCGCCAGCATCATACTCGAAGCGGCGGGGCGCCTGGCTTGGCAGGAAAAGATGATTTCTTCCGTTTCCAGGGGGTCGGAAGGGACTCCGGCAGAGGATCGAGACGAGAACAGGCTCATTCCCAGGTCCGGGCTGCAGGGCTTCGTTGAAGCCTTCTCAACACGTGACGACCTGGACGAGGCATCCCTGATCGCGAGAAGGATCGCTTCGCTTCTTATCCATGGCTCCGAAGCGGGGCGCAGGTTCAATCCCCGGGAGGTGGCGGTTCTCGTCCGTAACAACTACCAGATCGATCTCATAGCGGAAGCCCTTCGGGCCAGGGGAATCCCATTCGAGATCGCCGGAGACATGAAGTTCTTCCAGTCGGAGGAGGTCACGGTACTTTCCTCTCTGCTGAAATTGTCCGCATCCGAGGAAAGGATTCGCGACGAATGTCTGAGGCGGGTTTTCGTCTCTCCCATCTTCGGCCTGGACCCCGTCTGGGCGCAGGGTGTCCTCGCCAAGAACAGGGAACCGGGAAGGTTGAAGCGTTTCCTCGAAACCTTCGAAACCCTTGCCTCCGAGGATCCAGGAGATCCCGGGGATCCGGGGGTTTCGGGGGACGGCCCCAGGGGAGCG
>CAYRYU010000005.1:30366-77384 GCA_964428355.1 uncultured bacterium
GGATCCAGGAGATCCCGGGGATCCGGGGGTTTCGGGGGACGGCCCCAGGGGAGCGGTGAAACGGGCTCAGGCTTTTGCCCAGACCGCCCTTTTGCTCGAGAACAGCGGAAAGCAGCCCTTGATGGGTATTCTCGCAAGGCTCATGTTGATTCTCAGGGATTCGGTGGCTGACCCGGCCTCCCCGCCCGCCCGCAACATCTTCCATTTCCGGAACATGGTCGCGGATTTCGCGGATGTATTCGAACGCCAGTCCGGACGACCACCGGAGGTCGACGATCTCCTGTCCGACTTCGACGGTCTTCTCAATTACTTCGCTTCGACCATCGAAGAGGAGGAACCCCGGACGAGAACGGGAGTAACCCTGATGACCGTTCACCAGGCCAAGGGGCTGGAGTTCCCCGTCACGGTCGTGTGCGGTCTGTGTGAAGGGCAGTTCCCGGTCCGGTTGCGCGAGAACCTCCTCCTTGGAACCGCCGGAATCGAGGGGTTGAAAGCCATTCTCGATGCCGGTGACCGCCCGATCCCATTCTTCAACCCCTACCCTGCCGATTTCGAATCCCATCTCGAGGAGGAGCGGAGGCTTTTCTTCGTCGCCATGACACGGGCCAGGGAAGGACTGATCCTGACTTCCCCGCGAAAACTGGGAAGCGACCCGGTTCTTCCCTCCCCCTTCCTCGCCGAGATCGGAGTCCGGTTGGAACATGACTGGCATGAGTCCCGGTCGCTCGGCCTACGGGAGATCCGGGTCAAGATAGCCCGATTGTCGGCTTCGGAGCGGAAGGAGGTCCGTCCTGCCCTCGAGGAGCTCGAAAAGGACCTCACCCCCGAGGAGCGAATCCGTCCCCCTGACCCAGAAACGATTCTTCCGAGACAATCCTCGAAAGTAACCGTTCCAGCGAGTTTCCGATTCTCGTCGGAAGCGCTTAAGGACTACCTCGACTGCCCCAGACGCTTCTTCTTCCTCCGGATTCTCGGAATCCGTGACCCCCGCGAATCCGAAGACCCCGCCCTCCTCTTCGGGAATGCCGTTCACGGGGCGCTTCAGGCACTCCACGATCCGTCTTCCTCTCCCTGGGAGCGGGGGAAGCACCCCTCCGACGAGGACCTCGACCGCCTATGGGAGGTGCAGGAGGATTCTCTCCTCTCGACATTGGGGTTCCTTGCCCGGGCAGAGCGGACGCACAAGGCACGGGAGGGGTTGAAGCGCTATAGGGATGCAGTCTTCGGACTGAACCAGATCCCCCCCAGGGGAACGATTTCGACGGAGAACCGGTTAGAGTTCGCTTTCTGTGGGTTCCCCTGTGTCGCCAGATTCGACCGCCTGGTTAGGACCCCCGATGGGTTGATGATCATCGATTACAAGACTACGACCTCATCGACAAAGAGCAGCGCGGCCCTCGCGGAAGAGGCTTTTCCGGAGGAAGGCCCCATCCGGAGTGTCCAGCTTCCCTTCTATTACCTGGCGGCAAGGGAGAGACATCCCGGCGAACCTGTCTGCACCCTCCTTCTGTTCGTCATGAGCGAGGCCTACAAGAAGGCTGGGCGGGGATTCCAGCCAGGATTCATACGCGGGGCGGCACTGAACTTTGGAATCGGGCCGGAATGGGGGAAAGACATTTCCCCCGGCTCCATCAGGGTTTTCGAAAACCGGGTCGAAGAGATCATGCGGAAAATCACGAACGATCCGGTGTTCGACTGTTTCCCTTCGCCCGATCCCCAGTCCAACTCCTGCCGGAATCCACAGCGACCTTGCCGATTCAGGCCCTTCTGCCAGGAGCGGCTCGAGGAACTCAGAATTGGGGAAGAGGTCCCCGGGGAGGTTGCGGCCGATGGCTGAGCGACGATCGAAAACCCCTTCGTCCGGCGATGTGAGCGGGAAACGGGCCCCCAAGGAGGATCTTCGCCCGGATGGATTAGCCGAAACCGGCGATTCCCTCAGGGAGTTGACTCCGGAGCAACGGGATGCCGTCAACTCACCCCCCGAAGGGATTCTCAAAATTACGGCGGGCGCGGGTTCCGGGAAAACCGAGGTCCTTACCCTCCGGATCATGCAGCTTCTGAAAGCGGGAATCAGGCCCGAGGAGCTGGTAGCCATCACCTACACCCGGAATGCCGCAGCCGAGATGAAGGACAGGCTACTCGGGCGCCGGGGAATCGATCCCCGGAAACTCCGTGATATGACGGTTTCGACCTTCCATTCCTTCCTCTCCGACTTCCTTCACCGGGACCCCTTCGGGGCGGGCCTCGACAGGAACGAGAACGTCCTTGCCGACAACGACCGGAGGCTCCTCCTCAGGGACACCGTGAACCGCATGGAGGATCTCTTCGGAGCGGAACTCGCGGACCCGGAAAAGGGATTCGGCCCGCTCCTCGCTGGTTCCCTTCTGGAGGAGTTTCCGGCATCGCTTTCCAGGATCCGGAGGTTCCTCCACACCCCCGCCTCGTTTTCCACGGCCGCAAGGGATGCCTGTTCCCGGCGTGGTCATTCCCAGACAAGGCTGGAATCGAAAGTTTTCGACAACCTGACCAGGTTTTTCTGGCTGTATCTCCAGACCCTGGAGGCTGGCGGATTCATCGATTTCGACGAGATCTTGATCAGGGGCAGGGCCCTCGTCGAGGATCTCGGGGAAAGCGGGGGGTTTCCGAGGCAAAGGGTCTTCCTGGTGGACGAGTTCCAGGACAACAATCCCGAGCAGTTGAGGATCATCAGCAGCTTTTTCAAGGGAGAGAACGGCCACCTAACGGTCGTCGGCGACGAGAGGCAGAGCATCTACCGATTCCAGGGCGCGGACGTCAATACCATAAGGAATCTTGTTTGTACAAGAGAAATTTGTCTCACCCGCAACTTCAGGTCCTATTCCCAGATCCTTCAGCTTGCAGAAGGGTATTCCAACCTCCTTCACCGTGGCAGGGAACCCATGGACTCCTCCCGCCACACTCTCGAGGCCGACAAGGGCTCTTCCCCCAGGCCCGACCCGATCCGGATTTTTCTTTCCGGCCCGGGTAACCCCTCTGAGGAAGCGGTAAACCTCGTCTCGATGATTTCCGGACTGGTCTCGGGGGGATTGACCCTGGGTTTGCGGAAAAGGCCAATCGGTTATGGCGACATTGCCGTGATAGTCGGCTCCATCAGGAATCTTCCACGATCCTTCGAGGACGCCTTTCTCGCCAGGGAGATCCCTTATATCATGTCCGGCGGTTTCGGATTCTATGATCGTTCGGAGATCCATGAGATCCTGGCCTGGCTGCGCCTCCTTTCGAATCCTGGCGAGGATTTCTCACTCCTGGCGATCCTTGCCGGCCCCGTTTTCCGTCTCAATGATTCCGAGCTTTCGGAGTTCGCGGAGCGCCTTCGGTCCAGTCGAAGGCTCGCAAGGACGGCTGATCGGGAAACGGGAACTCTTCCCGGCCTCCTCGAGTTGTTGTTCTCCATGGCGGAGGAGGATATTTCGGAAGCCGGAAGGGTCTTCCGGCGCCTCTTCTCCCATCTTCAGAAACGGAGCAGATCGGTTGGAATCCTCGAGCTGGTTTACGCGATCCTGGACAAAGGGGGGTTCCATGAGCGGGCGGGTAGGGAAAAAAGCGAGCTGAAGCGGCGACGTATCGAGAACAATCTCTCCAAGTTTCTCGGTATCGTCCGCAGCTTCGAACGGAACGGGGTGTTCACCACTCTTCGGGACTTTTTGGCACACGTCGACAGGGTCCTCGAAAGCGACATAGAGGAGGAAGAAGCCGGGCTCGGCCTCGAGGCCACGGGGGTGGTCAAGATCATGACCATCCACAAAGCCAAGGGTCTTGAATTCCCTGTCGTATTCATGCCCGATCTGAAGGCGAGGCCGTTCAGGCGGCGGGGCAAGCTCCATTTTTCCCGCGAGTCGGGTCTCGTGGTTCTGACGGGTGATGAGAACCAGGGCGATTCACCGAGTGCCGGAGCATTCTTCGAGGAAGAGAAGAGGCTTCACGCCGAGGAGGAAGCCAGAAAGCTGTATGTGGCAATGACGAGGGCGGAGGAGTTGCTGGTTATCTCAGGTCGTGAAGACCATTCACGGAAACCGGACCAGCCTCTCTGTCAACTCAGGAACCTCGTCCTGGAGTTGGGCCTGGGAACAACCGGCCCCTGGTCCGAGTCGGGGAAGGTCCTCTCGGCCTGGCTGGAAGCAGGCTCGGCCCCGAAACCTGCTCCCATCCCGGTGATTGGCCATGAATCGGGAACCGCGGATGTCCTGGCGGATATATCCGCTTACCGGGCTTTCCTCGAAAGGCCATCCCCGAAAATCCCGGAATCGGAGACATCGATCGAAACCTTCTCCCTCCAGGATCTGACGACCTTCTCGAATTGCGGGCGAAAGTTCTTCTTCATCCGGAATCACATCTCCCCCCTCGTGGATTCCGCGGAAAACCAGGCCACCAAGGCAGGAACCATCATTCACGGGTGCCTCAGGTTGTTCCATTCGCGATCGGTCAAAGGTTCGTCAAAAGGAGATTTCAGGCGGCGGATGGACGAGGTCCGAACAAAGCTTCTTTCCCTCTACGGGGTCGAAAAAGCCGTTCAGACCCGTGTCAACTCCGTCCTCGCCAGATACCTCGTAAGCGACCTGGCGGCCCATGATCCCTGGCTTCTGGAAGCCGAACTGAACCTGCGGATCGAGTCCCCCTCCGGACCCTTCCTGGTCAGGGGTTTCGCCGACCGCGTCGACCGGGAGGGTTCGGAGATCCGTATCATCGATTACAAGACCCACCCGTTCCACCCCGCACTCCACTCATCCTACGCTTTGCAGATGGCGCTCTACCTTGCCGGGGCGCAACGCGGGATCCTGGGCGATTCCGGAGCGCTGAATTTTGCCCAGGTCGTCGTGGCCTACCTCACCGAAGACTCGATTCAACTGGTCGAGGCGAACCCCGATATCGGGGGTTTCGAGGGTTGGGCGCTGGCCTGCGTTGAAAGCATCAGGAACCAGAAAGACTGGCAGCCCAGGGAGGTCGAATCCTGTGGGTCATGCGGCTTCACGGTACTATGCAAACCGTCTTCGATTCCCTGGATCGCATTGGTTGACCCCGGTTGACCCGGAAGATCCGGGGAAGAGGTCTTTCGCACCGGGTCGTGTGGGTTTGCGAACTCGGATGGCAAGCCGGGTTTGCAGCCCGCCCCGCGGTCAAAGCGGCGGAATACCACGGATGTTCGGCCCGCAGCCGTGCTCAATCCTTGTTGTCGAGGCCCGACCGCTTTTTCACCTGACGTCGGGCATCCCGAAGGGCCCCGAGCAGATCCTTTTGGGGAGGCGGGGCGGGAGGCTGAACCGCCGGGGCCGCGGGGGCGGCCGGTGCTTTTCCGGGCTGCCCAATGTCAGGGGAACGGGAAGCGGGGGTCGCTACCGAGGCCTGAGTTCTCCCCGCTTCCGGACTCGATGCCGGGATCGTGAATCCCGAAGGGGTTGGGGAGGCCTGGAGTGTCTGTTCGCGGGTCGAGCGACGTCCTATCCAGCTTTTGAGGCGGTCGAAAACTCCGAAGATCCGGAACGAGGAGATGAATCCGGTCCGCCTTTCGAGGACTTCGGCGAGCAGGAAAAGGATGGCGAAGAGAAGGAGGAAAGGCGATATCTCCACGAAACGGAAGGTCCTGGGAAGGTCTTTCCAGATGCCCTCCAGATCCAGGCGTTCCCGTCCTCCCGTAACGTTTCCAAGGTGCTCCAGGCCGAAACCGTCATCGAGAGAGGCTGAGGGCGAGAATTCCGCCGAATAGGGCAGGCAGACCGGGGAAAGGGCCAGCTGATCATTCTTGGTCATCTTGACCGTGGAGAGGACCGTTTCCTCGCCCGTCAGGGGAAACTCGGCCACAAGGGTATCAGCGCTTTCCCAGGAGAAAACCGCCTTTTCGGAAACCGGCTTTCCTCCAAGGGTCGTCCGAAGGGTGGTCAGCTCCGGAAGCGCGGAAAAGGGAAGATGTTCCCGGGCGGGGTCGAGATGCATCCGGACCCGGTAGATCCCCCGGACGGTTTCCTGCGTCACCGCCACATTCCCGGGCAACCCCTCTGTCGGACCGGCAGTCCATTTCGCGAGGCTTGCGAAGAAGTTCCCGATCTCGGGCCACCCCGCGATCTCTCCCGTGGACTTTCCATCGGCTTCGCCGGTGTAACAGAGGACCCTTCCGAGTCCCTGTTGCCACGCAGCCACCAGGGGGGCCTTGTACTCGTCGAGGGTAAGGGCGGGACAGATTGCGCTGTCCCGGAGATAGCATAGATTGTATCCCCCGATCGTCTTGTCGATTTCGAATGGCTTCTGGGTCAATCCGATCATCTCGGAGGTCGATTTGACGGGCGTGGCTTCGTCAATGAAGGTGCTCCTGGCCGCCACGAACGTATCCTGGGCGAACAGACGGGGAAGTTCGTCGGGATTCTCGGTGAAGAAGATACGGCCGTTACCTTTGGCGGCGACGTCCTTGAGAAGGTTGGCGTCGCAGTCGGACTCCTTTCCAAGGCCTATGACGCTGCATGTCATGTTCGCCTTGGCACATTTGTCCAACAGGTTCACGTAATCGCCCGGTTCCTCCGAGTCGGCGGCATCCGCGAAGAGGATCATGTGACGCGTCTGGGCGGTCGCCCTCGACAGAAGGGCCGCGCCCTGGGATAGGCCCTCGTAGACGTAGATCCCACCACCCTCCGACTGGATCCCAAGAACCTTGTCCCGGATCGCCTCCGCCTCCTTGCACGAGGAAAGCGGAACGATGATGTGGGGAGAGCTGTCGACCGCCACGATGGCGATCTCGTCCATCGGCGAAAGGATGTCGAGAACCTGCACGACCGAGAGGTTCGCGAGGTCCATCTTCGTCCTCCCTCCACCCGCCGACATGGCCATGCTCCCCGAACGGTCCATGATTATCGCCACCGCGAGGGAAAGCTTTCGGTGCTCGCTCCGGAGTTCCATCGAAACGGGGAGAATCGGATCGAGTGGCGAATGGAAATATCCGCCGGGACCATAGGCGGATTTTCCGCCAGTCAGCATCAGCCCGCCCCCGATCTGCGTCACCCATGCAGAAAGAGCTTTCATCCCGTAACCACCAAGCGATTGGGCAGGGTAGTTCTCCAGGATTACCGCCGAATGCTCGGAAAGATCCTCCAGCGACCACGAAAAGGGGGTCTTCCCGGTCAGTGAAACCTCGACGCCCGCTTGTTTCAACAGGCGCGGCAGGGAACTCCCCGTCGATTCGGAGATCAAGAGAACCGATTTTCGGCCTTCCACACCGACGAGAACCCGTGCGTTGTTGTTTTCGGGAACGGGGTCGGGATCGGTGGATGTGACACGGAACCTGTATTTGAGCACCCCCGGAGACTGCGCTTTGTCCCGGAGGAAGATCCTGCTGAGGCCGGAAGGGACCTCCTTCTTGTAGGACGCGACGACTGTGGTGTCCCTCAGGACCTCGAAGGAAATCGTCTGGGGTAACGGAGACCTCACCCACGCGGTCAGCAGGAACGACTCCCCCGGAGTGACGGAAGAGGGGGCATCAACCCTGTCGAAAGCGAGGTCCGAGGCCGTCGAACGGGAAAGGTTGCGGTAATCGATCGCAATTCCCCTTCCCGCCGCCAGGAAAGCCCCCTTCGAAGGATCGACCCCGGTCCAGCGACCGTCCGAAAGGATGAGAACCCTTCCTGAAGTATCGCGGGGGATTATCGAGACCGCCTTTTCGATTGCCTCGTCGAGACTGGATCCGTCGCCTCCGACATCGTTGACGAAACCGGTGAAACTGGACTTCCCGGGCGGCGTTTCCACCGCGACCCGCTCCCCGAAGGAAACCACCGCCATCCGGCAGTGTTCCGGCATTCCGCCCTGGACGATGTCGATCATCTCCTTCAGCGTTTCCATGGACCCGTTGGGCATCGATCGGCTCCGGTCCGCCAGGATGGTGACGACCCCCTCCCGTCCCGGATATCTGATCGCGGGGCCCCCGAGGGCTAGGATGATCAGGAATACCGTCAGGATCCGAAGGTTGCGCAGGAACTTCGTGGGCATCCTCCAGGCGTTCATGGAGATCCCGAGTGGAATCGCCAGCAGAAGCCATGCCGGGGAAGAAAAGATCATTCCTGGACTCCCTTCGAGATTTTGGAGCACAGATAGAGGTGGAAGGTCAAGATCGCGAGCGCCGGGAGCAGGAATGCCCAGGAGATATCCGCAGCGCTCCGTTCGAAATAGGAGGATCTGGTCCAGTCGCCCCAGGTCCCGGTGGTGGCTTTTGAGATGTCGGACTCCTTTTCGGAAAGCGAGTTCACACCAAGCCAGTATCTGGCCTGATCGATCGTCAACTCGAACAATCCAGCCTCGGGAGGCAGGAAAAGGGCCATCCGGTCTTGCGGGACTACCGACTGGACAGCCCCGGA
Source organism: uncultured bacterium (assembly GCA_964428355.1). Classification (GTDB taxonomy): domain Bacteria; phylum Muiribacteriota; class Ozemobacteria; order Ozemobacterales; family Ozemobacteraceae; genus CAYRYU01. Next base: position 38,736 of record CAYRYU010000005.1, read on the forward strand.
CGGGGCCTTGACAGTAACCTCTTGGGTTTCGGAGGAAACGGGAACGGTCGCCATCCCTCCCAACCGGATGTTGGGATCGATGGGGCCGGGTTTGAAAAGCCGACACTGGTCGAGGATATTCCAGAAAAGGATCGGCCAGTTGGGGGAACTGTGGAAGGTCGAGAACTCCGGTTTGAAGCGGATCCTCACGTGGTGGCCCCGGTTCTCGTCGCGTTCGTCGGTAACGAGCGGGAGGTTCTCGGCGGTAATGATAGGTGTTCCGGGGATCCGGACAGCCCCGCTTCCGGCCCCCCAAAGGAGCCCCTCGAGAAAGATGCCTTCGCAAAGCGGATGCAGGCGGTCCATGGCGAAGGGACCGAGATAGGACCGGGCTTCCTTTTCGGCCAGGAATTCGACGATCCATGACGCGGAGGAGGACGCAACCGCGTCGGGGTCATCGGTAACGAACAGTTCGGTCGAAAATGGCCTGACCAGCGCGTTTCCCGTCGAGAGCAGGGCCCTTTCGACCAGTTTCCGGAGGACCGGAGCCCGGATCTCGTTCTGCACCGAAACCGCCCGCTGCTGGGCGGGAACGAGCACCAGGAGATTGTCGAGTGCCATCGCATCGCTTGCAAGGGTGGCCCTGATCATCCGTGACGGATCGGCGAGATCGAAGAAGAACCTCCGGCACCCCCGCGGCTCGATCTCGCATGAGAGGTCCTGGAGGATACCCGGGACCGGCGGAGTTTCGATGCTTCCGACGCACCGGGCGGGTTGGGAGGAGAAGTTCGTCACTTCGATGAAACACCGGTCGGTCCCGTCCAGGGTATGCCGGGCGGCGTTCGTGAATGCAAGGTTGGCTTCTGGCCGGCCGAAAGCCCACCATTGGACGCGGTTCTGCGTGTCATCCTCCGGAGGGGGCTGGTCGGTGAGGACGAGGAAGCGGGCATTGGGACCGGAGTTCTCGAGCGCAAGCAGGACGGCCTGCCCGAGATCCGTCCCGGCCTGCGTGCATGTCCATTCCTTCAACGCGAGGGCCATCCGCGCCCGTTCGTCGGTGGCCTCGCCCAGGAACTCCGGTTTCAGGCCTGCGGAGATGAACCTGACCTGGTATCGTGACTGGCGGTCGAGTTCATCGAACAAGGCTTTTTCGGCTCGACTCCTGGGCGAGTCACTGCCGCCCGCAAGCATGGAATAGGAGTCGTCGAGGATCACGACCAGGGGTATGGCCCCTTCCCTGATGTCGGATTTGGGCCTGGCAGCACCCAGGACGAGCAAAGAAACGGCAAGTATCTCCAGCAGGAGCAGGAGGGGAAGGTGCGGCCCGCGGAAGACGACTCCCCCCTCGGTCGGTTTCTGGCGAACCGCCCAGAGGAGGAGACTCGAAACCTTCTGGTCACGGGAGCGGTGACGGAAAAAATAGATTGCGACGAGTCCTCCAAGGATGAGGAACCCCCAGAAGGCTGCCGGAAGGAAGAATACAGGCATGGCGGTCAGATCACCGACAGGAACTCTGACTGTATGAGTTCCACGGGATCGAAGCCGGATACGAACCGTTCCGCGATCATCGTTGTCATACGGACTCCCGCCCGCGTGCAGGCCGCCTGCCAGTTCTGCTGGAGCCCGGCGAGGGACTCCCTGTATCTCTGGAGAAGAAGGTCGTCGACGAACATCTCGATGTGGGACTCGGTTTCGACGTCATAGAGCCGCATATTTCCCTTGAACATCGGTTGGACGTCGTCCTTCGCGAGTATCTGGACAACAAGGACGGCGGACGCGTTCTGGGAGATCAGGCGGACGATCTGTTCGGGATCTCCGTCCCACAGCAGGTCGCTGAGGAGAATCCTGATTCCCAAAGGTTTCCAAGAGGGGGGAAACCTGAGTAGCGAATCCGCGCAGTTACCACTGAAGGAGAATTGCATCGGACCCCAACCCGATGCCTGGAAATGCCCGTTCTCAACCCGGCGGCAGTCGCCCGCGATCAACCAGGGACAGTGCGTGAACCCGGCGTTGTCGGCCGCCCTCGCCAGAAGACCCGCGAGGCTCAGAACGGCCCTGAGCTTCTCGGTCCCTTCGAGCGCCATCGATCTGGAGGTGTCGATGAAGATGTCCAGGTGGGGAGTGATCTCCTCCCGGAAAAGCTTGATGGTAAGGCGATCCGTCCGGGCCAGGACGCTCCAGTTGATCTGGCGGATGTCATCCCCCGGCTGATACTCACGGTGATCGAGGAACTCGAGCGAACTTCCCGCGCCCTTCCCCAGACGGACTCCGGAGATTCCCATGGGAAGACGGGCAGGGGACACAAGGGAGTATCTCGACCCCGCGTTCTCGCCCTCGTAGAGGGCTGCCCGGATCTCGTCGCTCATGCCGTTCCCGGAATCCTGATCGTTTCCCTCGGATCGGCCTTCCTCTTGAAATCGGACAGCTGCTGAACCAGCCACGGCATGCTCATCAGGCCGATGGCTAGCAGCCATAAAAAGGCGAAGGAAAGGCCCACACCCCGATAACTGTTGTTGTTAAGTATGAAGGGGTTTGCAAGCAGCCACATCTCGTCTTCCGAGGCAAAGACGATGTTCCCAATGGCGAAGGGAACGGAGCCCCCGATTCCGGCAAGAAGGCAGGCCAGGAACCAGTTGTAGTCGCTCTCGAAACGGTCGGCCAGGAACTTCCTCCGGATGAAGGCTGCCGTCAGCGAGTAGTCGAGCGAATAGAGGGCCATCCCGATCATGTAGGGAGCCATCTCCTTGTGTGAGTACCGCGATGTGGCGTGCATCAGATCCGCAACGAAGGATTCGATCACGCCGGTGGCGACGAGATGGGCTGTCACCCAGAGGATCCCTCCGGCAGCACCGCTGTAGAAAAGGAACGCCAGGTTGCCCAGGAAGTAGTTTTTCGGGATTGCCCTGGCGACACGGTTCCCGATGACGTCACGCTCGCAGATGACCTGCAGATAGGTGACCGAGAAAAGGAAGATCGACAGCCAGGACCAGGCGGTAACGTATTCGGGTTCGGAGAAGGAGACTGCAAGGGCCACGGAGGCAATCCCGCTCACGGTCCAGGCCCCAGTCATGAAGAGCCTGAATGGAAGGGCCTTGTTGGCCGTCGGGGGGGTGATGAAAGCGACCGAAACCACATAGAACAAGCCGATGAAGAACCCGAGTCCCAGGAACGCCATCAGCGTTTCCGCCCAATATTTCGTGTAGGAGAGCCTGCTGAAGATCCCGTTCCGGATGAGCGAGTTCGTGATCTCGTAGGTGATCCCGAAAACCCAGAACAGGATCATCAGTCCCACCACACCGGCAACCATCCGGGCGGCGGTGTTGGTGGCGGGAAGGGTGGCGGAGAAGTTCGCCATCATGATGCTGAGGCAGACGGGAAAGATGCTGTAGACGAGGACCGCAAAAATGGTGGGAAGGTCGATTCCCCTGAGGAAATATGTCAAGGTGATGAAAGGCATTGCGGCGGCGTAGAAAAGCCCCGCGACCGCCAGGGAGGCCAGGAACTTCCCCCGGATGATCGATCCGGGGGTGATGGTGGTGATGAACAGCAGGTCAGAATCCGTCTCCGACCTTTCCGATGAGAAGCGGAATCCCGAGTAGGCTGGGACGCAGACGATGCAAGCACCCATGAGCAGGAAAAAGAGGGCTGCGGCGACATCGCGCCCGACGTACAAGTTCTCGAAGTTGTACCGGCTCCCGACATTGGCCGAGATCGCGATCATCTGAGTCACGAGGAAGAGGATCAGGATACCGGAGATGAACTTCCCCTGGACGGCTTGGCGCAACTCCTTGACGACGATGGGGTTGATCGAATCGTCGATCCAATCGATCAAGCGGTTGAGAAGTTTCATTGGACATCACCCTTCGTGACATTCATGAAAACGGTCTCCAGATCAGTGCGCCGGGGCCGGAACTCGACGATCGGATATCCCTTTTTCACCAGCTCGGCCAGGAGGCTCACGCTGGATTTTTCATCGCCGTCGATTCCAACTTCGATATCGTTCCCCACCACCACGGAGGAGAGAACATTGGGCATCAGGAGGATCTCGCGGCAAAGTTCCTCTTTCCGCTCGAGCGTCCGGACGCTGATCACGCGCTCCTTGACATCCTGGGTCAGTATCTGGTCGAGGGTCCCGGACTTGAGCATCCGGCCCTGCTCGATGATCAGGGCGGCGGTGCAGATTTCCGCAAGCTCGGAAAGGATGTGGGAACTGATCAGAATCGCTTTTCCCCGCCCCGAAAGAACGCGAAGAAGCTCACGGAGCTCGATCCGAGCCCTGGGGTCGAGTCCCGCGGCAGGCTCGTCCATGAGGAGAATCTGGGGGTCATGGATCAGCGCCCGGGCAAGGCAGACCCTCTGCTTCATCCCTTTGGAAAGCTCCCCGAGCATCTTTTCACGGATTCCCTTGAGGTTCGTGAAGTCCTCGAGGCTCTCGATGAGGTCTTCCCGCCGGGCACGGGGTATTCCGTAGGCACGGGCGAAGAAATCAAGATACTCATGGATACGGATGTCGCGGTGGACCGGGAGGGAATCGGGAACGTAGCCGATCAGCTCCCGCCCGCGCTCGGGTTCCTCGATGATCGAAATCCCGTCCAGGACGGCATCACCTGAAGTTGGTTCGTCCAGAGTGGCCAGGATCTTCATCGTTGTTGTTTTCCCCGCGCCGTTGGGGCCGACGAACCCCACGATCTGGCCGGTTTCGATGGTGAAGGAAATCCCGGCAAGGGCGCGCGTCTTGCCGAATTCCTTGGTCAGTTCATTGACTTCCAGCTTCATCCGAGGTTCCTTTCGTGATTCCCAGAACGACCCAGTATTGTTTCTTCTGGGCGTCCACCTTCAAAGCATCTTCGAGGAACGGCGAATCTTCGAATTCCGCGAGGTAGGTCCCCGGGAACATGTAGTGTTCCGGATATTTCATGAGGTCGGGGATCCTCGAGGACCACTCGCTCTGGTAAACATCCACGAGGCACTGGGCGCGCAACTGGCTTCCGGAAGACCTCGAGTCGGGCCGAAGCGCCATTTCCCCGCCCGCCTTCACTCCGTTCCCGGAAAACCATTTTCCCGAGGTGTCCCGGTAGAGAAGCCGGGTGATCCGGGCTCCGAGACCGTTCACCGCGGTCAGTGTCCCGTCGGGATTCTTCCTGACGGAAAGCCGCTCGCGTCGCGTCTCGCTCTTCCTAAGATGAAGATGGATCGGCACCCGGGCGGAAATCCACCCCTCACGGAAATGCTGGTCCTGGGTCCAGTCGATGTAGAGATTCCGCGAAGAGCGGTTGTACCTGTCGAAATCGTTAACGAACGTGACGTTGGTCTCAGGGGAGAAATGGAACCCATCCGAGGAGGTGTAGGGAGAATAGCATCCGATGAGGGAAATGGTGGTCGCCCGGCGAGAATACTCGTCCAGGATCGTGAAGCCCACTGTCCGGAAAAGAACCCCCCAGCCTTCCGCCCAGGAGGCGTAGCCGAAGATCGCGGCGCTGGCGAAGAAAGCTATCAGGGGAACGGTCCAGAAGATCCAGATCTTCCGTCGTTTGATCGTCAGGACGATCAGGTTGACCGGACCGATCAGGAGGGCGAAAAGGAAGGTCAGGAGGTAGAGCGACCGGAATGGAATTCCCGAATCCTCGGAAACCGGAAACCTGCGGTTTATCTCCTCCTGCGAGTTCATCTGGCCCCACGGAGTGAAGGTTTCCGTCCAGACACGCTTGATGAAATCGCGTTGGTACGTGGTACTCGCCTCGAGCCCGCTCTCCTTGAGGAACAGGCATCTCCCGAACCCGACATGGTAAGTCAGGATGTCCGATTCCGTGGTATGGAAAGATGTCCATGGGTCGGGAATGGTCGTTCGCCCCTCTATCAAAAGGGAACCGCCCGCTTCGACATACCGCCACATCGCCATCTGGATAGGTGCGGGGGTTAGAACGAACTCCTGCTTCGTGAGGATGATCCCGTCATATCGGGTGTAGTGGTGCCAATTCGAACTCCACTGGTTCGTGGGAAGGGTGGCTGTGGTGAACCGGAGCGTGTCGGGATCGTAGGACTTCGACTTGCTGTCGAACATCGTTTCGAGGTCGGGTTGCTTGAACTCACGGCTCAGGAGAACGAACGGAATCCGTTCCCGGTAATAGGATTTTGGATTCACCACCCGGAGGGGAACCCTTTCCTCCTGTTCGTAACCGTCGATGGTGACCCGTATCCCGCTCGCCCCGAAAGGGATGGCGGGGTGGAAAAGGGAAACCATGACCTCGGTAGACGGCCCGATCGAAACGGTCCGGCTGATTTCCTGTATGGATTCCCCTCCCCCGCTGTAATCCTGGGACAACTCGAGAAGGACTTTTCGCGAGGTGTCCTGGCTTCGGTTCGCCACGACCACCCGATACTCGTTGTAGCCGTGGGTGTTTTCGCCGGGAGGGTTCGGATCGGCGTTCACCGAGATCATCCCGTAATCCACCGCCATGGCAAGCCCGGGAACCAGCAGCAGGAACAAAAAAACGGCAAGAAGGCGAAGGGGTTTCCCGGAAGAAGAACCCGAAAACGCGGGGTTTGACTCAGGCGGCTTCATGCTTCTTCTCGAATTCGAGGTCGTCGGACACGGAAGAGGCGGTCTCGTCGAGAGCGGAGATGAGCCCTCCGATGATCGCGGCGGGTCCGACCTTTTCGAATCTGGCCTGGTAGTTGAGGATGAGCCGATGGTTCAGGGCGGCAAGGGCGACCACCTTCACATCCTCGAACCCGACCGTGGGACGACCCGACAGGAAAGCCACCGCGCGGGCGGATTCCGCGATGGCGATCGCCGCACGGGGAGAAGCCCCGTAGGAAACGTAGCGCCTGACGTGCTCCGAGGTCTCGCGGGCTCCGGGATGGGTTGCCGCCACCAGCCTCGAGATGTACCTGGCGACGGGTTTGGGCAGGAAGATCTTGTCGACGGTGGAGAAAAGCTTCTCCAGCTCGCTGGCCTGGACCTTCCACTCTGGGAGCGGAGGGTTTCCGTGACGGCGGGTCGAGATGATCGACTCGAGGGTCTTCGAATCGGCATTCGCGACGTTCAGTTTGAAAAGGAAGCGGTCCAGCTGCGCTTCGGGAAGGGGGTAGGTCCCCTCCAGTTCGATGGGGTTCTGGGAGGCAAGGACGAAAAATGGCTGAGGAAGGGGTCGGGTCGTCCCCAACAGCGTTACGCACCTCTCCTGCATTGCTTCGAGGAGAGCGGACTGGGTTTTGGGGGATGCCCGGTTGATTTCGTCGGCAAGCAGGATATTGGTGAATACCGGTCCGGCCTGGAACTTCATTTCCCGGTTGCCGTCCTGGGATTGCTGAAGGATATGCGCGCCGAGGATGTCCCCGGGCATGAGATCGGGGGTGAACTGAACCCGCTTGAATTCGAGTCCGAGGAGGCATCCGAGGGTCTTGATCAGGGCGGTCTTCCCGACCCCGGGAACCCCTTCCAGAAGGATGTGGCCCCGGCTGAGGATGCCCACCATCACCAGACGGTGGAGTTCCGGACGCCCTAGAAGTATCCGGTCAAGCTCTGCCAGCGCCTTGCTGGCAAGGGCCATGAACGGGGTAAGTTCGGATGGTTGGAGGAGAGTCGGAGCGGGGGATTGGGAATCCATTTGTTCCTCATTTCTTCCTTTCGAAGTATCGCCTTACCGCCCCCTGGTGACGCGGCAGGATGACACGGGTATTCGCGGAACCCTCGTCGGCGGAGGCGCCGGAAAGCGCCCCGGCGGCAGAAGGTCCGGCTTCGTTGTCGACCGTTGGAGCACCAACGCTTTCCCCGATCGTAATCGAATCGCTGGGGTCGACCACCTCACCGGGCGGAAGGGGGGTGTCCTTGAACTCTGTCCCTCCCTCACGGGTCTTGGGACCATATTTCATCTCCGCATCGCCGCGCCCACGGTTGATTCCACCAGAACCGGGGTCTCCATCTCCGTCTTTCCCTGACATGGGAATCATGAGCAACGCGTCCGGCTTTTCCTTTCCATCAGAAAGGACGTAGAAATCGGGCTTCTCGCCCTTCTTCGCCTTCCGGCACTTCCCCAGCATCTTCTTGTCGATCAGCTTGGCCTTGATCATCTTTCCGAGGGAGCCTTCCAATTTCTTGATATGCTCCTGAAGGGCCTTTGACAACTTCTTGAGCTGCTCCGGGGTCAGGTTACCCTTTTCGAGGGCCTTTTCGAATGCCTTCAAACCCGGGGATTGCTTGAAGCTCTTGGTGGCCTCCTTGACGGTTTTCGCCAGCTCCTTCATGGCATCGTTCCGTTCCTTCAGGTCAAGAGGCTTGCGTTCGGAAAGGAGCTTGTCTACCAGTTCCTGGGCCCGGTCGAGCTTCTGGCTCTGGCCAACCGTCTCCTCGGCCGACTTCTGTGCCGCTTTGGTGGCGATGTCATCGAGGTGGTCCAGAGCTTCGAAGGTTTTCGCAGGGTCCTCACCGGAGCTGTCAGCGAGGGTTTGTTCGATCTTTTCCTGCAGCTTCTCCGCCTTGGCGAGGTCGAGAACCTCCTCCTCTTTCAATGCCTCCACTTTAAGGGATAGAAGCTCCCTTTCCTTCTCGAGGTGCAACTTCTGAGGGGAATCCGCAACCACCAGCGAAGGTGGTACAAAGAGGATGACCAGCACGAATACCGAGGAGGCGGAAAAAACGCCCAGAAGATGCCGGTCCTTCCAGCGGATCTCGGGGTGCGAAAGCCTCCGGAACTCCGGTTCCCAGGATGCTATGTCCGTTTCGGGAATCGCCGCGAGGAGCCCGCCGCACCGATTGTGCAGGTCGAGGATGGCGAGCACCTCTTCCTCCGGCGGAGCCCGCCGGCGTGCCTGTATGAGGGCCATCCCAAGCCCGAACACCATTCCCGCGGCGATCAAGGCCGGAAAAAGGTCGAGTGCGTAGCTCAGGGAACGTGCGGCAAGGGCACCCGTTCCCAGTATCAGGAAAAGAATGGAAAGATTGACCAACGCGCACTTGATGAAAAGGTACAGCGTGATCTGGAAAGAGAATTCCTTGAGTATCCGGGCCGACGTCTTCATGTCCCTATTGGATGATTATCGCATCTCCCGTTTCAATCCGCAACCGTAAGAATCCTCCGGGACGCCACCGAAGGAGAGAAGGTGAGAAATGAGTCGGGGAATTGAAACGCGGGTTCCTTGGAAAAAACGGAACCCGCGAAGAAGAACCTTGGACCTGGTCGAGGGGGGGAGTCAGCTCAACTGGTGGGCGAGAAAGTATTTTTTCCCATCCGGGACAACGAGCCCCTCTTTCTTGAGGCCGCTGATGACCTTGTTCAACCGCTGATAGCGCTTCTCACCCAAGCCGGCGGTTATTTCCGAACCTGTTGCCCCGGGATTCTGATCGAGAAAGGCGAGAACCTGTTCGGGAGTTACGGGTTCGGGGCCCTTTTCCTTTGCGGGCTCCATTCCCCTGATCCGGCGCCGCAGGTAGAAGGTCCCCTTCAATTCGTCGATGTCGCCGGCCTTGGCGAGTTTCTTGAGCAAAGGCTTCAGTTGATTCCTGGGGATTCCGAAATACCTGGAGATTGAGGTGATCTTTTCCCCGTCGGTCTTTCCATAAAGGAACCGGAAGATTTCCCGGGAGGGAGGAAGCTTGGGTATGCCTGCCTTTGGTTTTCTTCCCGCTTTGCGGGGTGTGGCCTTCTTGATAGCCTTGACCGATTTAGCCTTCCGGCCCCTTTTGGCGGGCTTCGGTTTGACCGAGGCTTTCTTCTCGGCCTTCGCCTTTCTTCCGCGCTTCCGGGGAGGAGGCAAATCATCGGCAACCACTTTCCCCCGCCTCGTGGAAATCCGATTCAATTTGGTGACTGCTTCTAAAAGCCCTTTGAGAAACTCCTCGACCATTGAAAGAGGGTTTTTGCCCACTGGAACATCCTACCTTTCTATTTATTTCATTCGATGCCCGCTACGTTACAACATTCGTGATGCAATTTCAAGGGAGTCTCTTTCAGCCGAGATGAATCGCTTTTCTGAGAAAGACACCTGCCAGGGAATCTTCCCTGAAACCCTGGATTGAACATATGTTTCAGAAAGTCACGATCGTCATCCGAAAATCTTTGGAGTTTGCATGGCACTGGAATTTGGTATAAATTGTCTTGGGAATGACACTCTGGGAGGAATAGAAAAGTGCTTGCAATCATGGCTCTCAATTTGAACTGTCCGAAATGTCATAAATCCCTGATGGACATGGAACATCACCTCGACAACCATTCCAGCATAAACCTCCGTATCGAGGTCAATGGGAAGAAAGGCTGGGTAAGGCTTTCCTCGGTCTACGGCAGTTTCAATTTCGCGAGCCAGGAGCGGATTCCCGACGGAGCCCTGGCGAAGTTTTCCTGTCCGCATTGCGGAAATCACCTCCAGAGCCAGGTTTCCTGCTCTCAATGCGATTCTCCGATGGTTCCCCTCGACCTGGCGGAGGGCGGGAAGGTGTATATCTGCTCAAAAAAAGGTTGCAGAAGACACTTCCTGGAATTCGAGGATGCCGAGGATGCCCTGAACAAATTCTACCGCCAGTATTCGATGGAGACCCCGGCATCGCCACTTCAAGCCGGGAAACCCGCCAGGGAACTTCCACCTCATGACGAAAGGGAACTGATCCTCAACAACACCTTCCTGAACTCATACTGCCCCCATTGCCGGAAATCCCTCATTTCCCGGAGCACCATCAACATCGTCGTGGAGAACCGGGAAGGTCGGTCCGGGGAGCTTCAACTCAGCCCTTTCCTGAATGTTTTCACCCACAAATCGACCATCGAGATTCCGGAAGGCGAGGAAGTCCGGGACATGAAGTGCCCGGGTTGCCGGAAATCCCTCGTCGAGAGCAGCCGGAAATGCGCAACATGCGGTTCCCATACCGCGCAGATTACGGTTTCAGCGATGAGGAAATTGATCCCCTTCTTCATCTGCCTGAAAAAGGGCTGCACCTGGCACGGACTCTCGCCCGAGGACACCAACCTGATCGCCCTCGAGGACAGCCTCGAATGGTGATCATCGGATCACCCCCGAGGACGGTCCGACAGTTGGAAAAGTCTCCGGCCAGGGTTTAGCCGGGAGGCGAGCCCCGGAACGCCTTTTCGTCAGCCCTTCTTTCCCCCGGCGGGATTCACCGCCGGCCTGAAGGAGAAAGAGGGAGTGTCGTCCTTCCTTGACACGCACACGGTCCCGCCGTCTTTCAAAGCCCCGAACAGGATTTCCTCCGCCAGGGCATCCTTGATCTCCTTCTGGATAACCCTTGCTAAAGGACGGGCTCCGTGCTTGGGATCGAACCCCTTCGCAGCCAGCCAATCGCGCATTTCCGCGGACAGCTCGATTTTCACGTTTCGGGCGGCAAGCTGCTGGTTGAGCTCACCCAGGAACTTGTCCACCACCTGCTTCATGATGTCGTGGTTCAGGGCGTTGAAGGTGATGATCGCATCCAACCGGTTGCGGAACTCGGGATTGAACAGCCTTTCAACGGCATCCTTCCCCTTCCACTCGACATCAAGGGCGTGATCCCCGAAGCCGATCGAGGATTTTCCCATCTCCCTGGCGCCGGCATTCGATGTCATGATCAGGATCACGTTGCGGAGATCCGCCTTCTTTCCCGTATTGTCGGTCAGGGTGGCGTAGTCCATCACCTGGAGGAGAACATTGTAGATGTCGGGGTGGGCCTTTTCGATCTCATCGAGGAGCAGGACGCAGTATGGCTGCTTCCTTATCGCTTCGGTGAGGAGACCTCCCTGGTCGAAACCGACGTATCCGGGGGGGGCTCCGATGAAACGGGAAACGGCGTGTTTCTCCATGTACTCGCTCATGTCGAACCGGAGGAAGCCTATCCCCAGGGCGGTGGCCAGCTGGCGGGAAACCTCGGTCTTCCCGACCCCGGTCGGCCCTGTGAAGAGGAAGGAACCGATGGGCCGGTGGGCTATCCCCAGACCCGCCCGGTTCCGCTTGATGGCTGTCGTAAGGGCTTTGATCGCTCCATCCTGACCGAAGATGACCTTTTTGAGGTCGGCTTCGATGGTCTGAAGGCGGTCCCGGTCGGAGGAGGAGACGCGCTTGGTGGGGATTCTTGCGATCCGGGAGACCGCCTTTTCTACGTCCCTAGTCCTGATCGTGTTTTTTTCGGGAAAGCCCGGGGAGAGTTTGACCAGCGCGGCGGCCTCGTCGATCAGGTCGATGGCCTTGTCGGGAAGGAACTTCTCGTTGATGTACTTGGCCGCGAGCTCGCAGGCGGATTTCAGTGCCCGCGAGGAGTATTTCACCCCGTGGAACTCCTCATACGCGGTTTTGAGGCCCTTCAGGATCAGGAAGGTTTCCCGCGGACTGGGCTCCTGGAGGTCGATCTTCTGGAACCGGCGGGAAAAGGCCCGGTCCTTGTCGAAGTGGTTCTTGTACTCCTCGAAAGTGCTGGTTCCGATACATCTCACCTTCCCCGAGTTGAGGAGAGGCTTGAGAATGTTCGCGGCATCGAGGCTTCCCCCGCTGACGGCGCCCGCTCCCACGATCGTGTGGATCTCGTCAATGAACAGGATCACGTTCGGAAGGTTCTCGAGGGCTTTGATCGTCGCTTTCAGGCGTGCTTCGAAATCCCCGCGATACTTCGTTCCCGCCAGAAGCGCCCCGAGATCCAGGCCGTAGACCTTCGCGCCTTTGAGGCAGGGCGGGACCGTCCCGTCGAAAATCCGCATCGCGAGGCCTTCGACGATGGCGGTCTTCCCGACGCCGGGTTCCCCGACGAAAACGATGTTGTTCTTCCTTCTCCGGCTGAGGATGACGATCGAACGCTTGATCTCCCTTCGACGACCAATGAGAGGATCGATCTTTCCCTCCGCCGCCTTGTCGTTGAGACAAGTGGCAAACTGGGTGAGGGGATCCCGGACCGGGGCATCCCCGTCCTCCTCTTCGCCTTCCCGGGGCCCGGCAGGCTCGGATTCGGGGGTCCCGTCCTGAAGCGGGTATTTGATGATGCCGTGGGAAACGAAGTTCAGGACATCCAGCCGGGAAACCTCCTCCTGCTGGAGGAACGCCACGGCCTGGGAATCCTCCTCCATGAAGATACCTGCAAGGATGTCCCCAGCCTCGGCCTGGGGCTTTTCCGCCGACTGGACCTGGGTGAATGCACGCTGGATGACCCGTTGAAACCCAACGGTCGGAATCGGCTCGTGACCTTTCTCGCTTTCGGGAACCTTGGGGACATGCTGTTCGAAGAACTCCTCGAGGTTCTTCTTGATACGGGACAGGCTTGCACCGCACCCGGTAATGATCTCACGGCCCTTCTTGTCGTGGATGATCCCGTAGAGGAGGTGCTCCACGGTCAGATACTCGTGGCGCCGTTCCGCCGCCTCCCTGATAACCGCCTGAAAGAGAATCTCGAGATCTCGACTGATCATTCTTTCTCCATCGCGCACTTCAAGGGGAAACCACGTTCACGCGCCTGGGAATGCACGGTCTCCACCTTCGTCTCGGCGATTTCCCTCGTAAAAACCCCCGCAAGCCCCTTCCCGTTCCGATGGACGTGGAGCATGATCTCGGTGGCCTCGAGGGTCGCCTTCCGAAAAACCTTTTCCAGTATCTCGACTACGAACTCCATGGTCGTGTAATCGTCGTTCAGCAAAAACACCTTGTACAAGGCAGGTTTTCCCGTCTTCTGTCGGGTCTTTTCCTTGACTTCGCGATCGGTCCTGAAACCCGGTTGCGTCATGCGGTCATTCTCACGCTGAAGCGCCCTCCTGGTTTCCCGATTCGAGAAGTTGGTTCAGCGATTCCCATTTCTCCATCGAGACCCCAAGCTCCCGGGAGAGGTCGGTGTGTCGACGTGAAAGCTCGGTCAGGCCTTCGCGAGTCATGGAAGGATTGGGGTTTTCAAGCTGGACCTCGATCTGGCGCATGGCATCCTCGATTCCAGAAATCACGCCCTCGATCTCGCTGATCTCCCGCTGCAAGCGCTGGACCTGGTTCCGGAGGACCTTCTTCTCCTTCCAGGATTGCCTGGCCGTCTCCTTCTGGCTTTCCGGGGAAACAGCGCCGTGGTTTTTCGTTTCATCGGGAACCTCTCCCCGCTTTTCTGCCGACCAGAGATACTGGCTGTAGTTGCCCTCGTAGAGGCTCCCGGTGCCGTCGGAAAGTACCAGGACCCTGGTAGCGAGAAGATCGATGAAGAACCTGTCGTGGGAAACGAAGATCAGGGTTCCGGGAAATTCCGAGAGAGCTTCGAGAAGGGCCTCGCGGCTGGAAATGTCGAGATGGTTAGTGGGTTCATCCAGCAGAAGGAGGTTGCAGGGGTTCAACATCAGGCGGGCCAGCCCCAGCCGGCTTTTCTCCCCGCCCGAAAGCACCCGTACCGGCCGCTCGATCACGTCTCCCGAGAAGAGAAAAGCACCCAGCAACCCTCTCAGTTGCGGGACCATGTCGAAGGGGGCCTCCCTCAGCATCCTTTCCCAGACCGATTCTTCTTTTTCGAAGCTGATTTCCTCATCCTGGGCGAAGTAGGCGGGGAATGTCCGGTATCCCCTTTCGATCCTACCTTCGAACCCGGCGTCATCTCCGGATATGATGCGCATCAGGGTGGTCTTTCCCGCCCCGTTTTCCCCCACGACGGCGAGCCGGTCCCCGCGCTGGACGGTGAAATCGAGGGGTTTCAGGACCTCGTGGGGGCCGTAGGCCCTCCGGATTCCGTTTGCGCGCAATACCACCTCCCCGCTGGGGGGGCAAGGCGGAAAGGAGAAGTCGAGCTTGGGAGCCTCCTTTGCCTGATCGATCGAGTCCATTTTTGCAAGCATCTTGAGCCGGCTCTGGACCTGGGCAGCCTTGGTCGCCTTGTACCGGAATCTTTCCACGAACCTCATGATCCGCTGCCGCTCGCGGGCCTGGCGCTCCTGAGCGGCCTCCGCTTCCTGCGCCCACATCTCATAGGCTTCCAGGAACTGCGTGTAGTTCCCCCGGAAGACGCGGGCTCCCTCGGGAACCAAGGCAACGACGCTGGTGGACAGGCCATCCAGGAAATACCGGTCATGCGAGACCACTAGGATGCCGCCATTGAAGGAGGAGAGATACTCCTCGAGGAAGCCGATCGAAGCGATATCGAGGTAGTTGGTCGGTTCGTCGAGAAGAAGGAAATCGGGTTCGCTGAGAAGGAGACGGGCAACATAAGCCCGCATCTGCCATCCCCCGGAGAACTGGTTCAACGGCTCGTGGAACCTCTCCTGCGGAAACCCCAGACCTTTCAGGACCCTTGTTGTCCGGGCCTGCCAGTTGTAGCCGCCTGCGAGCTCGAACTCGGCCAGGAGCCGTTCATGGCGTTCCTGGAGCCCCGCGTCGGTCTTGCCCATCGCCATGTCGTCCTCCACGGCTTTCAGGCGGGACTTGACCTCTTCGAGGCGGGAGAAAGCCTGCGAAGCTATTTCCCACAGGGAAAGGGTCTTCCCGTTGCCGCCCCATTCAGGGGAATCCTCGAGGAAGATCTCCTGGGGAAGGTAACCGATCCGGCAGTCTCTGGGCCTGATAACGGTACCCGTATCGGGAGACTCGTCGCCCAGAAGGATTTTCATGAGCGTGGTCTTTCCGGAGCCGTTGTTTCCGACCAGGGCGACACGTTCCCCAGGCTGGATCGCGAAGGTCACCCCGGAGAAGAGAACTCGTTCGCTGAAAGATTTCGAAAGGTCCTTGATCTGGACGGACATGTTAACACTCCCCCCCTACCCCGTAGGGGCGGCAAGGGGTCATTTCTTCATCTTATCATGGTTCGGACCCGCCTTCAAATTCCACGCTGAAGGAAATCCTTGAAGATCCCCCGGGTCCGATATAGAATTTCCCGAATTCCAGGTTTCCCCTCCTTCGCAGGAACATCGAAAAACCTGGGGCCGCTGTCCCCAGGAGAGGATCAGCCGAGCCCACCGAATCTCGAAATCTTGGAGATGCGCCATGAGCCACCTTTCGGGGCTTTACAAACCAAGCCTTTCCCTCCTGACCGATCTTTACCAGCTGACCATGGCCTACGGCTACTGGAAAACCGGAAACGCCGAGAAGGAGGCCGTGTTCAACCTTTTTTTCAGGGTCAACCCTTTTTTCGGAGGTTTCACTCTTTCATGCGGACTGAACTCGGCGATCGAGTTCCTCGAGCAGTTTTCCTTCGATGACGGGGACATGGAATGCCTCCGCGGTCTCACGGGCAACGACGGGAAGCCGCTTTTTGAAGAGGGTTTCCTCGATTATCTGCGCCGTATGAAGTTCACCTGCGACGTGGACGCCATCCCCGAAGGAACCGTGGTCTTCCCGCATCAGCCCCTGGTAAGGGTAAAAGGCCCCATAATCCAGTGCCAGATCCTCGAGACCCCCCTCCTGAACATCATCAACTTCCAGAGCCTCATCGCCACGAAAGCGGCCCGGATTAAACTCGCGACCCGGGGCGATCCGATCCTGGAGTTCGGCCTCAGGCGCGCCCAGGGAATCGACGGAGCCCTCGCGGCCAGCCGGGCGGCGTTCATCGGGGGTTGCTCAGCGACTTCGAATGTCCTGGCGGGGAAACTCTTCGGGATACCCGTCCGGGGAACCCACGCCCACAGCTGGGTCATGTCGTTCGAAAGCGAGGAGGAGGCATTCCAGCGATATGCCGAGGCAATGCCCAACAACTGTATCTTCCTGGTCGACACCTACGATACCCTTGCCGGAGTCAAAAAGGCCGTCAAGGTGGGAAAATGGTTGCAGGAAAACGGCCACCAGCTTGCCGGAATCCGCCTTGATTCGGGAGACCTCGCCTATCTGAGCAGTGAGGCCCGGAAAATCCTCGACGATGCTGGCTTCCAAAAGGCCGCCATTGTTGCCAGCAACGACCTCGACGAGAACATCATCGACAGCCTGAAACAACAGGGAGCCACGATCTCCGTCTGGGGAGTGGGAACCAAGCTCTGTACAGCTTTCGACCAGCCCGCGCTCGGGGGAGTCTACAAGATGACCGCCATCCGCAGTCCAGGCGAAAAATGGAGATACATGGTCAAGCTTTCCGAACAGGCGATCAAGGTTTCAACCCCGGGGATCCTCCAGGTGCGCAGATTCGACGACGGCCGCGAGTTCGTGGGCGACCTGATATTCGACGAGGAACTGGGGCTCCCGAAGGAAATCGTCATGGTCGACCCCATGGACACGACCCGAAGGAAGAAGTTTCCTCCGGGACTTGCCGCCCGCGATCTCCTCATCCCCGTAATGCGGAACGGGGGGACCGTGATCGCCCTTCCCCCCCTCCCGGAAATCCAGAAACTGGCATCGGACGAGCTTTCTCGCTTCCACGGAGGCGTCAAACGGTTCGTGAATCCCCACCGATATCCCGTCGGACTGGAACTCAAGCTCCATGACCTCAAGACCCGGCTGATCCTGCAAGCCAGAGGGTTCGCGGAATGACCGGCCATCCTCAGATGGTCTTTTCCACGAGGACCTACCGGTACTTCCTTCCGTCCTTCGATCTCCCCGGAAGGTTCGAGATCGGACAGACCGAGATTCGGGCCTTTCCCGACGGGGAACGATACCAGCGCGTCCTGACGGGCGTCTCGAACCGTGACGTGGTCCTGATCGGCGGAACGGTCTCGGATTCCGACACCCTGGAACTCTACGATCTGGCTTTCGCCTTCGTGAAATACGGGGCCCGGAGACTGACGATGATCATCCCGTATTTCGGGTACTCGACGATGGAGCGCGCGGCAAAGCCCGGAGAGGTGGTAACCGCAAAAGCGCGCGCAAGGCTGTTTTCAAGCATTCCGAACGCCCCCTCGGGAAACCGGGTTGTCCTTCTCGACGTTCATTCCGAAGGGCTCCCCCATTATTTCGAGAGCGAGCTCACTCCGATCTCCCTGTCCGCAAGATCCACGATCCTCTCCGCGATCGAAAAGCTCGGCCTGGAGGATTTCGTTATCGGTTGCACCGACGCTGGCCGGGCAAAGTGGGTCCAGATGATCGCCAACGAGCTGGGGGTGACGGCCTCCTTCGTTTTCAAACGCCGACTGAGCGGAACCCAGACTGAAGTCACAGCCGTTGCGGCCCAGGTGTCGGGGAAACGTGTCATAATCTATGACGACATGATCCGGACGGGGGGCTCCCTCCTCAACGCGGCCCAGGCATATCGGAACGCCGGGGCATCGGAGATGTTCGTGGTTGCGACCCATGGCCTATTCCCCAACGATTCCGCCCGTCTCCTGCATTCAAGCGGCCTTTTCGCGCGGATCCTGGTTTCCAACAGCCATCCCCGGGCGATCGATGTCTCGAGCGATTTCATCGAGATTCTCGACGTTGGCGGAATCTTCCGGGATTTCCTGACCGGGGAAGAGGATTTCCCCAACGCCCCGAAGTGAACGACCAGATAGACGATGACGAAAAAGCGTGAACAATCCAGGGCGCGGCCGATCCTCGCAGGACTGGTGACCGGGGCGGTTCTCGGAGTTCTTGCAAACTACGGTTTCGGCTCGAGCCCGAAACTCGAATCTCTGATCACCTACGGAACCGACCCCCTCGGGCAGGTCTTTCTCCGAATGATGATCATGGTGGTGATCCCCCTCGTTTTCGCTTCCATCACCCTCGGGGTCGCGGGACTCGGAGACCTTCGGAAACTGGGCCGGATCGGTTTGAAGACCTTCCTATACTTCGTCGTCGTCACGGCCCTTTCCGTCGGCATCGGACTCATCTGCGTCAACACATTCCGCCCGGGCGAAGGACTCTCCCCCGAGATCAAGGAAAAACTCATGGAGAGGTTCGGAAAAGAGACTGCCCAGAAGCGGGAGCAAGCAAAAACGGCGGCCTTTGGAATCGGAATGGTGGTGGCGATCGTTCCACGGAATGTTCTAGCATCAGCAGTGGGGAACGACATGCTGGGCATCATCTTTTTCGCAATCGTTTTCGGGATCGCCCTGACGAGGATTCCCGCCGCGCGCAGGGAAGCAGTTACGACGTTCCTGGACGGTGTTAACGACGCCATGATCGTTATGATAGGGCTCGCCATGAAGATCGCTCCGTTGGGTGTGGCATGCCTCGTCTTCAGCGTGACCGCCAGGTTTGGCTTCGACCTGTTTCTAAAGCTTGGAGGATTCGTCCTCACAACTCTCCTCGGACTTTCGATCCACCAGTTCGCCGTCTTCCCGATCCTGATAGCTGTCCTGGGGGGAATGAACCCCTGGACCTTCTTCAAAAGAATCCAGGAGATTATGCTCACAGCCTTTTCCACGAGCTCCTCGAGCGCAACTCTTCCCACCACGATGAGAATTGCGGAAGAGGAGCTCGAGATTCCCAAAGAGATTACGGGGTTCGTGATTCCCCTCGGGGCGACCATGAACATGAACGGGACCGCACTCTTCGAAGGGGTTGCCGTCCTCTTCCTGGCCCAGGTGTTCGGCGTCACGATGCCTCTTTCGACCCAGCTCGGGGTCGTGATGATGTCCGTCCTGATGGCGATCGGGGCCGCGGGAGTTCCGGGCGGTTCGATTCCGCTCCTTATCATCGTCCTGGAGACCGTCGGGATTCCCGGGGAGGGAATTGCACTGATCATCGGGGTCGACCGGATCCTGGACATGTGCCGGACCGTCCTGAACGTAACCGGCGACGTCACCGCCGCCCTCTATGTTGCCCGCTCGGAGGGGATGATGAAGCACCTGGCCCAGCCCGAGATGACATCCAGGCCCGAGTGATTTTTCCCGGGGATTACCCCTTTCGCGAGGACGCAGCTTTCAGGATCTCGATGCCGGGGAAAACGCTGAGGGAGATCCCCAGGACCGTGGCCAGCTGTGCCGCGTTCAGGGAGGTCGTTCCCATCAGCGTCTGCATGAATGGGACGTACATCGCTCCGAGTTGAAGGACCGAGGCAAGTGCCACCGCGCCTACGAGGGTGGGATTGGACATGATTCCGATCCTCAGGAGGGACTTCTCGTAACTTCGGCAGTTGAAGATGTTGAAAAGCTGGAAGAAAACCATCGTTCCGAAAGCCATGGTCTGGCCGGTTCTGATTGCGACCTCCCTCGAAGCCTGGGGATCCCAGGTGAAACCAAGCCGGTAGGCAAGAAGGGTTCCGATGCACATCAGGAGCGAAACAACCATCACCTGGTTCTTCATCATGGATGAAAGCAGTGGTTCCTTCGGACTCCTGGGAACGCGTGTCATCTCGTCCCCCTCCGCCGGATCGACCCCAAGGGCGATCGTGGTGAAACCGTCTGTTACGAGATTCACCCAAAGGATCTGGACGGCCCTCAGCGGGTTGTTCATCCCGAGGAGGGATGCGCAAAGAAGGGTGAGCACCTCTCCGGAGTTGGTGGAAACAAGGAAGCCGAGGGCCTTCTGGAGGTTGTTGTAGATTATCCGCCCTTCCTCGACCGCGGATACGATCGAGGCGAAGTTGTCGTCGGAAAGGACCATACCTGCCGCCTCCCGCGCGACGTCGGTTCCGGACCGGCCCATCGCCACCCCGATATCGGCCCTCGTCAGGGCGGGAGCGTCGTTGACCCCGTCCCCGGTCATGCTGACAACGTGTCCGAAGCTCTGGAGGGCCTGGATGATCCGCATCTTGTCCTCGGGACTCGTCCGGGCATAGATCGTCACATCCTGGACGACCTTTCGGAGGCCATCCTCGTCCATCTTGAGGAGGTCCTCGCCCGTGAGCATCCTCATACCTTCATCGAACAACCCGACTTTCTTGCCGACCGCCCTGGCAGTGGCCGCGTGGTCGCCCGTGATCATCACGACCTTGATCCCCGCCTTCCGGCACCTTGCAACGGCTTCGATGGCCTCGGGTCTGGGGAGGTCCATCATTCCCACCAGCCCGAGGAAGGTGTATCCCTTCTGTTCTTGCTCGGCGAAAGCGTTCAGATCGGTTCCCGCGGGAAGGTCGAGCGCGGCGAATCCGAGAACACGGAGGGCTTCGTTCCCGAGCTGAAGGTTCTTCTCCTGGATCCGTTTGACGTCTTCCGGCTGGATATCCCGGACGGAATCGCCGTCAGTCACACGGGAACAACGTGCGATGACGGCTTCGAGTGAACCCTTGAGATGCGCCCGGAAAGAGGCCCCTTCTGGGTGGATCGTGACCATGAACTTGGACTTGCTGTCGAAGGGGATCTCACCCAACCTCTTCCTTTGATCCCGGAGGGTGAGGAATTCATTCCCCATCTTCGAGGCCAGGGCCATCAAAGCGCCTTCGGTTCCATCTCCGATCATGTGCCAGGAACCGTCGGCTTCGTGCTTGAGGGAAGCATTGTTGCAGAGGACCGCGGTCTCAACGAGGCTCGAAAGCTCTTTTCCTCCTTCACCTTTCCCGTCCGAGGGGGCGATCTTGCCCTCCCCTGAATAGCCCTCACCGGAAACCGAGAACTCACGCCCTCCTCCGAAGACAGCCGTGACGACCATCTCGTTCCGGGTAAGGGTTCCGGTCTTGTCGGTGCAGATGACGGTCGCCGAACCCAGCGTCTCGACCGTGGGCAGTTTCCTGATCAGTGCCTGGTGCGCGGCCATGCGTCGGACTCCGATGGCGAGAACCAGGGTGATGACAACAGGGAGCCCTTCGGGGATGGCCGAGACGGCAAGCGCAATGGCGTTCATGAAGACCTCGCCGATCGGCTGTTTGTGGACAATGTAGCTGCTGACGAAGATCATAGCGCAGATTCCCAAGACCCCCTTGGCAATGAACCCGCTGAAAACCTCGAGCTTCTTCTGAAGCGGCGTCAGGACCTCCTCAGCCGTTTGAACGAGCCCAGCGACCTTTCCGAGCTGCGTCGCCATTCCGGTGGCTGTCACGACGGCCTCGCCACGTCCGATGGTGACGTGGGTCCCCATGAACACCATGTTGATTTTGTCGGCAAGAACCGGAGCGGATTCGAGTTTCTCGGTCTGCTTTGTCGCTGCAATGGTTTCGCCGGTGAAGATCGCTTCCTCGACCCGCAGGCGAACCGCGGAAATGAGGCGTGCGTCAGCCGGAATCCTGTCGCCTTCCTCGAGCATGATGATGTCACCCGGAACCAGTTCCTGGGCGGTCAGGTCGAGGATCTCGCCCTTCCTCTTGACCCTGCAGTGGGGGGCGGTCATCCCCTTGATGTTGTTGATCGCCCTTTCAGCCTTTCTTTCCTGGTAGAACCCGATGCCCGCGTTCACGACCAGGACGAGAAGGATTATTATCACATCGTTCATGTGCCCCTCGCCGGTCAGATACCCGATGATTCCGGTGACCGCCGCCGCGACCAGGAGGATGTAGATCAAAGGATCGGCGAACTGCCGCCCAAGCAGGATGTACCAGGGAGTCGGCTTTCCCTGGGCAATCTCGTTGCGGCCGAATCCGGCGAACCGGCGGCCCGCGTCGACGGTGTCGAGTCCTTCCGGGGTGACGCCAAAAGCGGAAAGCGTCTCCTCGCTTGTCTTGCAGGCCCAATCCTGGGCGACGGCGGCGCGAAGTTTTTCCATTGTTTCCTCCTGTGGAAATCCGGATCGAGATCCCGGTCAGTTGAAGGACCCGGGACAGACATTCCGGAAATAGTCGGCGATATAGATCCCGCCTTGGGGAGTCAAATGCGCAATTCCGGTGGGAACGTGCGAATGGTCCCTGCGGTTCTGGGACTCGACGAGTTGGAGAGTGATCCAGTAGGAATGGCGGCGGGTTCCACCTGCCGAGATGACGTAGGGTCGGACATCGAAAAAGTTGACCTTCTCGCTCAGGACCTGATAATCGACCCCTTTCGAGGATTTCCCCCAGAGCGGATGGCCCGCCTCGAAACGCTCGATCCGGACCAGTTTGAGGAAAGGATTCCCCACGGTCGTGCCCTTCTCCACGCCATAGATGATCGTACTCGAAACCGACGCGGTCCCCTCGTCCGACGGAAAATCGGGATGCAGGATCCTGGAGACTCCGGTCCGCGTGAAGGAGAACTCGAAAGGCGGGGAACCCGAGCTCCGGGAAAGGGCATGCCAGAAGTCGGCTTTCCTCCCCGAAGACGGGTCGCCGGAAACCTCCCCGCGAATGTGCTCGAGGTCGTCTTCCAATATGGAAAGGATCTTTTGCGCAACTCGCGTGGTTTCGGCCCGGACAGCCCCCTGCCGGGGGGCGACCCACCCGAAACCTATGAGGTTGAGTAGCCCGAGGGAGACCAGAATCAGCCCCCCGACAACCGCAAGAAGGACAGGAACGATAGCCGAAACCTGGCCCTCTCTCCCAAAACGCTCTTTCACTCGAAAGGCCCCGGTCATCTGGCCTCCACCACCGCTTCCCTGACGACCTGGGTTCCGTTGAGCCATGCGGAAAACATGTTCTGGGACGATGGAATGACCGTGACCCTGATCCTTTGCGACTTGGAAGCGAAAACCGATTCGACGGAAATCATCCTCTTGTACAACCTCGCCTCGGAGGGGTATTTTTCGGGAGATATGGGATTTTCCTGCATCGAGCTCCAACCAAGCGGGAAGGCCTTGAACTGGTGATC
Source organism: uncultured bacterium (assembly GCA_964428355.1). Classification (GTDB taxonomy): domain Bacteria; phylum Muiribacteriota; class Ozemobacteria; order Ozemobacterales; family Ozemobacteraceae; genus CAYRYU01. The sequence continues at coordinate 62,129 of CAYRYU010000005.1, forward strand.
GGCATAGCTCGCAAGCCACTGGGCATCATAGGTTCTCAGGACACGTAAAGGCTCATCGGCGAGAGATTCGGCAAGGAACAGATGGTCCTCGTCGGGGGTCCCCCAGAAAAAGGCGCCCAGAAACCATGTTCCGGAGTGAAGAAGAGCGATCGCGCCGATGACGAGCGCGAAGAACCCGAAACTCGAGACCCCACTCCTGCCCATCGCGACTCCCATTCTCATCCGATCTTCACCAGGGCGATCGCGGCGGGAATGTCCTCCGCCTGATCGGCAAGGGGGAAGATCCCTGCCATTTCGAAGACCGAGGATTTGATCGGGTCGAGACCGGAGATTGCAAGATTCCCCTGGGAGTCGTCGACGATTCGCAAGGTGACCTCCATTATCATCACCACGCCGGGACTGTTGACCAAACGGCATTCTGAAAAATCGAAGACGATCCTCCTGATACCATTCTTCAAGGCTTCCTCCACCAGCCCCCTGACGTGACCGTCGGGATCGCCGGCAAAATATCCCCTGAACTTCAGGATCACGACGTCATCGGAATCTTCCTTTTCGAGATGGAATGGTTGCATGACGGATTGGCTCAGTCCTCGATCGGAACCGGCCGAAAATCGACTCCTCCTTTTTCTGTCTTGTACTGCTTCTGAAGGAGATGGCACTGGCAGATGAGAAAACCTCTCGGGTCCCAGCGGAAGGGTACGACCGAGACTTTGATGGAATCCCCGGATACCACCCCGGAAAAACGGCGCAGGGGCGGAAGGCAGACGAATTTCACCTTCTCATCCGAAACGCACATCAACCCTTCCGAATCGAGACCGGTCTCGAGAACCTTGCCGGATATGGTAACAGGGACTCCCACGGCGGGCCCACGGAACCAGATCATCGGCTCGCGTGAGGTGATCTTCCGGGAGAAGAACCAGAAAAATGAAGAAAAGACCAGGAAAACCAGCGCGCCGGAAAGGGCAGCATCGAGGAAACCCCAGGCGGACCCGGGAGCTTTCGCCGGAGAGCTAACCTGCTGGCGGATCGACTTCAGGGAGTAGGGTGCCGGAGGGGCTTTTTCCTTCTCGTTCTCCTTCCTGTACCTTTCCCGGAATGCGTTATCGAGAGACTGGAGTTTCGCCTTCTCGAGGATCCCCATTTCAACCAGGACCGTCTGATTCCGTTGGCGGACCCCCTTTGCCGTTGCAACACGGTCGGGGGGCAGCGTCATCTCAAGGCAGAAGAGGGAATATAGGCTCTCTGAATCAGGGTTGGCCTGGAAGAGATCCATGGCCATGGCGAACTGGGCTGAATCAGGGTTTCCCTGGGCGAAAGCGAAAAGGATCTCCCTGATTAGGGGAAAATCGAAATGGACCATGCACGACAGAGCAAGCGCCTGCTGTTCCGGATTCTTGTTCGAAAGCATGGCGGAAATCATCGAACGTGCCCGGGCGGAGTCGAAATGCTTCAGGATCTTCAGTGCCGAGGACTTAAGACGAAGGCTGGGGGATTGGAGATAGGTCCCCAGGATGGGCAGAATGCGGTCGGGGTCGTTCTTCGCAAGATACTCGAGGGCGGCGGATATCATCCTCTCGTCGGGATGCTTGAGAAGACGCTCGGAAACCTCGACCAGTCCCCTTTGTTCGATGCGGGTGGCGGTCCTCAAGGCGGTCGTAAGGAGATCGACGGGAGTTCTGGAATCCGAAATCAGGGATTTCAGTAGGAAGGTGATCTTGTCCCTTTCCGCGACGGTCCATGAGGCGACGACACGGACCTTCTGATCGTGGGAGAGGTTGTCCAGTGTGTAGCGGTCCTTCCCCACGGGAAGGGGTTGAGGTGCGCCCTCCTTTTCTGCCAGGAGCGCCCTGATCTTGTCCTTGGCCTGGGGAGCAGGATTCCAGGCGATAGCCTCTTCGAGCGCGGTTTGTCTCTCCTTGCCGGGGAGGCTGTTAACGCCGGCCGCTTCAAGATCCACTTCTTCCGAGGTGGAGGCGAACATCAGGGGGGAAGCTGCCTCCTTCCGGGCTTTCGCGAGTCCGAGCCTGGATGAGAATTCCTTCAGTTTTTCGCAATAGGCATGGAAACCGTCTTTCAGTATCTCGGAATTCTCGATCGCGGAAAGGGCTCCATCGAGAACACGCTTGCAGATCTCGGCTTTCTCCGGGGAGGCCTGAGTGATGATTTCCCAGAGACGGTATGGAACCTCCACATCGGAGTTGATCTGGATCAGCAGGCCCGCTTTTTCGAGGAGGGCAGGGGCGGACTCCGCCGCAAGAAACTTCAGGAGCATCGGTTTGACCGACTCGAAGGGAAGGTAGAAGCAGTTTTGGAGGGCGCAGATCTTGTAATGGACTTCCGATCTCTGGAGCATCACGTCGAGATGTTTTCCGGCCTCCTCGAGGTCAATTCTGGAAAGGCCCTGGATCGCGAGGGCCCTGATCCTTGGATCGTCCGAAACGAGCAGTCTTGGGAGGTCGCGTTCGAGGACCTCCGGCGAGATCTTGATCAGAGCTTCAAGGGCAGTAAGACGGATGATCAGGTAGTTGGAAAAAAGGCAGGCGGAAAGCGGCTCGAGCGCGGTTTTGGGCCACTGCGGAGCAAAGGTCCGGATCAAGGCCGAAATGACCGCGGGGTCGGTCTCCTCCCTCATCCATTTCGGAAGAGTGGGAATCAAACCTGGAATCGAGGCCGGGGTCAATTCCCCCAACATGTGGATTTTCAGCGTAGGATTCGCCTTCGAGTACCAGTCGATGAACTCCTCCGAGGTGAACTGATCCGCAACCGCCGGCTCCGGGGAAGGATGGGTCCTTGCCTGGACGGCGTTGACCGCGTGGGCGAGCAGGAGCCTGCATTCCTCGTCAGTTTCTTCGGCTTGTCTTGCACGAAGGGCATCGAGAAGGATCGGCCCTTTTCCTTCCTGGATCGCCCTTTCGATCGCGAAGACGCGGAAGGATTTGACGGGGGCGGAAAGGTCGTTTAGGAGTTCGGAGATTTCGTTCACAACATTCCTTCTGGGATCTTACAGGATAAATGAAAGGCCGGTTCAATTCAACTGCCCTGCAGGAGGCTGGCCTGCCGAACATTTCCATGAGGGCCGCATGAATCACCTTTGACCACAATTTCTTTTCCTGAGGTATAATCCTTTCCATGGCGGATCGCTCCACAGCCCAGGAAGATTTCCCCAAGACCCTCGATTTGAACGACTGGCTCATGTTCAGTCTGAGCGATTCCGAGGAGATCGCCAGGGTTCTCGCGCTCGAAGAGATCCTCGCAACTCGCCTTCCCCAGGCACTCTTCGTTAAGGTCCACGAGATCTCCGGAGGCGATCCCTCACGTAAGTGCCGTGACCTCGCGGCCTCGATCCTCGATGTCGAAAAGGCCGCGGAAAAGGCGGGCGAGATCGGGTCGGGATTCTCCTTCACGCCCTCGAGCCTCAGAACCTTCCTGGAGGGAACCCAGCTCACCTTCAAACCCGTGATCGTGAGGTCTCTTCGCAAGCCTCCACCGCAGGAAATCCTCGATGCCTGGCGGGCCAACCTCCTCGAGGAAACCGCAGGCGAGGTCATCGAGATCGGCCTCATTCTCCTTGCCCGATTCGGTCGCATCGAGGACGCGGACTTCGCTCTGGCATTCTGGGGCAACCCGTCAACCGGGGTGGTCAAAGCCGCAATGGATCTTCTCAAAGCCCAGAATCCAGGCCGCCTGAGGGAAAACATCGCCTCGGTCCTTTCTTCCGAAAACCTGGGAATCCGCATCCATGCCATACGCCACCTGAGGTCCATCGACCCGCGCGAGGCTTTGAGGTTCCTTCGCCCTCTCCTTTTCCAGCCGGATCCCTTCAAGAGGCAGCTCGCGCTTCGGGAGCTACTGCTGTTCCCCTTCGGGGAGGCGGAATCCACCTACCTGCAATATGTGGGAGCGGAAAACCGGCCCCTGCTGCTGATAATGGCCGGGTTGGGAATCGCCTTCAACCCCCATCCAGATCTCCCCTTGAAACTCTTCGACATCTTCTTCGCCTCGAAAGGAATCAAGCGCCAGGTCCTCCAGTTGATGGTCAACCAGGTTCTCGAAACGATCCAGAGTTCCGGGATCCTCAAGGAGGATCCCGCAGAATACCGAACCAGGATTTCCGCGAGAATCCAGAAAAGGAAACAGGACCTCCTGGTCGGGGCCGCCATCAAGGAACTCAACAATCCCGACCCCGATTTCCGGATCGCCGCCATCCAGCGTCTCCGCGATTTCAACCGCCATCCCAAGGTGGGCGAAGCCCTCCGTCAACTTCGGAAAATCGAAACGGATGACGAAGTCCTTTCGCACCTTACCTTCGTCGAGATGCCCCCGGAGCCGCCACCCTCGCAACCATCCGAGGCACCAGACGCGTTGCCTGGTCCCGCCCCTCTGGCGATTCCCGGAACGACCCAGGCCCCGGCTCCCGAGGCTGATCCCGGCAAAACCCACACTGTTGCTCTAGTCGAGGGACCCCCATCTTCCGGAAAAGAGACTCCCCCTTCCGCTCCCGCCAAGGCCACCGACCTTCCGCGCTTTCTCGAGGAAATCAACAGCGGAAACTTCTTCGACCTGACCCCGGAGCTGCAAAGACTCCTTGTCGGAACCGTAAAGGATCGGAAGACCTTCGTGGAAGCCCGAACATGCATCAAGACGCTCTTCCTGGGCAACCCGAAGAAACCGGTTTTTCTGGAACTCCTTCGCCATATCGAGACCTGGGGCAGCCAGGAAGACTCCAGCGCCATCCAGCCGCTTCTCCAGCACCCGGAAGTACCCATAGTGGCGGCCGCCATCAGGGTCCTTGGGAAGATCGATCTGGACGCGATCCTGCCCACCCTTCCCTTGTTGATGCAGAACGAGGACCCGAGGGTCAAGGCCGCCGCCCTCGAGATTTATCTCACCTCGGACAAGGAAGCCGCCCTCCAGTATTTGAACTCGATGCTCAAGGCGAAATCCGCTGCGGTCCGGAGACAGGCTCTTTCCCTGATTCCGCTCGTCGATTTCCCCTCGGCGGAACCCCTTCTGATCGAGATGTTCGAACGGGAATCCCTGGTCACGTTGAAGGTGGAAGCGGGCTTCGTGATGGCGGCCAACCTGACCCGGGACTGTGCCCAGCAGCTTTTTCTGGCCTCCAGGAACGACAAGGGGGAGATCCGCCGCGAGTTCCAGGACCTCTGGGCCGCGACGATCGAAAGCGCTTCCTCGATTCTGGGGAAATCCGAGCAGGAGCTGGTCGGTGAATGCTCCCAGGAAGCCGATCGGCAGGCCGAAGCGCGCAAGGCTCCAACCCCCGACTACTCGTTCGAAAAGATCGCCCCACGTCTTCCTCCCGAGGATATTCCAGGGGCCCCTGGCCTGGAGGGAGCGCGGGCAAGGCTCGTGTTCCACCTCAAGGAAGCTCAATGGATGATCGTGGGCTTTCTTCTTATACTTTCTCCGCTTCTGTGGTTCATATTCTCCGATCAGCCATCCAATTTCGTCAGCCAGGGCCCCAACATCAAAGGGAAGCCCCGCCCCTATGAAAGGCCTTCCACCCTCGGACAGGCTCCTGTCATTTCCGGGCTCCAGACAGTTTCCGATGGAGGACTCAAATCCGATGCCGCAGAGGTTCTTTCAGGGGGGGGTTATGCCGAGGTGCTTTCCCAGGGTGAAAGGGAGCGCGAAGAGAGCCGCAAGGAAATCGAGAACCAGTATGTGGAACATTTCAAACAGCTTGCCCAATCCGAGAAGGAAGATGCCGTCATCAGGCAACTGGCAGCCGCCCAGCTCAACGTCGACCTCGTGAAGGCCAGGGAAGCCTTCAGTTCCGGTCTCCTCCCCGTTGCCAAGGAGCGGTTCGAAAGGGTCCTGTCCGATCCCGATTCGAACGCGATCGCCAAGGTGCTGGCCATCCAGGCGCTGCTCGAGATCGCAGGCAAGAACCGAAACCGGGAGGAATACATGAAATGGATGGATGCTTTGACCCGTGAGTTGCCAAACGTTCCCGGTATGGGTGGCGTGAAATCCTACGTCGACTTCCAGAAGAACTTCGCCAAAGTAATCGAGTTGAGCGAAATGGCCCGGGACGAGCAACGTTCAGGCCATATCCTCGAAGCGCTGAAAAGGAAGGGCGCTACTTCCGAAAGCGATGCCCGTCAGGAGTTGAAGGAGCTGGGTGATGTCTCCATCGGTCTCGAAAGAATGCTCCAGGACCCGGAAGAATAATCCCGGGCCCGGGGGGTTCCCAACCCCGTTCCCGCCTCGCGTTTTTTTCGCTTTCGGCCTTCTGATATCACTCCTTTGCTCCCCGTTTTCGGGAAGCCCTCCATCGAAGGGTTTCGCCGCTTCCCATCCCGAGAAACTCCCCGTTTTCGTCAGTCTCGATAGGCTCTCCTTCAGTCCGGGGGAAAACCTCTTTGCTCGGATCATCATCCTGCGAAACCCGTCGTCGGCTTCCCCAGCGGGAGTGTTCCTCGAGGGACGCGTGGACATCCTCGCCCCCGGCGGGCGAACCATTACCTCGGCCATCGTGCGCGGAAAACATGGCCACATGGGTTTCTCCTGGTCTATCCCGGAGGATGCCCGCCAGGGGGATTATCTTCTGAAAGTGACCTTTCCCGGATTGGCTGCCCCAGCCGCGGAAGGGTTCTTCAGAATCCTTGGAGATGTCGACCGGAAGGCTCGGGCAATCCCCAGCTCACTCAGTCCGGAACCGAAAAGCAAGTCCCCGGAGGCAGCTCCCGCTTCGCCGCCCGGAAAGATCGAGATCTTTCCGGAAGGGGGAACGTTGGTGGAGAACCTGCCTTGCCGTGTCTATTTCAAGGCCCCCCAGACCGAGGTCGGAGTACGTTTGTCGGGCAGACTTGTGGATTCCAGGGGAAGGACAGTCTGTCCCGTCCGTTCAGAAAACCGGGGGAAGGGAAGGTTCGTTTTCATACCGAGAGGTGACCTGACCTACTCCCTGGACCTTCGTGAGCCGGGAAAGCCGGAGGGTTCTCTCGAACCCCTTCCGCTTCCTCCCGCGAGAAAGGCGGGGGTGGTGATATCCACGCTGCAGGACGTGGTCCCCCCCACGGGACCGGTGCGCCTTCGGATCACGGGCACAGGCACAGGAACATGCCTCCTGACGATTTCCGGAAGTTCGGGAAAGATCACCGAAACCAGGGTTCCCATTTCACCATGGAAACCTCAGGAGATTTCCGTCGATGTGGGGGAAAGCGCAGGGGTCCTTTGCGCCACCCTTTCGGACGAAGCCGATCGGCTGATTGCCAGAAGACTCCTGTTCCGCGAAAACCGAAAACGTGTGAACCTCTCATTGGGGATCCTGGAAAGAAATCCCCCCCCGGGATCGGAAATCCATCTCGTCGTGAGGGCGACCGACGAGGGAAACCGGCCCTGCGAAGCTTGGGTTGGTTTGACGGTCACCGAGTTGCCGGGGCTTGACACGGGGCCATTCCCACCGGATTACCCGAACCTCCCGTCCATGTTTCTGCTCGGATCCTCCGGCAGGTCCCGGGACGGTTCGTGTTTCTTTTTCGACCGGAAGAACCCTCTGGGGGCTGCTGCGGTAGATTTGGAACTTGCAACACGCATGCCGTTTTCACCCGTAAAACCGGCCCAGGATCAAGCCCCGCCACTCCGACACGATTTGGAGACTATTGCGCCAAGCGATGGAGAAAGATCGAACGACGTCTTCTTCGCCAGGGAATTTGCGCACCGACCTCCCAGGCCTGGATTTCCCGATCACGGCACACCTGGCCCCCGAACCGTTTTTTGGAGTTCAGGAATACGCACCGATCCCAGGACAGGTGAAGCCCGAGTCTCATTCTTCCTCAACAACTCACGGACCCCCGCGGGTATCTTCGCTGACTGCTTCAACCTCTCGGGAGATCTGGGTGCCGCAGCGGGAGTGATCGAACCTGTTGCACCCTTTTCCCTGAACGCCACGATCCCGCCCGTCCTGATGTTCGGAGACCGGTTGGAAGTACCGGTCGAGTTGGCGAACAACACCTCCGCCTCATTCCGGAACGTGGTTCTGACAGCTTCCGCCGGATTCCTGACCGCTACGTCCCCAGGGATTCCTTTCGACCTTCCGGCCCACTCCAGAATCCGGAAACTGCTCCCGCTCGGCGTGGGCATTTCCCCCGGGACTTTTTCCTGGACAATCGAGACCCGTGTGTCAAGATTCCCACTCGGGCTCCGTGGAGAAACCCTTGTCCTGCCGCATTTCGCAATTTCTTCGGGGCCTGCCTCCAACCCTTGGGGGGTTTCCATTCAAACCGACCCGGTGGAACTGGCATTAAGGGAGGGTGAAACTGCCACACTGGAGGTTTGCCTCCGAAACGAGCTTCAGAGGACAGCCCCATGGCCGATAATCGCAGTCGGAATCCCCGCCGGCGGGGGGATCCTTTCCGATCGTCTAGAAGACCTCGTCAAGTCGGGGAGGATTTCGTCTTTCAAGATCGTCGGGGGCGAAGTCCTGATTCTCCTTTCTCAACTCTCCCCCGGACAGGAAATCAAGATTCCGATCGTTCTTTTCGGGCAGATACCGGGGAGATTCAGAGGATTGCCCTCCAGGGTTTTCTTCCACCGCCCGGAGGATGGAATGGCATGGAATCGCGGAGTCATCATCGAGATCGTTCCCCGCTAAGCACCCGAACCCCATCGGGAGTTGTTCGGCCAACCCTGATTTGTAGAGTGTTCGCGGCTATGGTAGGATAAAAGGATTCAAGGGCACCTTCCCGGGTTGGAGAGAAGTGTATGTTGGAAAACAAACTGGTTTCCGTGATGTTCATGGATATGCAGGGGTTCACGAAAAAGAGCGCTGCGCAGACCAATGAGGAAATGAAGCTCTTCCACGATGAGATGCAGTCTTTCGTGAAACAGAACCTGGAACGCTGGTCGGGAACGCTGGTCAAGTCTCTGGGTGACGGATTCCTGGCGCGATTCGATTCCCCCACCCAGGCCATCCAATGCGGACTTGAAATCCAGAAGAAACTCCAGACCCGCAACGCGAACGTCCTTGACCCGGATCACCTCATCCGCTTCCGGATCGGCATCAACACGGGGGAAGTGGGAATCGATGAAGCGGGTGATCTTTTCGGCGATCCGGTCAACATTGCGGCTCGGATCCAGGCGTTTTCCGAACCAAACGAGGTATTCATCTCCGAATCGACCTACCTCGCGATGAACCGGAACGAGTTCGGCGCCCAGGACCTCGGCCCCCAGAATTTCAAGAATGCCACCAGGGAGATCCGGGTGTACAAGGTGATGAAAACCTCCCCCGGGATCACCATCCCCGCCAAGAAACCCGGAGGAGCGGCCCCGACCCCGCAGTCATCCTCCGAAGGGAGGCCATGGTGGAAGAAAGCTCTGGCAGGCTTCTTCATCCTTCTTCTTGTGGTCGTAGTCCTGAAAAATGTCGCAAAAAGGGTTAAGAAACAACCCGGGGGTTCGGAGATCCAACCAAAGGCCGGGGAACCTTTTCCGCCCCATCCCGATCCAAGGCCGGGAAATCCCCCAGCTCCCCCACCCGATGAAGGGAATCCCCCCCCGGATGACGATGAACTCATCTTTGACGACCCCGATGAGCCGGGTCCCGTTGAACACGGAAACGGTAACAAGCCTCCCCGGTTCGGTCCGAAAAAGCCGTTTCGCGGTCGATTCCAGAAACTGATCCCCCAGGTGAACATATTTTCGATCGATGTCGATGCCCTTCCGCACGGGATCAAGTTCTTCGATTTCATCAGGGAACCTCTCCGGCAGATGCAAAACGCTCGAAAGAAGGGAAATCTCAAGGAGCTTGCCGAGGAGCTCGACAAAAGGGCGAAAGGTGCCCCTCAAAACTCCCCCGCTCGCCATTGGTTGGCCCTGGCTCTTGCCCAGGTTTGGTGGGAATCCGGCCGGAGAGCCGACTCGGAAAGAATATTCGAGGGGATGCGGGACGCTTTTCCACCTGAGGACCCGAACCGGCGAATGCTCGAGGAGCGGATCGAGGAGATCAAAAGAATCAAATGAAGGCACTTTCGAGGAAGGACTAGGAGTTGGACATCTCCCAGAGGCTGTTGCGACTTGCCAGGGCCTATGTCAACGACTGGCTGAAAAGGCAGTTCTCCTCCGAGGATTTCGAGGAACCCGACTGGCGGAGCTCTGACGGCGACCCCGACACCGCCTGGGACCCCGAATGGGACCTCCCTCCCCGGCTCGATCCGAAAATCGAGAGATACTACCGACGTCTGGAAATCCAACCCGGCGCGGATTTCGAAACCGTCCGCAAAGCCTGGAAGACGATGATGAAGAAATACCACCCCGACAATTTCGGTCGCGACCCCGAGAAGGTCGCGATCGCGACACGCATCTGCCAGGACCTGACCGAAGCCTACCTGGAACTTCAGCGACACCTGAAAGCAAAATGAAGCCCAAGAGACAAACCAAAACCACGACCCCGGACCACGGAATATTGAAAACCCCCGCACAGAGCTGGAGCGACCCCTCCTTCGTCGATCACTACAACCGGCTTTACGGCATGGGTGAAAAGGACATCGTCGACTACCTGACCCCTCTCGATCTGAACAGCGAAGATCAACTGGTCGACTTCGGCTGCGGAAGCGGCGGAGTCCTTCTCTTCGCTTCCGAGGTGGTCGGTCGGGCTTTGGGAATCGACGGTTCCCCCGACCAGGTGAAGCTGGCCCGCGATGCCTTGTCCGGACGTCCAAATGTCGAGATCAGGCAGGGGGACTTCTTGTCCTGCCCGCTCGATGGTTACAGCTTTTCGAAGGCCGGAATGAGGAAAGCACTGCACCATCTGACGGACCCGCAGAAGGAAACTTTCTTCGGGCGGGTCGCGCCGTTCTTCCGGCACGGAGCACTCTTCCTCGTGGAGGACGCCATCTTCGACTTCCCCGTTTCGGAGCTTCGAAGAAGAATGCCCCAGGTAACGCGGGAGGCGGAAAAATACTACGGCGAAAGGTGGGACAAGATCCGCAGGGATTTCCTGGGGACCATAACCGACGAGTTTCCCACGGGAATCGACCACCTTTCAGCTTGCCTTGGGAAAGCCGGATTCCGGGTCGTCTCGACGAGATTCCGGACCTGTTTCTTCGCCAGGGTCCTTGCGGAAAGGGTCCAGCGATGAGCGGGGAACGCGTCGAACTTTTCGCTCCCGGCTGTCTTGGAACCTGCTGGTATGGGAAATACCATTATCTCGAACCGTGGGTAGGCTGCGAACACGATTGCGACTACTGTTACGCCAGGTTCCGCTCGGTCGTGACGAACTCCCTCGAAGAGGAGGGGGGCACCTTTTCAACACCGGCTCCACTGTTTCCCCCTGATGAGCTCATCTCGCGGATCCGGACGGAACTCGAATCCGGAAAGTACAAGTCCCTGAAGCTTTCCCGCTACACCGACCCTTTTCCTGCCTCCCTCGTCCGGTCCGGATTGGCTTTTCGCGTCCAGGAAGCACTCGTCAGGCACTCCAAATCCCGGATCATCCTCACTACCAAGGGCCTCCCGGACCGCGCCACTATCGACCTGATAAAGGGGAACCCCGGGAGATTCTCCTATAACATCGTGGCCAAGCCCCCAACGCACCGGGGCCTGGAGCGTTCGACCCCCTCCCAGACCCAACGTCTCCAGGTTGCTCAAGAACTTGCCGGGGCGGGCGTCCTGACCACGGTCCACATGGATCCCTTGATCCCCGGCCGCGAAGACGGGGAAGAAGACCTTTCCAGGTTTTTCCGCAGACTCAAAGGCCTTGGACTCAACCGCGTGATGTTTTCCTATCTGCTTCTCTCGGGGCCGATGATCGACCTCATCACCGAAAGGAACGGTGAGGCGGATTCACGTGACATTCTCTCCCTTTTCGATGTGGAACGGGTCCGCCGGTTCCTGCCCGGGCAGGCGGAAACGGATCTCTTCTCCATCGACCCCGTGAAAAAGACCCTTTCCGTCCGGCGGGTTTCCGGACTTCTGGAGGAGATGGGTTTCTCCTTCGTCCTCTGCTCGCTCAAGAGCGGAATCGGCGGGAGCGACGTCGGAACGGACGTCTGCCCGCGTTGTGATGGGACTTTCTATGCCTAAAATATGGATCGGCAATCAAGAAGAGGTTTTCGGGTTCAACTATTCCGACGATGACTGGTTCGCCATCCCCAAGCTGCGGGCGATCTCCTCCCGCTTCCTGCTTGGAGCGGAAACCGGGGATGTCTTCATCCTCATCGGGGATGTCCAGGAGGATTTCAAATCCTTCATCTGCCGCGTGAACGGGATCCCCCCGGAAAAGATCGAGGTGTTCCGGCCCACCCCTGTCTCCAGCCCCTTCCGATTGGTTGAGGACATCCTTGCCGACACGTTTCTCTTCGATCATCTTCGGGAAATGGTCGCCCCGGGAAAATGGAGGGTGGAATCCTTCATCGAATCCCCGCTCGTGGTACGGCTTTCGGAACGGCTTGGAATCACCGCGGGCCCGAGCGATCCCGGCAGGGTCAAGCAAGGACTTATCGGGGAACTCAATGACAAGCATGGCTTCAAGGTTCTTGCGGAAAGCCTCGGGATCCCCACAATACCCGGGCTGGTTGCCCAGAACGAAACCGATCTCAAGTCCGCGATCTGCGAGATCGCGCGTGGTTCCCCGGAGCTCATGCTCCGAAAGGCGCAAGGGGGAGGAGGCCTTGGGAACATCTCCGGCAACCGCCGGGAGCTCCTCTTCCTCCTGCCCACCTTCTATCGCGAAGGAGCGGTCCTCGTCGAACCGTTCATGGATTTCCGTTCCACCTTGGGATCGCTTGTAAAGCTTGGGGAAAACGGCTGCGAGTTCGGGGGGATCGATCTTCAGACGATCGAGGAGGGCGGCTGGGTCGGGTTCCGTTTCCCATGGACGGAGGAGCCCTTTTCCTCGGAAATCCGCACTGGAGCTTTGAAACTAGCCGACCGGATGTGGGCCAGGGGAGCCAGAGGGTTTCTCAACGTTGACTGGGGAACCACATCGGCAATCGGTTCGAGGCCTGGACTTTTCGCGCTCGAAGCCAATTTCCGAAGCAACGGCCTTTCCTTTCTCCTCGACTTCCGGGACCGCTATTTCGGCCCAGGCCATGGAAACGACCATATCGAGTTTCACGAGAACTTCCCCTCCACCCGTGGATTCCACGCATTCCCTGAGTTTCTCGATGCCCTCCGGGGGATTTCGCTGGAAGGCGAATCACTGGCGATCCTGGAACCCGGCAAAACCCGGGGGGTCCTGCCCGTGATCCCACCCGGACGCGGGAAATGCGGCCTGGCATTTTTCGGCCCCGACCGGAAGTTCATCGAGGATGCTGTCATGGCGGTGAAAAAAGGCCTGGCATGAGGGATTCCCTGGTGGTGGCGGCCTCCTTCGCCGTCATTTTCGCCTTTTCCTCGGTCGACAGCGCGGTTTCCCCCCTCGTCGATCTCCTCCATACATTTTTCGGCGTTTCCCTGGGATCCGTTCTCCACCTGATCAGCGTCTGCACACTCGGAACCGTTATCGGCCTGATCATAGGACCCGCCCTGACCGCCGGTTTTCGGGTTTCAAGGCTCCTGGGGATCGGAATCCTGGGACTGGTGATCGGTCTTGGGGGGTTTCTCCTTGCGGGGGACTTTTCCCTTGCGATGGTGTCGCGCTTCGTATGCGGGTTATCATCGGGAATTCTCGCCGCATGCATGTGGTGGCTGACTTTCCATGGGGTCCCCAAAACCCATTTTCAGGCCATGGTAGCCGTTCTCATGTCCGCCCGCCCCCTGGCCACCGCGCTTGGGGTGCCAATGGCAGGACTTCTTGCCTCCGATTACGGTTGGAGGGCCCCGTTCTGGTTGCTCGGAGGCTTGATTTCGGCCGGAGGAATCCTTTTGGTGATCTGCAGAACCGGAATGAGCGAGGGGGAGAAGAAGGCGGTCACCGCAGGGGGTATCCTTTCCGACTACCTCGAGGCCTTTCGGGTTCCATTCGCGATCCCGTATTACCTGGGAATGACGATCAATCGAATGGCATATTTCGGCTTCTACTCGATGTCCGGAATCTGGTTCATGACGCACTTCGGTTTCAGCGTCCGCCAGATCAGCACCGCTCTCTTCTATATCGGATTGGGCGAAGCGGGGATCAATTTCCTCGTCCCACGCCTTCTGAAAGTCCTGGGGCACAGGATGCTGTTCATCGGAAGCATCCTGGCTTCCGGGGTTCTCCTTCCCGTTTTCCTGTCTGGAGCATTGGGGGCGAATCTGACCATACTTCTCGTAACCGCGTTCATGATCCTGGACAGGATCTACGCGATGGCTTTGGTGGTCACCATCCCGGGGATGTTCCCATCAGCCCGGAACAAGACGGTCTTCGGAAGTCTCAACACGCTGACCGCCTGGGCCGGATTGACGATCATCTCCTGGGTTCAGGGAAGTTACCTGGAGGTGCTGGGAATGTCCTTCTTCCAGCACCTCCTGACCGCCTGTTTCATCGTCGGAACAGGGCTGCTCTACCACGTCCAGGCCCGGACAGTTTTCAATCAGCTCCCTGAGCGACCTTGAGGGCGGTTGCCGCGAAGACTTTGGCATCGCCAAGCATGTTCTCGACATAGCAGTATTCGTTTGGCTGGTGGGCGACCTCGTCCAGTTTCGAGTAAACCACGGAAGGAAGCTTCAGCCTTCGGAAGAAGGCCGCGACCGTTCCCCCGCCTATTCCCTTGGCTTTGGGCTTTGCCTTGTAGACCCGTTTGATTGCCTCCATTATGGATTTAACCAGCGGGCAGTCGGCGGGAGTGGGTGGGGCGGCTTCGCCTTCCTGCATCATCTCGAATGTGATCTTGACCCCGTGTTTCTTCTCGACCTCCGCAGCGAGCCGGTGGATCTCCGCCTTCACCATGGCGAGCGGATAGTCGGGGAGCACCCGGGAATCAAGGTAGAAAACGTCGTCACCCGGGATCGTGTTGATGTTGGGGACGTTGGGTTCCTTTTTGGTGGGTTCGAAAGTACTGATGGGAGGGTCGAACAGCTTGTCCTTTTTCGGGAATTTCTTGTACAGGGTGTTGAGTTTTACTACCAGCTCGCTGGCCGCCCGGAAGCTGTTTTTTCCCTTTTCCGGCATCGATGCATGGCACTGTTTTCCATGGGTGCGGATTTTCAGCCACATGATGGATTTCTCGGCGACCTCGACCATCGATGCATCGGGGGCACCGCCGTCCGGGACGATGAAAAGGTCGTTCTTGCCGAAGATGTTCGGATGTTTCTCGGCAACGTAACCCGCCCCGAACTCGCTTCCGGTCTCCTCATCGGCACAGAACAGGAGAGC
>CAYRYU010000005.1:77484-114007 GCA_964428355.1 uncultured bacterium
CGTAACCCGCCCCGAACTCGCTTCCGGTCTCCTCATCGGCACAGAACAGGAGAGCGGTGTCGAACGGCGGACGGTACCCTGCGTCCATCATGGCTTTCAGACAGAGTATGCTGGAGACCAGGCCCTGGTGGTTGTCCTCGACTCCCCGCCCGAACAGTTTGTCACCTTCGATGTGAAGTTTGTATGGGTCGGTTTTCCAGAGAGAGAGCTCGCCTGGAGGAACGATGTCGGTATGGGTCATGATCCAGAAGGTGCGATCGGAGGAGGTACCCCTGTAACGGGCGAGAAGGTTCGGTCTTACACCGCCCTTCGAAGCCTTGTCGGGAGCGTCCATCCGTTTGATCTCGTCGAACTTGAGCTTCCTGAGCTGGCCTTCGAGCCAGACGGTCTTGTCCAGTTCTCCGGTACCCCCGCTGGCGGGGCAGACGGCGGGAATGGCCACCAAACCGCGCTGGAGCTCGATCGCATAATCCCTGTAACCGTCGATCAGGTCGAACAACTTCTTTTCCATAGTTTGTCCTCCTCAAAGGATGCCGCGAGTATACACCAATTCTTTGGGCGGGATAAGGAAAATTTGCCTCCCTCTTTTCCTTGACCAGGGTTTGGGTAAAGGCTATAATTTTCGCTTGAATTCGGCTTCGAAGGATTCTTCATTGGAAATTTCCTATTCATCCGATCCAGGGATGGTTCGGCCCAACAACGAGGATTCCTACCTCGTCGTCCCCCCCTGGAAGGAACCCGGGCTCTCCTCCGGCCTATGCCTTTTCGCCGTTGCCGACGGGATGGGCGGCCACAAGGGGGGTGAGGTCGCTTCCCGGTTGGCCCTGGATGTCCTCCAGGCAATGGTATTCAATTCCGACCCCCTGAAGGCCGGTACCGAGGATCTCGAGAACGCCATTCTCGAAGCCAACAGCCGCGTTTTCCAGTTTTCGCGTCAGAACCCCGACCTTTCGGGCATGGGAACCACCCTCACCGCCGGGCTGATCGCGGGTTCCAGGCTCCTGGTGGGCCATGTTGGAGACTCGAGGCTCTACCGCCTTCGTCAAGGGGTCCTGGAGCAGATCTCGAGCGACCATTCCCTGATCGCCGATCAGGTGAAATCAGGGCGGTTGTCTGCCGAGGCGGCGAAAAATCACCCTGCCCGCCATATTCTCAGCCGGGCTCTCGGAGTCCGGGAGTTTCTCAAGATCGATACCCTTTCTCTCGAGCTCGCGACCGATGACATCTTCCTTCTTTGCTCGGACGGCGTCACGACTCATCTCGAGGACCCCAAAATCAAGGAGCTTCTCCAGAGAAAGCCGTTCAAAAGTGTCGCCAGAGCCATCGTCGATGAGGCCAATTCGATGGGCGGCAAGGACAATTCGACCATCGTGGCTTTTCATATCCGCGAGCTTCCAATTCCCTTTCCCGGCCGGTATTCCTGGCAAAGGCTCAGGGAAATCATCTATTACTGGGGGGTGAAATGAGGACATGACCGGTTCCCGCCCCGCCCCCGTCCCCGTCCGTCTCTCGTTCGAACCAAGGCAAATCAGCAATCCAGGAGGATTCAGGTTATGGATATGGTGACGTTGTTGATCATTGGAGGCGTCGTAATTCTTGTGGCCATCGTTGTCGTGCTGGTCCTATCCAAGGACAAGGGAGGGGGAGGGACCACCGCTGTCCAGAATCCCCCTTCGGCCGAGAACAAGGGGGAATCCGTCACTTCCAAAAGGTTCAAGCAGGTCCTGTCCGGAAGCGACCTCCAGAACCAGATGAAGAAGGAGGACGAGGAGCTCCTGACGAAGTACACCGCGGGAACCGGTGAAGGAATCAGTGAGGTGGAAAAGCTGCTGGTTTCGGATCCCAACAATGTCGATCTCCTCGATTGGCTGGCATTCATGTATTACAGCAACAATGAGACTGACAAGGCCATCGAAACCTACAAGCGGGCTCTTGCGATCAAGCCCACGAACGAAAACCAGCATTATTACCTTGCCAACAGCTTCTTCAAGAAAGGTAACTACGCGGAAGCCCAGAAAGAATGGAATGAGGTCATCCGTCTGAAGCCCAACTCCAAGATCGCCAAAAACGCGCAGGAGAGAATCGACTTCATCCTGGCCAACAAGAAGTGAGGTAGCGGTTCACCACCATGCCCGCGATCGTCCCCGAACTCAAGAAGTTCAAGCTCCTAGACCTGATCGGTTGCGGAGGCATGGGGTATGTCTACATCGGGTTCGAACTGAAAACCGAGTCGCTCGTCGCCATCAAGGTCCTCGCTCCAGATTGCGCCAACGTCCCCGCGATCCTTCAACGGTTCAAGCTCGAAGGCCAGATCCTGAAATCCCTCAACCACCCCTTCATCGTGAAATATATCGAGGACGGCCAGGAGGGCCCATTCCATTATCTCGTCATGGAATACGTGAAAGGCCTTTCGATGGAGGCCTTTCCTCTCAGCCACAATGCCACCAACCTTGGAATCAAGCAGACCATCCCGACCATCGAGGAGTACCTGACCCTCTTCATCAACTGCATGGAAGCGATGGGTTACTTCCACAAACTGGGCCTGGTCCATCGGGACATCAAGCCTCAGAACATCATCCTCCAGGGTAACGAATACATCCCAAGATTCATCGATTTCGGGATCGCGAAATACATCAAGGAGGATGACGACCTCAACCAGACTGCCGAACGCCTTTTCACGGTGGCATACGCGAGCCCCGAACAGATCACGAACAAGCCTATCGACCAGGTTTCCGACCTCTTCTCGTTCGGGGTCCTGATGTACGAGAAGCTTACGGGCCACCTCCCCTTCGTCGGAAAGAAGGAGATGGAAGTCTTCCTCGCCCAGACGAAATGGAACTTCCCCCCGCCACGACAGCTCGTCCCCGAGATTCCACAAAAGCTCGAGCACATCATCCTGAAGCTCCTTGCCAAAGACCCATCTTCACGTTATCCGACCGCCGCCATGGTCCAGGGGGAAATGGAAAAGCTCCTGGAAGTCATCCGCCAGGGCAAGCAGGGATTGGGCATCAGCGGAATCTCCGACGAGATCCGGTCGATCGATCTTGGCCAAAGCGGTTTGCGCCGCGGTTTCAAGAAGAAGAGCCTCTCCGAGGAACAGGCCGCGGTCAAACGCGCCCGGACCGATTATCTCGAGGCAAAGAACCAGCTCCGGACCGCGAGCATGAAGTTCCGTACCGATCCCGACCAGATCGACCAGCTGAAAATGGTCTGCAACACTCTCCAGATCGAGTATGAGCGTATGCAGGCCCAGACGAAGATGGCCTTGGGTTTCAAAAGCCAGCCTCTCGTGATCGACCGGTTCAATTCGATCCTCAAGCTCGAGACGATCGCGTTCGAGAAGCGCGGAATTCCTTTCCAGATCAATACTCTCGAACAGAAACTCGCGCACACCGACGGCAGCGAGATCGTCGTGGGAAGCCTGAACTTCTCCGAACGCGCAAAGCGCATCTATTCGATCAACCAGAAGGATTCATTCCTTGCCTGGGACTCCTCCAACTGGTTCTTCAACTCCTATGACGAAAAGGATTTCCCCATCTTCGTAATGATCGGAAACCGGGAGATGCCTCATCCCCCCAACGGGTTTCGGGGCTTCTTCTGGCCCTTCGAATTCGTCGTCGCCATCAACAAACTTGGGCGGACAGGGGTTGCGATCATCGAAACCTTCAAGGGGGTGGACCGGAACGGCCAGGCGGTGTTCTCCCAACACAAGGAAGTCATCCTCTTTTCCCAGAATCTTTTCGAAGCCATCGTCCAGGTCCCGGCCGCCAAGAAATGAAGCCCGATCTGGCGCGGCAACTTTTCTCCGCGATTCAAAGACTCACCCAACAGGTCGATCTCCTTTCCCAGCTTAATTCGGATTTCCTGAAACCTTCCGCCACCACACAAGTCATTCAGCCGCTTCTCGATCAAAGGGAACTGGTCCTCCAGGATTTCCAGGACACTCGCCGGGAGCTCGATCTGCTCCTCGAGGAGTCGGGGACCGGATCACCCCCGTTTTCCCTTGCCCGGGTCAGGGATCTGGCGGAAGCCGCTTCGCCCGAGGGGGGGGAAATCGTTTTACGGTTGCGTCAAGCGCTCGAAGCTCTGGTCGACTCGGACAGAAAAGTCCAGGATCGACTCGGGAAGGAAAAGATCGACCTTTCCGAAAGCATCAGGACCCTTCGAAAAGGTTCGAAGGCCATGAAAGGCTACGTCCAGGCCGACCCCCGGGGAAGCTGCTTCATAGACAAGATCAAGTGATCCGGCCGGATCAAGCGATCCAGCCGGTTCCCCACCCGGAGATCCGGGGAGAATCGAAAAAGAGGCGGATCACCGCCTCTTCCATCAGCTTCGGTTGATTCCCCGCCGCAAACGAAACCCCGGATTCCGGGGGCTTTCTCCTCCGGGGGCCGGTCGGGTTGGTCAGAACATTCCAGGGATGTTCATTCCTCCGGTGATCTTGCCCATCTCTTCCTGGACCATTTCCTGGGACTTTTTCAAACCCGAATTGACCGCTGAAAGAACCAGGTCCTGAAGGGTTTCCACGTCCTCGGGGTCGACCGCTTCCTTGTTGATGGAGATCTTCACCAGTTCCTGGGCTCCGTTGAAAACGACCGTGATCATCCCACCGCCAACACTTGCTTCTATGGTCTTTTCCTTCAGTTCCTCCTGGGCCTTGGCGATCTTCTCCTGCATCTTCTGGGCTTGCTTCATGAGGGACTGCATGTTTGCACCTTTTCCGAACATGGTCGACTCCTTTGAAAAATGCTCTCCGGGAAACTGCGCCAATGATATCATCCTCAGCGCAAAACCGCAAATTTACCCCTCTTCTTCCGGGCCCCCTTTCCTGAAGTTTCGAGCTGCATTTCGAGAGTATAGAAATAGACACCGTTTGCCAGTTTCCGGGGAAGGCGCCATGCGAAGACGTTGGACCCGGCCTTCCCGAAAATGGTCTGGTTATCCACCTCGTCCCCGGCGGAATCATGGATCGTCAGCTCCACTTCTCCGGGGAAGGTGAGGAAGAATCCGAAGAATAGTTGCTCTCCCCTGACCGGGCTGGGCCAGACCCCGACCTGGTCCATGCGGTTCTCCGGGACATATCTCACTTTTGCGAAAACGGAGGGGTCCACAAGGGAGGTTACGGTCAGAACATCGTTAGGCCGGATCGAAATGATCGCCTGAAGCGGTTCGGTGCTTCCCTGCTGCAATTTCAGGGACCCCTGGAATTTTCCGGAATGCACTCCCGATTCGGTCAGGGCCAGATCAAACCCTCCCGGATCCGCGTCGGAAATGATCCGGACCCCAGTCCTGTCGGCATTCAGCCAGTTCGAATCCTCCCCCTCAACCTCGATGAAAAGGCGATCCTGGTTGAGATCGCCTTCCACGCGCCGCTGGAAGTGTTCCTCGAGGAAGAGGTTGATCCCGATGATTCTTGAAGGGGGTGAATCATCCTTCGCCTTGAAATGGTAGGCTTTCCGGTCCTTGTTCAAACGAGGACTGGTGAAGACAACGGGTTCCCCCGGAACCAGCGGAACCGAGGTCCCCTCGGAATTTCCCTCGAAGACCATCTTTCCCCGGAACCGCCGGCTTCCTTGAGCCGCGGGACCGAGGGGAACCAGTCTCACCTCCCGGGAGCCGGAAGAAAGAATGTAGGCTTCGGAATACCCCGCGGAAACGGGCCCCGAAGCGACCGATTCGACGTAGGCAAATGAGTTGTACAAAATCGGGGAATCGATCGGGACCTGGAAGGCGGGATCCGCGAAAAGCGTTATTCCCTGCGAACCAAGCCCTGTGAAGGCTATCGGTCCCGGGTGAAGGGGCTGGCCAAGATCGTCGGTCATGGCTGGGAACTCCGCCCGAAGGAGGATACCGGGAGGGAGATACCGGCGGGGAATCCATGTGAAGGTTAGGGCGGGGTTCGGTCCTGGTACAAGATCGGTGGCAATCGTTTCAGAGGCGGAAATGACGGTCAATCCGGGGGCTGTGGAAGGCCTTGCCATCGGCCGGGAAAAACTTGCAACAATGGCGGCGGTCTCGGGTACCCCCGTCTCGCCATCGGATGGATTGGTCCCAAGAAGGGTCGGAAGAGGTGCCACACGGAAACTCAGCGCGGGTTTTCCGCCGAACTCCAGAACCGCGGCCGCCTGGACTCCTCTCGCAAGACCGATCGTGGAACTGCCGGAAAACAAGCCGGGGGAGGTGGCAACTTCGTTGAGGATCTTGGTATCAGTCCATCCCGCCGCGGTGAAACGCACAAGGCGTGTCTCGGGGCGGGTTCCAAACAGATCGGTCGCAGTGGCGAGGATGATCACGGATCCAGGGACCACCTCTCCCGTCCGGGAAACCGACTGGCCGGCCCGTGGGGCGATCCCGGTGTACAACTCGAGGGTGACGGTCCCGATCCCACGGGTCCCGAACCTGGTTCCGGTGGGGGCGATCGAAATTCCATTTGAGTCGAAAAGAGACCTGCTCAATTCGACGGAATGGTTGGTTCCCTGGCTCCACCCATCGACGGGAGAGATTAGAACGGTCCGGCCGTCCGGTTTCAGGATCCTGGAAAGACTGAGTTCCGCGCCGTTCGGACCCAGAACACGGATTCCCGAAGCCAGCGAAGCTTCCTCGAGAAGATTGTCGAAGCCCAATTCGATGTCGCGGTCCAGGTGCAGGCCGACACTCCCCGAAGCGGGGTTCATGGAAAGCAGGACGGGCCGGGGCCGCACGGTCAGCCCCAGGTTCTTTGGGGGATCCCCCTGGGAGATGATCTCGATCGTGGCCCCCGACGAGGCATTGTATGGGAGTGAAGCACGGAAAATCCCGGAATTGGCGGACGTTTCGACCAGATACAGCTGGACTCCCCTTATCGAACCATCCGTGGAATTGATCCACAATCTCGTCGAATCAACGGTGGAGAAGGAGGGATCGTCTGCAACCACTTCCAGGAAAAGTGTTCCGTCGGGTGGAACGAATGTCGAGGTTGCGGACCATGTGGAATCACGGAAGTTCCAGATCCTGTGGACAACCGAAGGAGGAGGCGGGGGAGCCTGAACCTGGAACCTCGTCACGAATGGCGTTCCAAGCACCCGCCCGAGGGTGTCCGCAACCTCTGAAGCCACCCGGATTTCGTAGTTTCCGAGCAGGTCCAGCAGGAAATCCGGTTTGAGCGTCAACTGCTTGTGATCGGAAGTCCAGAGCAGGGTGGTTCCAAGAGGAACGGGATTTCCAACGCGACGGATGGTGAAAACCGTTGAAGGAGAAACGAGGAACGAGGAATCCACAGGGTGGGTGAACTCCCAGAAGGGCCAGACATCGGCAGGGACTCCGATCGCTCCGCTCGCGGGATGGACCGAAAGGACCCCGAAGTCCTGGCTGATCTTGAAGTTCCGGACCATGTGGGGCGCAACCTCCGGAGCAACGGCGAGGTTCCCCCCCGGCTTATCGGGGACCGTCAGGTTTCCGATGAATTCCCCGGGATGGTTCTCGGAAAGCAGGAAAGAAAAGGTTGCAGAGCCATCGGACCATGATCCCAGGAGTGTCTCGCCCCCTTGAATTCTCAGGTCCGTCCCGGAAAGTTTCGTCCACAAGGTGATCCCTGGCGGAAGTTCGGAATTGTCCGGAACCGGAACAGTCAGGCCGGAATCCCGAAAAATCTCGAAGGAGGTGTAATTCGGAGCCCTGGTTGAAAATCGGGCAAGGGTCTTTGCGAATGAAAGCCCGTCGGCGTCCTTGAGGTTTCCGTTGACCTCGATGAAGACCTCGGAGTCAGTGGCAAGAGACCCCTGAACGGTTATGTCCTTCGGCCCGGGAAGTCCCAGGGTCGAAGGAACGAAGCCGAGCTTGTCTGCCAGCCTCAGACTGGTCGCGTCAAGGGAGGCTGAGGAAACAGGTTTGTTCGTCTGGACATGGAACACGGTGTCAAGCTGGAGGTCCGTTGTCCCAGATGCCGGGAAGAACCCAACGACGATCGGAAACTCCGGAATCAGGAAGCTTCGGAAAAACGTCCGGTCCCTGATCGAACGTATCGTGAAATCTGTGTTTCCCTCATCGAAAACCTCGACAGCCCCCATGAATAGGCCCGAAGAAGGGGACGATTCCACAAGGCTCATGGTCGTTGTCGCAGATTTCGAAAAAACCTCGATCAGAGTGGCATCGTAGGTCGATGAAGAAAGGTCATCCGCCGTGATCTGGACGTAGAGCATCTGCCCCGGAAGAACGAGCGCCCCCTGGGGAACGGGAACCGTTCGCCCTGGATCGGAGAAAACGCTCAGGTCATGGATCGAATCAGGAGGAACGGTGGTTGTCTGGGTCGTGAACTGGAACTCGAGCGGACCGGGAGGAGGGTTCCCCGACCGGTCGGTCACTCCATCGATCCTGACGTTGTAGGTCAATCCAAAATCGAGTGGGAAGACGGGGCGAAGGGTAATCGAATACGACGCGGCCCCATAGTCGACCAGGCAGGGGACCGAGGTGGCCACCTGCGTCATCCTGACGCTGAGCGGGTTGACGGTCGCGGGATCGAGCGCCTCGTCCGAGGTGACCTGGACCAGCGTCATGATGGAGTTGCCGGCCGAACCCGACGCGGGTTGGGTGGGAGCCAACCCCGGAAAGGTTATGAAAAGACCGGTCGAGGCAACCGGATTCTGCGCTGACCGGAACCTCAACAACGTCCGGTCGGCCAGGCCCGCGAAGGAAAACGAACCCCGGAAAACCCCGGTCCCCGGACCGGTTTCAAGAAGGGAGGTGACTGATCCGATGGAAACGTCGACCTGGGTGCGATCGATGGTCAGACCGGAGGCATCAGAACCGATCGCTTCGAGGAAGACCGTTCCGGTCGCCTTGTAGTCAGACCCGGGATCTATCTGGCTGAACGGGGAATAGGAGGAATCCCTGAACTGGCGGATGGCGGCAACCGAAGACGGGGGAGTCCAGGCCGGTTGGGTGTGGAACTTGAACCCGACTTCACGAAATATGGGGTTTCCAGTTCCACCCTTCAGACCCGAAGAGGAAAATGGCAGGAAAACCAGGTAATCCTCGTCCGGGGAAAGCTGGGAATCCGGCTTGACAAGTAACCCCATGTTCCCGGTTTCCAACGAAAGGGTTGCCTGAACATCCGTCCCGCCCCTCAGCAGCCGGACCGAGGAAGAGGAAACCGTCGCGGGATCGAGCGGGTAATCGAAGCGTATCGTGATCGCCGAATCCAGACGTACTCCTGTGGCACCGCTGGCTGGACCTGGTCCGGACAGGGTGTCCAGGAATGTGGTTCCAGGAATCCACTGTGGGAAATCGATGGAAAGGGTTGCTGCCCGGGCGGGGTTTCCAGACCACGAGAAGCCGAGTTCGCCGTGGGCGGTGGAAGGCAAAGGAGCGGGGAAGCCGTGAATCGAAAAAGTGCCCAGATTTACCATACCGTAGAAATAGCCCCCCGAATTCGATGCCGTTTCATAGGCCTGAACGATCGAACTTCCGTTCCAGGATTGCTTCAGGCCCACCGGAACCACGTCCCGGGTCTGTGTTGCCCCATCCGTTCCGGTAAGCTTGATGAAGACCCAGGAGTCATCCCGGATGCTTTCATCGGGAAGGAACGGCACGAGGAAAAGTGCGTCGCGATAGAGGGCCAGTGAATCCACTGTGGTTGGTTGGGTGGACGAAGCCTGCGTGGAGAAATGAAGGGTGAATGTTGCGGGGAGGTTCGAGAAGGGGTTTCCTGAATCATCCTTGATCCCAGGCCCGAAAGCAACGGTGTAGGGGGCATCAGTTACCAGGAGTCCTTCCGGGGTGTCATCGGGGTCGATTTTGACGGTGCTTCCTGAAAAAAACAATGCGAAGCTTGCCGGAACGCCGTTTCGCCTGAATTGGAAAGAACCCGGAGTGAAACTCGGAGGCCACATCGGTTCCGAAAAGGTGAAGATGGGCTGCTGATCGATGGTGAGGGCGGAGGTTCCATCGGGGGGAAAGAAACCGACCAGCGTCGGGGGGATGATATCCTCCGCGAAGAAGGAATACTCGAGAGGCCCAACCATGGGGTTCCCGACCTCATCCACGAGACCGGCCACGGAAACCGCGTAGTTTCCTTCGCTAACCAGAGGCGAGGCAGGAGTGATGGTCAGGATCTTCCGGGTCCCGTCGAGGGATATCGAGGTGGGAACCGTTGCTCCTCCAAGCAGGAGCCGGGCGGAGGTCGCGGAAAGGCTCGAAGGGTCGATTCTTTCATCCGCCTGGATTGTTATCGACGTTCCGACGGGAACGTTGGCGGCTCCCGAGGCGGGATTGACCGGCGCCAGATGGGGCCAGGTGACGAGAAGGCTCGCGCTTGCCGACAAGGTTTCGAGGGACTGGGCTACGAACCTGAACCTGTCGGAAAGTCCCGCGAAGGATGAAGACCCTTGAAACACCCCTGAAGAGGAGGCGGTTTCCAGGCAATCTACCGTCCACCCCGTCGACAAGGAGGCAACCGCCACATCCCGCGTGAGGGATGCGCCGTCGGTCCCCGAAAGGCGGATGAAGACGGTTCCGGTGGCAGGATAGTCCTGGTCATTGGAAAGAAGGACGGTGAAACTTGCATCGGCGAAAAGGGAAACAGAGGCGATGGACAGCGGAGGAGTGCGGGAAGCCTGCGTGGTGAAACTCCCCGAATACGTTGCCGGAACGTTGAAAAACGGGTTGTCGAGAGTATCCCTGACTTGGGGCCCGATTTCTACGAAGTAGGTGAGCTGGGGAAACAGGAACCCGCTTCCCGGAATCTCGTCAGGATCGATCGTGACGGTCTTCCCCGAAAGGGAGACCGAAAAGCTGGCCGGAGAACCGCTCCTGGAAAGCCTGACGTTTTCCTTCGTCACCGTCGATGCCTTCAGGTTCTTGTCGAAAGTCAGGATGATCTTCCTGTCGATCATCACACCAACCGTTCCCGATGCGGGGTCCTGGGAAACCAGCTTTGGGTAGGTGATCATGACGCTGTTGCTCGCGGATGGGGTCACAGAGGACTGGATGGTCAGCCGGAAATCGCTTGGAAGGCCTGCGAACGAGACCGACCCCAGGAAAACGCCTGTACTGGAGGCGGTTTCGACAAGACTGACGAAGGTGGAGTTCGAAACGGATGCCAGGGTCGAGTCCCGGGTCAGGGGTTGGGCATCGGAGCCTACCATGCGGATCCAGATGGTTCCGGTGGCCGCGAAATCGCTGTCCCTTGCCAGCTGGACGGAATAGCCGGGATCGGCAAAGAGGGTCACCGAAGCGATCGAAAGCGGAATGGTCTGCGACGCCTGGGTTTCGAACGTTGCGGAGAAGGTGGCGGGAACATTGTAGAAAGGATTGTCTAGGAGGTCGCGCAGTTCCGGACCGACCTCGACGCGATAGACGGTATCGGGGCTCATGTGACCGGAAACAGGAATGTCATCAGGATCGATCGTTACCTTGTTGCCCGACAAAGATACCGAGAAACTCGAGGGGATCCCCCCGCGAAAGAGTCTGACGTTCTGCGTGGTCACGGAAGAAGCCTTGAGGCTCTTCGTGAAGGTCAACACGAGGTTCCTGTCGATGGAAATCCCTGTGGAACCGGACGCGGGATCGAGGGAAAAAAGCTCTGGATAGTTGACCGTAACGCTGTTGCTTGCCCAGGGGGAAACCGTCGACTGGATCGTCAGCCGGAAGCCGTGTGGAAGCCCCGCGAAGGAAACCGGGCCCTGGAAGATCCCCGAATTCGAGGCGGTCTCGGAAAAAGTCACGAAGGTGGAGTTGGAAACCGAAGCCACGGTGGAGTCGAGTGTCAGGGGTTGCGAATCGGATCCCGTGAATCTGACCCAGACCGTTCCCGTCGCCGGGAAATCGGCATCGTGCGCGAGCGGAAACGTGAAACCGGAATCCGCGAAAAGAGTCACGGAGGCGATCGAGAGGGGCGTGGTCTGGGATGACTGGGTCTTGAAGGTTGCCGAATAGGTGGCCGGGACGTTGAAGAAAGGGTTTTCGAGAGGGTCGCGGACTTCAGGTCCGATTTCCACGCGATAGGTCGTGTCGGGAGCCATGTTCCCCGATCCCGGGATGTCATCCGGGTCGATCGTGACCTTGTCCCCCCAGAAAATCAGGGAATAACTCGCAGGCAAGGCATCCCGGAACAACCTGATGTTCTGTTTGGTGACGGTTGCCCCCTTCAAGGCCTTCGAAAAGGTCAGTACCACGCTGCGATCGATCAGGACACCGGTGGCCCCCGAAGCGGGATCCTGGTCCGTCAGCTTGGGGTAGAAAACGAGGATGCTGTTGCTGGCTGAGGGGGAAACGAGCGACTGGATCGTCAGGCGGAAATCGCTGGGAAGACCCGCGTACGTAACCGGACCCTGGAAAATTCCTGAACTGGACGCCGTCTCCTGGAAAGTGACGAAGGTTGAATTGGACAGGGAAGCAACCGTGGAATCGAGCGTGAGGGGTTGGGCATCCGAACCCGTGAGCCTGACCCAAATCGTTCCGGTTGCGGCGGAATCGGCATCTTTCAGGATAGGGACGGAAAAGGCAGGATCAGCAAACATGGTGATAGAGGCGACCGTGAGAGGGGGCGTCTGGGAAGCCTGGGTCGTGAAAGTCGCCGAATAGGTCGCGGGAACATTGTGGAACGGGTTTCCCAGGAGGTCCCGGACTTCGGGCCCGACCTCCACGCGGTAGACCGTTCCTGGGAACATGTGGCCGGAGACGGGAATGTCGTCCGGATAAATCGTCACGGTATCGTTCGCCAGTGAAAGGGAAAAACTTGCCGCAGCCCCGTTCCGGAACAACCGGACATTCTGCTTGGTGATAGTCGACGCATTCAGGTTCTTTGTGAACGTCAGAACGACATTCCGGTCGATCAGGACCCCGGTCGTTCCCGATGCCGGATCCTGGACCGACAGCTTCGGGTAGGTGACCAGAACGCTGTTACTGGCTGTTGGGGACACAACCGACTGGATGGTCAACCGGAAATCAGTGGGGAGTCCGGCAAACGCGACCGGCCCTTGGAAAATCCCCGAATTGGATGCGGTCTCCATCAGGGTGAAAGAGGTTGAATTGGAAAGTGAGGCAATGGTGGAATCCATGGTAAGCGACTGGGCATCGGATCCCGTCATGCGAACCCAGATGGTGCCTGTCGCCGGGAAATCCGAATCTTTGGCGATCGGGAGAGAAAAACCCGCATCCGAAAAAAGAGTCACTGAAGCGATCGAAAGTGGTGCGGTCCGGGAAGCCTGGGTGGTGAAGGTTGCGGAGAAGGTGGCAGGAACGTTGTAGAACGGGTTGCCAACGGTGTCTCGGAGTTCCGGACCGACCTCGACGCGATAGACAGACTCGGGCACCATGTAACCGGACCCCGGAATATCGTCGGGGTCGAGAGTGACATCGTTGCCCGAAAGGGAAATCGCGTAACTCGCGGGATTCCCGTTCCGGAAGAGGCGGATGTTCTGCTTGGTAACGGTGGATCCCTGGAGGTTTTTCGTGAAGGTGAGAACGACTTCGCGGTCGATCAACACACCGGTGGTCCCGGAAGCGGGATCCATGATGGAAAGCTTGGGGTAGGTTATCAGTACGCTCCTGCTTGCCTGGGGCGAAACCGTGGACTGAACGATGAGGCGGAAATCGGTCGGCAGTCCCGCAAAAGAGGCGAATCCTTCGAAAACCCCGCTCGAGGAGGCTGTTTCCACCAAGCCGCGGAACATTCCGTTGGAGAGCGAGGCGACCGTGGCATCCTGCGTGAGAGCTTGGGCATCGGCACCGATCATGCGTATATAGAGCGTTCCCGTGGCTGGAAAATCGGCGTCGACAGGAAGGAACGAAAGGAAATTAGAATCCGTGGAAAGCGAAACCGACGAGATTACCGAGGGGGAGGTCTGGGAAGCCATCGTGGTGAACGTAGTCGTATAGGTTCCAGCCGCATCGTAGAAAGGGTTTCCGAAGAGGTCGAGAACCTTGGGCCCTATCTCCACTGAATAATTCGCGCTGGGAATGAGATACCCGATCGGGGGAATGTCCCCGGGATCTATCGTCACGCGGTTCCCGGCAACTGAAACGGAGAAGGTGGCGAGTATCCCCCCCCTCAGCAAGCGAATGTTCGAGCTCGTTACACTCGATCCATCGAGCGGTTCGGTAAAATCGAGCAGTACTTTCCGATCGATCAAAACCCCGGTTTCGGCAACGGTTGGTGAATGGCTGGCGATCACGGGAAAGGTCACGAGGACCGTCAGAGAGGCCGTGGGGGAAGCGGTAACGAAAACGAGGGTGTTTGTCGCGGGCGGACCGGCGGCAAGGGCATTCGTCCTCATCCCGTGGAAGGTCGTGGTCGCGGCGAGAGTCTGCGTGAAGGGAAGGCTGGCCACGAACGCACCGTTAAGGAAGTAGCTGATGGTCGCCAGGTCGATCGTGTTGGGCGCAGGATCGATTGCCTCCAATCGGAAGTAGAGGTTCGATATCCCGGGGATCTCATCCCCGGCTTGAACTTCCACCGAGCGAGCGGCATCGGAGAACCCCTTCAAGCCTACGACCTCGCTTGCCACGACTCCGGATTGGGATTTTTGGGTCGTGAAGGTGAAGGTTGCTGCGGACCACATCTGGCTTCCAAGGTAGTTCAGGACATTCGAGGCGATGCTGACGGAGTAGTTGGATGCGAAATCGAGGTCCTGGTCGACCTGAAGCTCAACTTCTGTCCCGCTCGTCGAGAAAACCGAAATCGGGATCGGGTTCAACCCCGAGTCGAACAACCTGATCGCCCGTGTTGCCTCGTCCCCGACCCAGGTGGTAAAGGAGGCTTCCATCATGTTCCTGTCGAAAACCAGGGTGATTCTGTTTCCTGCGCTTGCGAGCACCCCATCGGCATTTTCGAGTGAAACAGTTTTCCCGTTAGCGTTTGCCGCGAAAACGGAGCAACTCCCCGTCGCCATTTCCGGGAAAAAGGTTGTCACTTCAACTTTGGAACTCAGTAGCGGAGGACCTTCGATGTGGAGATACTGGCTCCCCTTGTCCCATGAAAACTTCTGGGGAAACCTGAGCAGTCTCCTCCAGAACCAGAACCGGGTGGCGGTAACTCCACTCAGGATGCATCCGGCGTAATCCTCATCGGCTTCCGAAAAGGAGAACAGGGTGGGACAGCTGGCGATGAAATCCGTTTTGTTGCTCACTGGGCCGGTTTTGATGAAGAAGTCCTGGACATAGGTCGAGGAAAGATTGTTCATCAGGCTGGTTTCGAAGTTCGGAAAGCACGCGACCTCATGCCCGAGGTTCTGAGTTACGCCCAGGTCGTCCGCGAGACTGAAAGTCCAGGCCGAGCCCGCCCACACCCCACGCCTGAGGTAATCATGGTTGTCCGCCAGCCGGTACAGAAGGAAAACCTTTCCTGTCCTCGGATTCTGCGCAAGGGAGAAGCTGGGCCGAGACCATGCCCCGACCGTGATGTTGTCCGAATCGACGGTCGTATAATCATCTTGCGGGAAGGTCACCAGGGTAATGTCGTTCGGAGAAGCAATGTACCCGAAAGCGATTCCGATTGCCTGGGTCCCCCCGTCCTTCAGATAGGTCCCCGAAACCCCTGTGGTGTTGTTCACCGCGGCAAAAGGGAAGGGATACTGGACGGCAGCGAAGGTTTCATCGGCAAGGTTCAACGCGCGGCCATAGAGAATATTCGTGTTCACCCAAAAGAGGTGGCATTTGGTCCCCGTTAATACCATTGCGTGAGGTGCTCCGGCGGAGACGGTCCCGACATATTTCGGGTACCCGGCCCGGGGAGTCGCGAAAAGATTGGCAGACGTATCGTATGCCATCAGCCATAGCTTGCTTGTGGCATCCAGGTAGGACAGAAGGAAAGCCCCTTTGGGAAGGCCAGTGGGAAGATTGTCGGTAAAAGTCTGTCGCATCTGGATCGAGTTCAAAGTCTGGGATGCCCAGCTGGAAATCGGGCCCTGCCAGGTGTTGGTGGCGTATGAAACCTCCCAGGCAGGGTACGCACCCGAAAACAGAGGTACATTGCTGAAGGTTGCGGGGGAACCCGATGCGTTGAAACAAACCTGGTCCGGGAATACCTGACGGTTGATGTAGTCCCCTTGTGAGAAGGGAAAAGAAGCAATGAATGAATCTGTAGAAATGTGATTATAGGATCTGGGCTGGGAGGCCAGCGCGAGAGGGGAAAATTTTCCCATCGAAAAAATGAAAGCTAGGGAAAAAATACCCACCCACCAGAATCCGACCTTCCGGTTGCTCCTGGAAAACCGCTTCAAATCAAGTTCCCGCTTTCCCCGCCAAGGATCCCATACAGGTACGCGAATTGCGTAGATTTCCTCGGGGCCTGATAATGTCGCAGCATGGAGGGAAGGATATGGAATCGAAAATTACCCGGAATCTGATGCTGGTCTTGCTTATCGCTCTTCCGATGGTTTCGGGCTGCTTTGGGGTGAAGGGCACCAACCCCGTCGCTGACACTTCCCTCAGCGAAGCTACCTCCAATTCCCTCGTTCAAACCGCATCTGGCACCCTTTCCACAGTATCCACCGGAGCTGCCCGTTACATCCCGACAACCTGCTCCAAGAAATTCAGCTTTGCTCCTCCCCCCAACCGCATAGCCCATTGTCTCAAGCAGAACTGCTCAACGAACCCCGGGAAACTCAGGCTCAAGTTCCTTTCCCTTACCAAGGCCGACCATATTCTTATAACCTTTGAAAACCTAAAGGTCAAGCCGGAAGGCGGATCCACGCTCAGGTATTCGGTCCCCTCCACCGAGATCGATCTCCTCGAAGCCGCCGATGTTTCTCAGCTGCTCGCGGACCTTTCATTGCCCGCCGGCCGCTACAACTACTTCGAGATATCGATCAAGAAGGCCTCGGTCGTCCTCGATGGAAAGACCTATCCTCTCTTCATTCCCAGCAGACGTATCTTCTTCCTCGGAAAGTTCGAGATCAAAGACGGTTTCTATACCGAGCTGACCCTCAAGTTCTCCTCCCGCGTCATCAGATTTGGGAAGTTCTTCTTCAAGCTGTTCCCCGTGGTGAAGATTTCTTCGACCCTTGTTCCGATCGCAACGCAGGAAACGGATGGAGACATTTCGGGAATCGTTCTCGATTACGTAACCAAGAGCCCGATCACAGGCGTGACGGCGACCCTGTCCGGCGGGGCCTCCGATCTCACCGCAGTCTCCAATGGGGAGGGAAAATTCGAATTCCTGGATGTCCCGGCCGGAGAATACTCGCTCAGACTCAATCACGCAGACTATCTCGACAAGGCCTTTACAGCCCAGGTCATCGCAGGGCAGATTACCCAGGTCGATTCTGAAATGAACCCCGCGGTCATCAAGAGCACTTATGGGAACACCGGTTGGTTCTCGGAAAACTTTCCTCTCTCCGACGTCCTCGGGTTGTATGGTGAGTGCTCGATGGAAACTCCCGTCACGATAGACTTCGTGAGCCTCGCCTTCGTGAAAGCCGAAGTCTCCTTCTTCGCGGAATTCAAATATGATGGAATGTCCACAATGAAAGCCTTCCTCAGCTCTCAGCAACAGGTCCAGGTCATCAACAACCTTGGCGGCTGGTGGGTCGGCAACAACGCCAACCTTGGCCTCTCTCTTGGCGACCTCTTCCTGCCCTCCAATCCCGGCACCCAATACACCGTGGATGTCACCGAATACATCCGGAACAACCCCAGCGCAGCCTACTATTTCGCTGCCATGAACACCGGAATCGCCGATATCAGGGTTACCAACATCCAATTGTCGATCTCCTATCGGTAATCTTTTCAGTCAGCAAGCACAAAGGTCCATAACATCCCAATTGCTTTCCCCCGGCTCTCGCCGGGGATTTTTCTTTTTGGGGAACTTGAAATCCAATCAGGGAATTACTCCCCAGGGGGAAACAAGGACGAGACTCCCTGAAAACACCCTCAATATGAATGAGGGCACTTCTGCCCTCCTGCCGGTTTCCGAAAGGGGGGATTTACCGCCAGACAAGGCCGGAGGCGAAACAGGCCAAACCGGTCAACGCGAGAAAAAGGCCGATGACCCAGAACCGGATCACCACCTTCTCCTCGGCCCATCCGGCCAACTCGAAATGGTGGTGGATCGGGGTCATGCGGAAGATCCTCTTTCCATGCGTCCATTTGAAATAGCTCACCTGCATGATCACGGAAACGGCCTCTGCGACGAAAACCCCGCCCACGATGACCAGGAAGAATTCCGTGCGGGTGGCTGCCGCGATCGCGCCGATGGTCCCCCCCATAGCCAGGGATCCGGTGTCTCCCATGAAAACCTCGGCGGGGTGGGAATTGTACCAGAGAAACCCGAGGCAGGCCCCGAAGAGCGCCCCACAAACCACTGCGAGTTCTCCAACTCCAGGAATGTACAGGACCCCGAGGTGGCGCGCGAAAACCTGGTGCCCACAGATGTACGAAAAGAGAAGGAACGGAATGATCGACATCGCGGTACAGCCGCTCGCAAGCCCGTCAAGACCGTCGGTCAGGTTGACCGCGTTGGAAGTGCAAAGCATTACGAAGACCACGAACGGAACATAGAGCATTCCAAGGTCATGGGTACCGAAAAACGGGAGCTGGATAACGGAGGATGAGAGAACCCTGGTTTCCTGCCCGAAATCCTGTGGAAAAGTGATCCCCATCTGCATTTCCGGCAGATAACGGAGTGGAAGGGCCACGAGAAGGCCAACCAGAGCCTGGCCCAAAAGTTTCTGGCGGGGAGTCAGGCCCAGTGACCGGGCTTTGATCACTTTCGTCAGGTCGTCCAGCATCCCGATGAAGCCCATTCCTATCGTGGAGATGATCGCGATGATGACGAAGCCGTTCCATTTCCCCCAGAAAGCCGAAGCAATCAGCATTGAAAGGAGGATGATCGCTCCCCCCATAGTGGGAATTCCTGCCTTTTTCTTGTGCTCCTGGACCCCCTCCTCGCGGATCGTTTGCCCGATCTGCCTCTCGTGGAGTTTGGAAATGACCCGTGGACCGATGAGAAGGGCGATCACGAAAGAGGTGACGACGGAAAATATAACCCTTAGCGAGATTGCACCGAAAAGACTGCTGAACGTAGGATTACCCCCGAATCTTTCTGGTCGAAAATCAATGGAGATGGATGGGAACCGTCGGCCAGAGTTGCTTGACGATCTCCTCGAAATGCATTCCACGGCTTGCTTTCATCAGAACGGTATCCCCTTCGAGAAGAAGGTTGTGAAGGAGATCGGCTGCTTCCGGATTCCGGGAACATGAGAAAACCCTGTCGGGAGCCATCCCGGCCTGGAGAGCCGATTGGGCAATACTCTGGGCATGATCACCGACGACAACGAGAACGTCCAGTTTTGCGGCCGCGACCTCCTCGCCCAACCGGCGGTGGAGTTCCTCGGATTCCCCGCCCAACTCCTTCATGTCCCCAAGAACTGCGACCCTTCGTCCTTTGCAGACACCCAGGAACCGGACAGCCTCCCTCATGGAAGCCGGATTGGCGTTGTAGCAATCCAGGATCACCCGTTTTCCCTCGGTCTTCACCGATTCCATCCGCGCCTGAACCGGCTGGAAGGACCCAAGGGCCTCGATCCCCTCCTCGACCGGCTTCCCCTGCGCAACCCACATTCCGAGACAAGCCAGGGCGTTCACGGCATTGTGGCTTCCCAGGAGCCGAAGGCGAAGCGGGATCCTCTTGTCCCGAAACACCACAGTCAGATCGGTCGAATCAGGCGAGACGGCAAGGTCCGTCCCTCTGACATCAGCGTCCGCGGCAAGGCCGAAAGACAGTACCCGGGCCTTGGTCTTGCTCTTGATGAGAGTCAGGAAGGGACTGTCCGCGGGAATCACCGCCACGCCATCGGGAGCGAGACCTTCGAGAATCTCGGCTTTCGCGGTAGCTATATTTTCAAGGCTTCCGAGCATACCGATGTGAGCGGGGCCAACGTTGGTGATGACAGCTGCGTGGGGTCGGGCCAGAGTGGCAAGCAGACGGATTTCCCCGGCATGGTTCATTCCCATCTCGATTATCGCGGTCTCGGTTTCGGGAGGGATCCCAATCATTCCAAGAGGAAGCCCGATGTGATTGTTGAAGTTCCCGCTGGTGGCCCAGGTTCGGGAGGTCCGTCCGAAAGCGTGGCTGAGCATTTCCTTGGTCGTCGTCTTCCCGTTGCTCCCCGTTACTCCGAGGAATGTCGCACGTAGCCGGCTTCGATGAAACCGGGCCAGGTCGTGGAGTGCCTGCAGTGTGTCGTCCACCACGATGCAGGGCGGTGATTCGGCCGATCTCTTCTCGGGGGGAAGCCGCGAGGCGATGAGAAGAGAGGCCCCGGCATCAATCGCCTGAGGCATGAAATCGTTCCCATCAAGGCGGTCCCCCTTGATCGCGAGGTAGACATTCCCCGGGGAAAGGGTTCGGGTATCTATTGAGAAGCCCGAAAGCGGCTTCTCGGCTCCCCTGACGAGGTGACCCTTGACGATCGCCAGGATTTCATTGGTGGTCCATTCAGGCATGGTGTCTGCTCCCTAGAAGTTCACGTGCGACTTCCCTATCGTCGAAGGGGATGGTCCTGTCGGCGAAGGTCTGTCCGGTTTCATGTCCCTTTCCGGCGATCAGAACGCTGTCCCCGGGCCGGGCGAGATCCAGCGCCATCGAAATTGCCTTTCGGCGGTCCGCCTCGGAGTAGACTTTTCCCTTGGGCATCCTTCCAAGGTCCGGGATCCCAGCGAGAATTTGCCGAATGATCTCGTTGGGGTCCTCCTTCCGCGGATTGTCACTGGTGATGATCGTGATGTCGGACATCGAGGCGGAAAACTTTCCCATGATCGGTCGTTTTTGGGGAGACCGGTTTCCACCGCAGCCAAAGACGGTGATCACCCGCCCCGCGGTCATGGGGCGGATCGTTACCAGAAGGTTCCTCAGGGCTTCGGGGGAGTGTGCGTAATCGACAACCACGGTAAGCCCCCGCGTATTGGCGATCGCCTCGAAACGCCCTGGAACACTTTCCAGGGCGGCAAGACCTTCCAGAATGTCCTCCCAACCCACTCCGATCGAGCGGCAAAGGCCCGCCGCCATCAGGGTGTTGAAGACGTTGAACATCCCGACCAGGGAGGTCCGACAGGGGAACCGGGTTCCATTCTCGACAATCGAGAACACGGTGCCTGGAGTCCAGGGATGGCTCCGTGCACCGGATTCGCCAGGAGGGCGAGGTCTTCCGGTGCCTGGAGTCCAGGGATGGCTCCGTGCACCGGATTCGCCAGGAGGGCGAGGTCTTCCGGGAGTTTGCCCGATCCGTTCGATGCCCTCGGGGAAGAGATCCGCCGCGGGATCCACGATGCTGACGGTGACTGTCTTTCGGTCTGCCCGACGGCACTCAGCCGCAAGCCGCCGCCCGTAATCATCGTCGATCCCGATGACGGCGGTTCGGTTTTTCGGGAGCAGTTCGAGGAAAAGCCTTGCTTTTGCCCTGAAGTAGTCCTCCATGTCCGGATGGAACTCGGTGTGCTCGAGGGAGAGGTTGGAAAACCCCGCCGCGGAGAATGTAACATCCTCTACACGCCAGGTCTTGAGTGCGTGAGAGCTGACTTCCATTACGCCCGCCCTTACCCCCTTTCGCATGGCCCGGCTCATTAGTGAGACCAGCTCGAGGGACTCGGGAGTCGTGTTTTTGGCTGGAAGAACCGCCCCTCCTAGATCGTATTCGACGGTCCCGAACCTCCAGGCCTGACCGAATGCCCTCCGAAGCACCGACTGAACGAGGTAGGTCGTCGTCGTCTTTCCTTTCGTTCCGGTGATTCCCAGAAGAGTCGCCCGTGCCGAAGGATCCCCGAAGAACTGCCTGGCGATCCAGGAGAGACACTTCCGGGCATTCGAAACCCTGACCAGGGGGACCTCGACGGCGGGGGGATTTCCTTCCGCCACCACCGCCACTGCACCCTGTTCCATGGCTTTTCCAATGAAGGAAGCCCCATCGACGTTGGTCCCAGGAAGTGCGACAAAGAGGCTTCCCGGAACACACGCACGTGAGTCGAATGCCACGGACCGGATGGGGATCTCGACTGATCCTGCAACACCAACCACGTCGGGTGGGAGAAGTTCAGACAACCTTTTCATGGAGTTCTCCTGGAATCACGGGTTTTTCCTGCCCAAAACCTCAAACCGGAGTTTCACATCCGGGAGGAAAATTTCACCTGGACGACCGTGGAAGAATCGATCGCGGTCCCGGACCGGGGAGTCTGATCGCACGCGCGTCCACTGCCAATCAGCCGGGTTTGGAGGTTCAACTCCCTGGCCTTCCTGGCGACTTGTTTCAGGGTCATTCCGGAAAAATCGGGAATCATCGCCTGGCTGGGGATCGTCATCCGGGAAAGGAAAGCGGGAGCAGCCGACTGGAAGGAACCCATCTGGCTGCCGCCCCTGGAGATGAGGATCGAACCCGAGTCACCCCCTGATTCCGCGGCCGGCAAGGAATCGCTTGCGAGTCCGATCGTCTGGAT
Source organism: uncultured bacterium (assembly GCA_964428355.1). GTDB lineage: Bacteria > Muiribacteriota > Ozemobacteria > Ozemobacterales > Ozemobacteraceae > CAYRYU01. The sequence continues at coordinate 99,889 of CAYRYU010000005.1, forward strand.
CCGATCGGGGGGAACTTTCATGTGCTTCAGGATCCTGTCCAGAATAATGGAGAAAAAGGGTGCAGCCACCTTTCCCCCATACAGGGTCTCTTCGTCGCCTTTGGGTTCGTTAACCGCCACCAGGAGTACTACTCGCGGGTCGATTGCCGGTGCCATCCCGATGAAGGAGGCAACCACCTTTTCATGGAAATACCCTCCCTTGGGGTTCGCTTTCTGGGCTGTACTGGTCTTTCCTCCGATCGAATAGTCGGGCAGACGTGCCAGTTTGCCGGTTCCCGTCTCGACCACGCCGCGAAGCATCTGTCGGAGACGTTTCGCGATCTCGGGGGAGAACACCTGTCTTTTCTGGACGGGCTGGAAATCCTCAACGATGTCCCCGGATTGGGAAATGATGCGTTTCACGAGCCTGGGTTGCATCAGCCATCCCCCATTGGCAATCGCCGAATAGGCGGACACGAGCTGGAGATCTGTCACCGCGATTTCCTGGCCAATGCACAGGGAAGGTGCGGAGAGGGCGGACCAACGGGAAGGCGGAGCAAACAAACCATTGGTCTCGGCAGGGACTTCCAGTCCGGTCGCCTCGCCAAACCCGAGCTGGCGATACTTCCGGAAAAGCTGGCGGGGATCTAGAATTTGCGAGATCTGGATCATGGTTGCGTTGCAGGATTCCGCGATCGCCTTGTCGATATCGACAAGCCCGTGGCTGCCGTGACACCGGATCCGGCGGCCGGCGATCTCGATCCCACCGCGGCAATAGAAGCGGCTCGAGGAGGTCAGTTTCCCCGTCTCGAGCCCCAATCCGACGGGGAAAATCTTCATGCAGGAGCCCGGTTCGAAGAAGTCCACCAGTGGGCGGTTCCGGTGCGAGTCCGGTTCCGACGTGGCGAATGAGTTGAGATCGTAGCTCGGGAGACACGCCAGGCCGAGGATTTCCCCGCTTTGGGGGTCCATTGCCACCGCGGTGGCGTCGATCGGCTTGTACTGGTTCATGATTTTCGCCAGCTCTGTTTCGAGGATGTGTTGGATGAAAGAGTCGATGGTAAGAACCAGGTTGTTCCCACCCATTGGCGGCTGGACGATCCGGATGCTGGCAGGGCCGTCCTCACCGAAACTCACGTCCTCCTGGACTGCAAGCCCCGTGTAACCGCGCAGGGTCCGGTCGAAGGAGAGTTCCATCCCCTCGAGACCATGGCCATCCGTTCCCGCGAATCCGATGAGGTTCGCGGCGAGGGAGTTCTGGGGGTAGACACGGCGATAGTTTTCTTCGAGAATCACGCCCGGGATCTTCATTTTCAGGATCTTGGTGGCGAGGCTCCGTTCGAGATTCTTGTATATTGGAAGATACCCCTGCCGTCCCCCCACCTTGGCGATTATCTCGTCGCGAGTCATGGGAAGAAACGTCGAAAGGATGGTGGCCGCCTCGGGAAGGGATTTGAGTTCCCGCGTGAAAAGGAAAACCGTGTAGGTTTCGACTGAAAGGGCGAACTCCACCCCGTTCCGGTCGGAAATCGAGCCCCGTTTCATTTCCAGAATCCTCCGGCTCTGGTGATTGCTTTCCGACCGCCGGTTCCATTCGTCGTGTTGTACAACCTGAAGCTGTACCATCCGCACGACGAAAACGGCAAGAATCAGGGCAATGGATCCAAAAAAGGCCAGGGCCCGGATGGCCCTCGGCCGGAGACGGGTGACCTTCACTAAGGTTCCTCCTTCGGAAATCCGACTTCCTGTTTCCCATCGGCTCGAGGCGATTCATCCTGTGCAGGAACGCCGATCTTTTGGGCAACCCGCATCTTGGCCGAACGCGCGCGCGGATTCTCATGGATCTCTACTTCGTCGGCAACGATCGGTTTTCGGGTCAGGACCTCGAGAGTGGGCTTCTGTCCGCACATGCAAACCGGAAGTCCCGGAGGGCATGTGCAACCCTTCTTGCGCGTCGCGAAGAAGGTCTTCACGATGCGGTCTTCGAGCGAATGGAACGAAATCACCGAGATCCTTCCACCCGGCTTGAGGCACTCGAAGGCCTCGAGCAGCCCCCGCCGGAGTTCATCGAGCTCCTCGTTGACCGCTATCCGCAGGGCTTGGAAGACCCTCGTTGCGGGGTGGATCCTCGAGCTTTCCCTCAATGGCTTGGGGATTGCAGTCTCCACAACCCGGACCAGATCGAGGGTGGTTGCGATCCCCGTTTTTTCGCGGGATTCGACGATCGCCCTGGCTATCCGCCGGGAAAACCGCTCTTCACCGTATTCCCAGAAGATCCGCGAAAGCTCCTCCTTGGATTCACCGTTCACGAGGTCGGCCGCGGTCAACCCCTGGCTGCGATCCAGGCGCATGTCGAGAGGCCCGGGACTCTGGAAGGAGAATCCCCGTGCAGGGTCATCGAAATGATGGGAACAGACCCCGAGGTCGAAAAGGATCCCGTCGACTCCTCCAACGTTGATCCCGGCAAGAAGTGAGGGAAGGGATGAAAACCTTCCCACCACGAGTTTCAACCTGGGATCCTGGAACGCGGATGCCACGGAGGCCTGGAGTTCGCCGTCCCTGTCAATTCCGATACAGGTATGGATCCCGGGGAAACGCTCCAAGAGAGCCCGGGAATGGCCTCCAGCTCCGAAAGTCGCATCCACGAAGACCGTCCCTTCTGGTGGGAATCCCAGTTCCAGAAAAGGAGCGAGAAGAACGGGACGGTGGATCATCATGTCATCGCCGGGCCTGGAGGAATTCCGCGGGCATGGGAATGTAGCAGAGCTTTTTCGGAACGACCATCCCGAGATCGGATTTGGCCACCTTTTCGATACGGCTGATCGACTGGAGCTTGGATATCTCCGCACGCAGAACCGCGTTGTTCGTTTCGAGGCCCTGGATATGGGTTTCCAAGCTCTTGATCCTGAGCTTGACTTCGACCATCTTCGTGGATTGCCAGATGTACAGGGTGAACATGAGGCTGAGAAGAAGGATGGCGGTCAGGTAGAGCCGGACCATCTGGCGGCGTCGGGAAACCTGGCGCGGAGCTTCTTCCCCGCGAGCGAGGATCCTGGCGAAATTGGGAGTGTTCCGCTTCAGTGAGACCAATTTTGGAAGGGTCATCATCAGTTACGCCTTTTCGGGCTGGCCTCCTTGGACTTGGGAGTCATTTCTGCTCCAGGAAATATTTCGGCAAGTTGCGGGTTCCGTATTAGGCTTTACAACCGATAATCGATGATTGCGGATACCCCGACACCGTAAACCCGGTTGATTCCCTTCATGGTCGAGGAGGGAATCAGCGCCTGGACATTGAACCGGTGCCCTTTGTCCAGTGTGGCTGCGACGGCGAACACAACTTCCACTGTCTTTACCGCATCTGCGGGGCCCAGCACCTGGCATGCCCCAGCCTCGATTCCCTGGCCGAAGGTCAAGATCGGAACGACTTTGGTCGCGTCACGGTTGGCGGCACCCTTGTTCTGGAAGACGCCATTGATGAACTTGTTCAGTTCACCGCCGAACTGCTTGATCAGGAGAACGATTCCGGCCCCTTTGAGAAGCTTTCCCAAGGCATCCTTTCCGCCGAGTTTGATCTCGGGAAACTTGATCGCCTCGACCTGGGTCAGGGCAAGACCCACGAGGGTCGCCAGACAAACCAGAACCAGACACCGCTTCCGATTACCGAGCATGAATCTCCTCCTGCTTGAATAGGCCCGTACAGCGAAACAGAGAGAAACCCGAAGGGTTCCTCCCTGTTTCGAAAAGGGTCGGGTTACCTGGGGATCACCGTACCATGCTGGCGTTTAAATTCCAAGAGGGATCGGATATTTTTTTCGAGGTTTCCGAAGCCCGGCTTGACATCTTCGGGCAGACTTCCGATGGTTTCGAGCGCCTTGGCCGCGAGGCCCGGGTCGGATTCGAACCGCTCCTGGACCTGGCGTGCGATCCTGTCCTGGAGTTCGTTCACCAACTCGACATCGTCGAGGAACTGGCCCGATCGGGTGGTACCATTTGCACGGCGTGTTACAATTGCGAGATCCCTGATCTGGGAATCGACTTCGGGATTCATGAATGCGGCGATTGCCTGGATCATGGAATTTCTCTGGGGAACCGAGTTGATGGCCTCGAGACCGAAGGCGAAAAGCATCAGCCGATATCCGTCATTCACCGAGACCCCTGCGGTTCCAGAGGATTTGACCCCCCGGGTCGGGGAGTTCGGCTTCAGGTCCGGACCGTTCATGTCGTCGTCGTTGGCGAGATCACGGGCACCTGGTTCGAACTTCATGATTGTCCGGGCACCCGAAAGGGTATCCATCTCATCGGGCCATTTCTGGTTGTTCGCGCCGTCTCCACCGAAAATCTGGAAAACCGCTTCCTTCACGAAACCGTTCGTCCCCTTCACGACATGGACGTTCGTATCGTCCTGGACGAAGCCCACCTTGCAGAAGTCCTTGAGGAAGGGGGTTTCGCGCAGCCCGAAAGCGAGGTCCTGCCCGGAAAGGACCAGGCGTCCCCCGGATTTCAGGAACCCGGTCAGGGCTTCGATCTCCCCGGAAGTCGGTCTTTGGGGATCGGACGAATCCTGGACCGAGAAAAGAACCCACCCGTCCTTGTACCTTTTCAGGACGTCGGGTTTCACGTCTCCGTCGAGCATCCGGTCCCAGATGTCGAACTTGATCTTGTTGTCACGAAGCATCGCCTGGAGAATCGGTGCGGCCGGGGAAAACCCGTCGGTGAAAACGAGGAGGACGTTTCCGGAACTCATGAAAGAACTCTTCACGTAAAAAGTGGTCTTGTAGGTGGCCGCGGGGATTCCTTCACCCTGGATGGTAATGCTAAGGGGAACAGCGGTATCCAGGGCCGTATCGGCCGCCACGGTAAAGTCGATGCAAGGGATCAGGGATTCCTTCCCGGGAGCGGGAAGCTCGGCCAGGGAAAAGTCGGCCTTCTTGGGTGAAATCGCGTTGCTCCCGGACTCGATCTTCCCGTCGATCCCTTTCAGGGTCTGCTTTCCAAGGTTCCTGATCAGGAGCTTGACCTTGACCGACTCCCCCGGTGCGATCCGGCCGTCATGGTTCTTGTCATCAAGGACGACCTCCTGGATCTTGAGATAGGGTATCGAGGGACTTTCCATCTCCTGCAGGAACTCGAACCATTTGTGCTGCTTGGACATCTCGAGCATCTTGTATCGTTTCTTGTAAGTTCGGAAACCCGAGCGGTCGGGGAAGAATATGGAAACGCCGCAGCTTTCATCGTATTTTGTTCCGGTGTGTTTCTCGACGGCGACCAGACCGCCCTTGCGCCGGGGGCCCATGAGGGCTTCGAACGCCTCTCCCGCCGCTTTTTTCAGCTCAGGGCTCGTGGTCTTGGCTTCCAGCAGCCTGAGGAAGTGCCCCAGATCGATGTAATCCTTGTAAACGTATTTCAATGCCTCTTCCCGGGCTTGCTCGAACTTGTCGATATCGGAAATGTTCCTTTTGGCGGCTGCGCAGAATTCGTCCAGGACTTTCAGAAAGGATGGGATCTTTGATAGATCCATGGCTGAGAGAGTAACGGCGGCATTGCCCTGGGATCCGGCGGAGTAGGAATCTTTGTAGGCCGCCACGACGAGTTCCCCGAATTTGGGTCCATCCAGGTCGGGGCGCGTCGTCAGGATGCGGAAGATCGTGTCGTTGGGCCACCCCCGCTCGGTTTCCAGGTCCGCCGAGCCGACCATGCATTTGGCGTGGGGAGCAAGGGAAAAACCGACTTCGACCATCTGCATGAGGCATGCATCGAACCCGACAATCTCGAGAGGTTTCCCGAGGACCTCCACAACTGATTTCAGGGTGGTTCCAAGGGTGGGAATATCCATCGAGGTTCCTGAGGTGTCATCGTAGGAAATGTTGTATGAGATCGAATTGAGAGCCTGTTCAAGCTGCGGGCTCGGAGCCCATTGAATCGATGCGGAAAGGTCGGGCTGGATTTCCTTCCAGCCGGTACCATGGTTCCAGAAAATCAGGGCGTATCTTTCGGCCGGGAAGTTCTCCCGGCACCACCTTGCAAACTCGACAAGAGTATTGGGGTCGGCCATATCGACTTCCCCGAGGTCCATGAGCTCCTTGGAGGTGAACTCCTGGGGTTTGTTGTCCTTCTGAATCAAAAAGCGCTTGGTCCCGGTCCATTTTATGGGGGAATCCTGGGTGTATTTTCCGTTCCTGTCGATCTGGACGACCAGATTGACATCCCCGGTGGAGCCGACCTCTTCATACTCGTTGAGATCCGCGTCTGTTCCCTTTTCCAGGTTGTTGTCCGCCGCCATGAAGATCATGACCGTCCATTTCTTGACCTGGAGGTTCGAAGTGGAGGGGGAAGTCGGGCGCCGCGAGTTCCGCGGAGCGGCCTCTCCCGCAAAGGCGAACAGATGGAGGATCAGGACCAGGATTGCTGCGAGAATCGGGTAGGATGACTGTCGAGTGGTGGATGAACTCATGTCGCCCGGCCTCCAGGTTGAAAAAGATTTGGACAAAGAGAGTACCAGCCTGTCATATTGGCAATTATAGCCGCCGGAGAGAGAAAGTGTCAATGGGAAGGGAATTTCCATCCGAACCGGAAATTGACTTTTCCATCGGAAGATGGTAGTTTTAGCGGATCATTTTGCATGGGAGGGAATCCGATGGCAAAGGCAAAAACAATCAAAAAGGCTGATGTGAAGGTCCAGGAGCCTGCACCGAAGAAGAAAGAAAAGGCCGCTCAGGGCGAACCGAAAGAATATTCCTCCTCCGAAGTCTATGAGGAAGGGGAACGGATTTTCCACAAGATCTGGGACGACGTTGGCGAAGTCCTGGAGGTGGGCACGACCGAAGACGGAATCAGGAAAATGAAAGTCCATTTCGAGAAGGTCGGAGTGAAGAATCTCCGGATGGGTCAATCGCCCGGCTAAAACGAAACAACGCAATCGGGACGGAGCCTTCTGGCTCCGTTTTTTTTTCCCGTTGTTTTCCTCTCCCGGTGGTCGCAGTTTCCGGATGCCTAGCTCTTCCGGAAACCGATCGGGGACTTTCTCCGTTTGGACGACGAGGACTGGCCGGGGTTGTTTTCGGATCCGGAAATCACGTCTTTCTTGAAATAGGAGATCAGGTAGGCGCACACAAGGTGGTCGAAGATCATGTGAAGATCCTCGACCGGACCGTATTCGCCTTTTGCGGAAGGGACATGGATCCCGGAGGTGGCGATTCGCCTCAGCTCTCCCCCATCGAAACCGGTGATTGCTACTACCTGTCCGCCGCGCTTCAGCGCAAGGCGTGCCGCGGAGAGGATATTCGGAGAGTTTCCGGAGGCCGAAATCGCGACAAGGACGTCGGAGGATCCGAAAAGGGGGATCAGCTGGCGCGTGAAAATCTCTGCATATCCGAAATCGTTCGCCGCCGCGGTCAATGCGGCGGGATTCCCGGTCAGGCTGATTCCCTTGAAAGGTTTTCCCCCGGCCGAAACCGAGGTCAGGTCATTCGAAAAGTGGACTGCCGTGGCGGCGCTTCCACCGTTCCCGATGAAGAAAACGCACGCGTCACGGTCCCGTGCATCCAGAAGGATCTCAATGAAAGTCCGGATCTCTTCCGGATCGATTTTGCGGAAAAGGTCTTTGAGGCCGGAAAAGTAGTTCAACGAGAAGTTGATCGGATCAAGGCCGGAAGGAAGTCCTTCGAAATGGTCGGTCATTGGACACCTCGAATCGTTTGGTCGAAACATCGGATCGACTGATCCATTCTTGCAAATTCCCCCTTATCCGTCAACTTTGTTCCTTATCGCGGGGGAGTATGGTATAATTGCGGACTTCGACTCCATCATCATTTGGAGGCTTTCATGGCGCTCGTTCTCTACAACTCCCTTCAAAGAGCAAAGCAGGAGTTCCACCCCCTCGTCGAAGGTCAGGTGGGAATCTATGTGTGCGGACCGACCGTATATGGTCCCCCCCACCTCGGCCACGCCAAGAGCTACATCACCTTCGATGTTCTCGTGAAGCATCTTCGGCATTCCGGATTCAGAGTCCGGTATGTCCAGAACATCACCGACGTGGGCCATCTCACGGACGATGCAGATTCGGGGGAAGACAAGATCCAGAAAAAGGCCCGACTCGACCGGGTACACCCTTTCGAGGTCGTGGACCAGTACATGTTCACGTATTTCCGAGACATGGAGGCACTCCGGGTCGCGCACCCGAGTTTCTACGTCAGGGCATCACAGCACATAGGCGAACAGATTGAAGCCGTGGAAGGGCTGCTGCGGAAAGGGCACGCCTACGTCGAGAAGGGAAACGTCTATTTCGACGTCTCATCCTTCAAGGATTACGGAAAGCTCTCAGGGCGGACGCTGGATGAGCAACGCGAGGCGGTCCGGGTCGAGGCCCGGTCCGACAAACGCAACCCCAGGGACTTCGCGCTTTGGAAGGTTGCGGAACCCGAACATATCCTGAAGTGGAATTCTCCGTGGGGTCCGGGGTATCCGGGCTGGCATATCGAATGCTCGGTCATGAGCACCAAGTATCTTGGCGAGACCTTCGACATCCACGGCGGGGGGCTCGAGAACATGTTCCCTCACCACGAGTGCGAGATCGCTCAGAGCGAAGCGCTGACGGGAAAACCCTTTGCCAGGTTCTGGGTCCACAACAACATGGTCATGGTCGATGGAGTGAAGATGGGGAAATCCCTCGGAAACTTCAAGACGGTCAGGGATCTCCTTCAAAGCCATTCCGCGGAATCCCTTCGGTATTTCATCCTATCGACTCATTACCGGTCCCCGACGAATTACACCGAGGATGCCATCAATGCCGCTTCCACAGGCCTGAACCGGCTCATCCAGCTGAATACCCTCATGAACGCAACCGAGGCGGGAACCCCCGAAGCCTCGCCGGGAGATCAGGGGATCGCCGACCTCTGTTCCCAGGCTTCGAAGGACATCCGCGAGGCCATGGACAACGACATGGATACTCCCGGAGCCATCGCCCATCTGTTCAACCTTGCCACAGCGGTCAACCGGGTTCACGGAACCAGACCCCTTTCCCTTTCGGGCCGGAAAACCGTAATTGAGCTCCTCCAAACCTGGGGTTCCAATATCCTCGGGATTCTTCCTCCCCTCGCCGGGACTCCTGAAGCCTTTGACATCGAGCCCCTGATGAGGATCATCCTCGATCTGCGGAAGGAAATGAAAGCCTCGAAACGGTATGACCTTGCCGACCGGATCCGAGAACAGCTTACTGGAGCGGGAATCGTGATCGAGGACACCAAGGAAGGGACCCGTTGGAGAAAGTCATGACCGGGGAAATCCCCCCCAGCGGAATTTCCCCAACGGATTTCGCCATTGGAACCCCCTGGCCGAGAGAATGCGCCGCCCGAATACCCGCGCGAACCCTGGCTTACATCGGGGATTCCGTTTTTGAGCTCGGGATGCGGCTTTTCCATCTGAAGGAAGGGACAGACGAGGCCGGCCACCTCCACGACTCGGTTGTCGGTTTTGTCTGCGCGAAAAACCAGGCCCGCGCTTTCGAACAGCTCTTCGGGGAGGTTTCAGAGCCCGAAAGGGAGCTTCTCCGATCCTGGCGGAACGTGAAACTTCCCTACCGATCGATGTCGGTATCCCGCGGGGTATATGCTCGCAGCACTGCATTCGAGGCGTGGATCGGCTTCCTGTTCCTCACCGGCGACCAGTCCAGGATCAGGGAAATGTTCACCCTTGCACGCGAAATGAGGAGTTCCAATGAAACCTGACTCGAGAAAAGACAACCGGATCCCGAAGGGGGGAAGACCTCGGCCCAGCCGCAGTATCCAAACGGAACCCCCTGTCGAATCCAGTAATGATTCCCGGCGCCCTCCCCAACATTTTGGGCACGGGGGACAAAGAAGTTCGGGCCGCCGGTCCCGGGGAGAACGTGGAAAGGACAGAGAATCTCGAAGGTTTTCCGGACCCCGGGAGCATAGCAGGGAAAGGCCCCCCACCGCACCCGGACCGGAAAAAAAGCGAATCCAGGGTCCGCCCCGCCCCGCAGGAAAAAACAGACCGGCTGACCGCGATCGGGACCCGGGACTTCTGATAAGGGGCCGCCAAGAGATCCTGGAGATGCTGAAAGCTGGGAAAAGCCTCGAAAAGGTTTTGGTTTCTCTTTCGGCACATGGTCCCATCATCGAGGAGATCAAGGCCCTCTGCCGGACCACCCGGACCCGGCTCCAACCGATGGACTCGGGGGACTTCCGCCGAAAATTCGGCGAGGACTCCCAGGGAATCATCGGGTTCGGTAGCCCCTTTTCCTACGCCTCCGAGACATCGATCTTCGAATCCGTAAGGGGCCAGGAGAAAGTCGTCCTGATAGCCCTGAACGGGGTCGAAGACCCGGGCAACCTTGGGGCGGTCGTCCGGACGGCCGAAGCGGCCGGTGCCCGCGGGTTGATCATCCCCCTCCACCGTGCGGCGGGGATGACGGAAGGGGCGATCCAGACGGCCCAGGGGGCTGCCGCTCATCTTCCGGTGGCCCGGGTGCCCAACCTCGGGAACTTCCTGGAAGCGGCAAAAGAAGATGGATTCTGGGTAATCGGTCTGGATTCCTCTGGAAGGACACGTCTCGACCAGGTCAAGTACCCTTCCAGAGTCGTCCTCGTTTCGGGGGGAGAAAATGTCGGGCTCGGTCCGCGGCTGCTCTCGATCTGTGACGAGACCGCGTTGATCCCCCTGACGGGCCGGACGACGTCGCTGAATCTTTCGGTCAGTACAGCTGTGTGCCTGTTCGAGGTGTTGCGCCAATGGGGATTCCCCTCCAGAAAATCCTAATCTTTTTGTTGACTTTATCCCCATCCTAGGCTATAATCGCCAAATACCGTTTCGCGGTACAGTTCTTTTCCAATGAAATCGTATCGGTGCCGGCGTAGCTCAATTGGCAGAGCAGCTGATTTGTAATCAGCAGGTTGCGGGTTCGAGTCCCATCGTCGGCTAATCCGATCATCGCGGAGAGGTGCCCGAGTGGCTAAAGGGGGCAGACTGTAAATCTGTTGGCTTGCGCCTACGGTGGTTCAAATCCACCCCTCTCCAGATGAATGCCCGTGTAGCTCAGTCGGTAGAGCACTTGCATGGTAAGCAAGAGGTCCCCGGTTCAAATCCGGGCGCGGGCTCTTCGAAACCTCAACACCTAATCAGGAGGGCCCAATCCAATGGCCAAAGAGAATTTCAACCGCACCAAGCCTCACGTGAATGTAGGCACGATCGGCCACGTCGATCACGGCAAGACGACCCTTACCGCCTCCATTACCAAGGTTCTTTCTGGGCTGGGTCTGGCCAAGTTCGTCTCTTACGACGAAGTCGCACACGCTGACGCCAAGAACTTCCGGCGCGATGAGACCAAGATTCTCACCGTTTCCACCTCCCACGTGGAATACGAATCCGCCGGTCGCCACTACGCACACGTCGATTGTCCGGGACATGCGGACTACATCAAGAACATGATCACCGGCGCTGCGCAGATGGATGGAGCGGTCCTCGTGGTTTCCGCGGCCGACGGCCCCATGCCCCAGACCCGCGAGCACATCCTTCTCGCCCGTCAGGTCGGCGTTCCACACATCGTGGTCTTCCTGAACAAGTGCGATCTGGTCGACGATCCCGAGCTTCTCGACCTCGTCGAGCTCGAAGTTCGCGACCTTCTGAACAAGTATGAATTCCCCGGCGACAAGACTCCGGTCATCCGGGGTTCCGCCACCGAAGCCATCGCGGGCGCAGGGAAATACGGGCCCAAGGCGATCGAAGACCTGGTCAAGGCCATGGACGAGTACATCAAGGAGCCCGTTCGTGAGATCGACAAGCCTTTCCTGCTGGCGATCGAGGATGTGTTCACGATCACCGGCCGGGGAACCGTCGTTACCGGTCGTTGCGAACGCGGCATGGTCAAGGTTGGCGACACCATCGAGATCGTCGGCCTCCGTGAGGACATCCGGAGCACGGTCTGCACCGGCGTTGAGATGTTCCGGAAACTGCTCGACCAGGGCCAGGCCGGAGACAACATCGGAATGCTGCTCCGCGGCATTGACAAGAACGACGTCGAGCGTGGCATGGTTCTCGCCAAGCCCAAGAGCATCACTCCCCATAAGAAGTTCAGCGCAAAGGTCTACGTCCTTTCGAAGGAAGAAGGTGGCCGGCACACCCCGTTCTTCGCCAACTACAGGCCCCAGTTCTACTTCCGGACCACTGACGTCACCGGAATCACCACCCTGCCCGAAGGCAAGGAAATGGTCATGCCCGGCGACAACGTCGAATTCAAGGTAGACCTGATCACCCCCATCGCCTGCGAGGAAGGACTCCGCTTCGCCATCCGCGAGGGCGGCCGGACCGTCGGCGCCGGGGTCGTCACGAAGATCCTGGAGTAACATCGGAATCCGGGGGGCGGGCCGAAGGCCCGCCCCTCCTTTCAAATAAGCAGGGCGGCAGTTCCGTCCAAGAAATGAGGTAACCGGTATGCGTGAGCAGATCAATCTGGTTTGCACTAGCTGCAAACGCAAGAATTACACCACGATGAAGAACAAGCGGAACGACCCCGACCGGATCGAACTCAAGAAATATTGCCCGGCGGAGAGGAAGCACACCCCTCACAAAGAGGGAAAATGATCCTCCACTGGCGCGTCGCAGGCCGAGAGCCGATCCCCAGGGAAGCGACGAAACTAGGCCAGTAGCTCAATTGGCAGAGCACCGGTCTCCAAAACCGGGGGTTAGGGGTTCGATTCCCTTCTGGCCTGACGAACATCCTTCAACGAGGGGCACATGGAAAAGTTAAAAACCTTCTTCAACGACATGTCCAGGTATCTTGGCGAAGTCTGGATCGAGGTCCGTCCCCAAAAAGGCCGCGTTGCCTGGCCGACTCTCGATACGGTGAAGCTTTCGACCAAGGTCGTCATCGCTTCATCGCTTGCTTTGGGTATCTTTATCGGCCTGCTCGATATCATTTTCGGCAGGTTTCTCTCAATGGTCGTCGGCGCCGGGAAGTTTTGAGGTTTCGCCGTGGACATCATGAAGGCCAAATGGTATGTGATCCATACCCATTCCGGCTCCGAGTACAAGGTGAAAGCCAACCTGGAACACCGGGTCGAGCTGCTTGGAAAGCAGAACAGCATTTTTGAAGTCCTGGTTCCCACCGAGAATGCCGAACGGGTCCAGGATGGAGAGCGGGTAACCCAGAAACGGAAGATCTATCCCGGTTATGTCCTCGTCCAAATGGACATGGACGACGACACCTGGACCGTCGTGAAAAACACTCCGGGCGTCACCGGCTTCGTCGGACTCGGCGACAAACCCACACCCCTCCATGAAAAGGAAGCCCAGAGCGTCCTTCGGGCGGCGGGAATCGGGCCGCAGCGCTCTCCCGCCATGACCCCCATCGGTTTCTCCGAGGGCCAGACCGTGAAGATCATCGACGGCCCCTTCACCGATTTCATCGGAGTGATCAAGGAAATCAACCAGGAAAAGAGGAAGGCCAAGATTCTGGTCTTCATTTTCGGCCGCGACACCGCGATCGAAGTCGATCTCATTCAGCTCGAAGAAGCGTAATAACAAGGAGTTTGACCTATGGCCAAGAAAGTTGCCGCACTCGTTAAATTGCAGATTCCCGCCGGCAAGGCGAATCCGGCCCCCCCGGTCGGTCCGGCTCTTGGCCAGCATGGTGTCAACATCATGGACTTCTGCAAGAACTTCAACTCCCGGACGCAGAAGGAAGGGGATTCCATCATCCCCGTCGTGATCACGATCTACAGCGACAGGTCCTATTCCTTCATCACCCGGACCCCGCCCGTCGCATTCCTTCTGAAGAAAGCCGCGAAGCTCGAGAAGGGGAACGCGACCCCAGGCCGGACAAAGCAGGGAAAGGTCACCCTCGCCCAGGTCAAGGAGATCGCCCAGAAGAAAATGCCCGATCTGACTGCCGCAAGCATCGAGGCCGCCATCAAGACGGTCAAGGGAACCGCGCGGTCGATGGGTCTTGAGGTCGTGGACAAATGACCCACGAACTCGGTCAGCAGCAGCTTGCACAGCGTCAGCGAGAGCTGACACGGCGTCAGCAGTAGCTGACTCGGCGTCAGCAGTAGCTGACTCGGCGTCAGCAGTAGCTGACACGGCGTCGGGTTTTACCGGCGTTCAATCACTGAAGAAAGGAGGACAG
>CAYRYU010000005.1:114107-141615 GCA_964428355.1 uncultured bacterium
AGCTGACACGGCGTCGGGTTTTACCGGCGTTCAATCACTGAAGAAAGGAGGACAGGGAAATGCCGAAACACTCCAAGCGTTTTTCAACACTGGCTTCAAAGCACCAGGTTCCGGGTAAGCTTCTGCCCTCTCTGGAAGCTTTCACGATGGTGAAGACCTGCGCGACCGCCAAGTTCGATGAAACCATCGATGTCAGCGTCCGCACCGGGCTCGATCCGAAGTATGCGGATCAACAGCTCAGGGGCAGCGTCGTTCTTCCCCACGGAATCGGTAAAACCACCCGGGTCGTCGTTTTCGCAGCGGGCGAGAAGGCGAAGGAAGCCGAGGGCGCGGGAGCAGACTTCGTGGGCGCCCAGGATCTGGTCGCCAAGATCGAAGGAGGCTGGACGGATTTCGATGCCGCCGTCGCTACACCCGACATGATGAAGTTCGTCGGGAAGCTCGGCCGCATTCTCGGACCCCGCAACCTGATGCCCAATCCCAAAGTCGGGACGGTCACCCAGGACATCGGGAAAGTGGTCACCGAGTTGAAATCCGGAAAAGTGCAGTATCGTGTCGAAAAGGCCGGGATCATCCATTCGGTGATCGGAAAGGCTTCTTTCGGGCCGCAGAAGCTGCACGAAAACTTCCTGGCCTTTTTCCAGGCGATCCTGAAGGCGAAGCCTTCCGGCGCCAAGGGCACCTACATCAAATCCTGCACCGTCAGTTCCACAATGGGCCCCGGGTTCGACCTTGACACCAATTCCGCCCGGGCCGAGGTGGAAAAGACTTCAGTCTGATCTTTCCAATCACAGGTTTCTGGTCAAAGACCGCAGGTCGTTCTTGTTAAAGGCTGATTGCCAGCCTGCCGAGACCGGGAAATCGCATCGAATCATCGAGGGTTTCCGGATCGGTATTCGGAAACCCTTTTTATTTTGGTCGCAAAGGAGGTGAAACAAAAATGCGTGATATTTCCAACAAGGAGAAATACGTCGAGTTCTTCCAGGACAAGCTGAGCAAGGCAAAGGTTCTCGTTCTTTCCAGCTGTGAAGGAGTGACCGTCGACCAGATGACCGCCCTGCGGAAAAACATCCGGCAGACGGGGGACGAGATCAGGGTCGTGAAGAACACCCTTGTCAAGCGAGCTCTACACAACCTGAACATCAAGGATCTCGACAAGTACATGGAGGGTTCGACCGCTGTGACCTTCGGGTACAGCGATCCTGTCGCACCGGTCAAAACCCTTTTCGATTTTGCGGGGAAAGCCCAGAAGTTCGTGTTCAAGGCCGGCTTCATGCAGGAGAAACTCCTGTCGGTCAAGGAACTCGAAACCCTCTCCAAGCTCCCCGGACGAACCCAGCTGCTGAGCATGCTGCTCTCCACCATGGTCGGCCCCATCCGGAACATGCTTTCCGTATGCCAAGGTCCCATCCGCAAGCTGGTCTACGCTCTCCAGGCAATCAAGGAAAAGAAGGAAAAAGCCGGCCAGGCCGGTTGAGACGCGGGATTTTCCCGCATTTGAACTGAACGAACATCATAAGGAGTTTGAAAATGGATAAGAATCAGATTCTGGAAGCCATCGAGAAGATGACCGTCCTCGAGCTCTCCGAGCTCGTCAAGGCAATGGAAGACAAATTCGGCGTCACCGCCGCCGCCCCCATGGCTATGGCCATGCCCATGGCTGGAGGAGCTGCCGCAGCAGCCGCCGAGAAGACCGAATTCGACGTCATCCTCGAGAACTCCGGCGCCAACAAGATCAACGTGATCAAGGTCGTCCGCGAGCTGACCGGCCTCGGCCTCAAGGAAGCCAAGGACCTCGTCGACGGCGCTCCCAAGCCCGTCAAGGAAGGCATCAGCAAAGCCGACGCCGAAGCCATGAAGAAGAAGCTCGAAGAAGCCGGCGGAAAGGTTTCCCTCAAGTAGTATTCGGATCGCGAAAGATCCAAAGGGGCGGGTTTCGACCCGCCCTTTTTCTTTTCCCGCCCTCGGAGCCACCACAAAGATACCAAGCACACAAAGGGCACGAAGAAACAGATTATGCTCCGAAAGGGGTTTCTGTCGCCTTGTCTCAGGCGTTTTTTTTGCCTTCGGGCTTTTTCCTGGAGGGTCTTGTTTTCTTCACGGTCTTTGCGGTCTTTTTGTCCCTGGTTTCTTCGTGGTGATCCCCCGCTTCGGGGTTCATGCTTCCGCGACGATATCCTTCGAGGTCCAGGGTTACGAACCTGAACCCCAGGGCCTTGATCCTCCCAACCATGGACCGAAGCACGGGCAGACTCCCGCCAAGACACTTGGGATCGAGCTCGATCCGGGCGAGATCCCCGTGATGTCTCAATCTGACCCCGGAAAGACCCACGCCGCCGAGGATCCTTTCCCCTTTCTCAACCTGTGCAAGCCTTTCCTTCGAAATTGGAACCCCGCAACTGATACGAGTCGCAAGACAGGCTTGCGGAGCACGGATGAACCCTTCGGCATTCCAGAGTACAAGGCTCTTTCGGATAAGGTCTTTGGAGAAGCCGGCATCAAGAAGTGGACTACGAATTCCCAGTTCATCCATAGCCCTCCTTCCCGGACGGAAATCATCGAGATCGTCGGTGTTCGACCCCTCGCAGATGACCCAGGACTCGGGAGCGACCTTGGAAATGACCTGGAAAATGGTTTTCTTGCACCAGTAGCATCGATCCGGGGGGTTCATCCGGGAGAAATCGGTTTCAAGAACGGGAACATCCAGAATTTCAAGCTCGAGCCCGAAATCGCGGGCCAGCGAAATGGCATTCTCTGATTCCCGGGAAGAAATGAACTCAGACCTGACGAACACGCATTTTGCCGACCCGGGTTTGAACCTTGCCGCGGCCAGAGCAAGAAAACCGCTGTCCATGCCTCCCGAGTAGGCGGTAACGATTCCCGGGAACGCTCCGAGCATCCCCTCGAGTGTCTCCAGTTCCTTCATGGCACCCTCCGGAAAACGAGTCTACCAGGGCTCACGCCAATTTTCCAGCCTGTGCTATACTTTTCCCAGGTCCTGCCATACAGGAGGGAAAGAATGCGTTTCATCAGAGCCATTTTGTGTATCCTGCTCGTTTTCTCCGCAGGAAGTTGCCTGGCATTGAACGAGTGGACGATGCTGGTCTATCTCTGCGGGGACGACAACGATTCCGCTGACCTTGAGGAAAACCAGGTCCGGGACCTCCTGGAAATGTCGAGCGTGGGTTCCCGGCAGGGGTTCGAGATCATCGTTCAGGCCGATCGCAGCAAAAAACTTAGTGAGTTCCTGAAAAGCCAGTATGCCGATCCCGATTACAGCGGGGCAAAACGGTATCGGGTAACCAAAGACAAGTGGGAGGTGGAGGCGAAGCTCGGGGAGATCAACACGGGATCCCCCTACGCCCTCTGGGATATGCTCAAATGGGCCGCGGAAAAGCACCCGGCGAAGCATTACTGCCTCATCGTCAACTCCCATGGAAGCGGCATCTTCTCCTGGCGCGGAGAAGGCAACACGAGTGACCCGAACCCGGGAAAGGTCAGTTTCGATCCGGGCCGTTTCATCTCCTACGATGACACGGACAACGATTGCCTGACGGTCTTCGAGGTCGCGGTGGTGCTGAAGGCTTTCCGCGAGAAGCTCAATGGAGGCCGGAAACTTGACCTGATCGGCTTCGACGCATGCATGGCATCGATGGTGGAAGCGCTATACCAGCTTCGGGACGGGGTCGACGTGATGGTGGCCAACCCCTCCCTGACCCCGGGAACGGGGTTCCAGTATGACGGTATTGCCCGGGGCATCGCGGGGAATCTTTCCATCACTTCCGAGGCCCTCGCCGAAGTGATCACGAAGACCTTCATCGACAGCGTTCACAGCAATCCCAAGGCGCAGATCCTGACCGCATGGAGAACGAGCCGGGTACAGGAGCTCGTATTCGCTCTGAACAATCTTTCGATTTCCCTCCTTGCCGCCATGAAGGAGACTGGAAAAGGGTTCGGGCTCTCGAATCTGACCACCTACGGCGGGTCCAACCTCTACTGGGATCTGGGCCGGATACTTCGGGCCCTCCAGGCGTCGGATGCCGACTTCAACGGTGCGGGTAACCGTCAGGTGATCGTCCAGCAGGCCGCAGAGGCATTCGAAGCGATGAAAGCGACCCGGGTTTCCCTCTGGTACGACGGGGATTTCGCCGAGAAGAAGGTCGGCGGAATCGCGGTCGCATGGCCCGAGCCCGACAAGTACAAATCCTACAGGGCCTTCTACAAGGCCCTCGATTTTTCCCAGGCGACGACATGGGATGAGATGCTTGACCGCCGGGAACTGGGAATGAAGTGATCCCCTGATTTGATCCCCCGAGGCGGTATTCAGAGGAACCGCCGGAAAATCACCCCGATTCCATCGGGAAATGCCCCGAACTCGGACCCCGGGACCACCCGGTTTCCCATTCCGGAAGGGCGTTTCCCCGCCTTGATCCATGCGAAGACGGCGAGATCGGAGTTGTCCCCGGTGTTGAACGTGACCTTGGGCTGAATCAGGGAAGAACCGTCCACTGAATTGAAGATCAGGTTCACGTCCCCCGCGGTCAAGGGGTCGAGCTCCTTGTGAACGGTCAGAATCCCGTATCGGGCGGCTCCAAGGAAGGTCCAGCCTTCGGTGAACGGGGAATCCATTGCCGCCCGGGAAAGGTCTGCAGCCCGTCTCACCCCGAAATCCTGGTACATCCAGCCGATCCCGCATTTGAGCCCGGGTCGGATTTCCTTCTCGAGCCCTGCAACCCAGGAGAGGGCAAACCGGGAATCGCCCCCCCAGAAGGCCTCGCGGCGCGGCAGCCTCTGAAAGAACCCCGCTTCCCCCCACAAGGTGATCCGGTTCTTCTCGCCTTCCCAGGCTAGACCCGCGAAACTCCGGTACCGGAAACGCCCACCCAGCAGCTCGAAGTCGATTCCCGATACTGTGCGGCGCAGTCGTCCGATCAGGGCATTCTCCGAAGGTTCCCTCGAAATCGCGGAAATGACTTCGGCCTCGCCCGATGTCCCCATCCCGGTCCTGACCCGGAGAGCGTCCACCCCGGGCTTGTAGGATGCATCGAGATACCCGGGATGGAATGGGGCTATCACGTCCAGTATCCCCACGAAATGGCTTGTACCGAGACTGATCGGCTGACGTCCGAGATCGACATCCCAGCGTCCAGCTCTCCAGGAAAGGTCGAATCGCTCGATCGAACCCTGGACAGAGGTATGGTCCCCACTGAGCGGTGTGGACCGGAGGATCCACCTTTTGAAGCCGTCCGCGGCCCCGGAGACCCCACCCCATCCGCTCCCCGAAACGCTGTCGATTTTCTCCGAATTGTACAATGCCGATATCTCCCCCTCGATCGAGGCCTTCAGGTCACGCCCGGACCACCTGGTCCAGACCCGGGCGAGGCCCTGGAATCCCCTTCCCGAGTCGTTCCGGGTCAGGCGGGAGGCCGAAAATGCGCGTGGAAACCGCTGCAACTGTATGATCTCCCGGAAAGCGATTCCGCTCTCGTTTGTCGTTCCCTGGGCGAGGAGGATCCTTCCACCCGAAACCAGGGTGACAAAAAGGATGGCGAAAACCCCCGTCAGGAAAACCCCTCTGGTCATCCGGGGAAATTGCCTTCTCCGCGGGTTTCCGGGAGACGAACCCCCGAACATCGGGTCAGCGGGTTTCATCGGAATCGACCTTGCCGTCCTTGAGGCGGATCACCCGCGAAGCCGTCTGAATCACGCGTTGGTCGTGGGAGCTGAAGAGGAATGTGACGCCCTTCCCACGGTTCAGGTCCTTCATTATCGCCAGCAGGGAAAGAGCGCTCTCCGAATCGAGGTTGGCGGTGGGTTCGTCCGCCAGCACGATAGCGGGCTTTCCGACGATCGCCCTTGCGACTGCGACCCTCTGCTGCTGCCCGCCGCTGAGTTTGGCGGGGAACCGGTTTTCGAGGCCTTTCAGGCCCAGATCCTCGAACAGGGGAAGAATCATCTGCGGATGGCTGTCGGGGGCAACACCCTGGATCTGGAGTATCAACTGGACGTTCTCGTAGGCTGTCAACACGGGGACGAGGTTGTAGGCCTGGAAGACGAAACCGATCTTCCTCAGCCGGAGGCTCGTCAGCTGGTCATCGGTCTTGTCCCTCGTGGTCATACCGTCGAGGAGGATTTCCCCTTCGTCGGGACGGTCGAGACCCCCGATGAGGTTCAGGAGGGTGGTCTTCCCGCTACCCGAAGGCCCTGCAAGGACCGCGAAATCCCCCTGGCGAAGGTCGAACGTGACGTTGTCGACCGCCCTGATCACGAACTCCCCTTCGGAATACCGTCTGGTTGCCTGTTTGATTTCCACCGCGTTCATCGGTTCCCTCCCGGTCCTGCTCAGAACTTCCTCATGGCCTCGGCTGGCCTGATCTTCAGTGCCCTGTGCGCTGGGTACAGGGAGGAGACCATTACCAGAACGACCATGAGCGAGACCATGATTCCCATCGCGTCGAGATCCCAGCGGCCGAATATCACCGGATCCACCTGAATCCCTGCCAACTCGGGGGTTCCCATGAACTTCGAGAAATCCATCCCGAAGTGGCGGGAATATTCCGTCGCGATCGCGGCCGTAAGGAGGCCAAGTCCCCCGCCAACGAGAGTCAGGAAAACGGATTCCGCAAAAACGACTTTTCGGATTGAGCCGGAATCGAGCCCCAACGCCCTCAAGAGGCCGAACTCCCTCGTTCGCTCCGTAACACTCATCAACAGTGTGTTCGCAGTCCCGATGGCGATGAGGATAAAGATGATCCCCATCATTATCGCACCCTGGACGGTATCTATCCGTATCCCGCCGTAAAGTTCGGGCATCGCTTCCATCCAGGGGTAGGCCTTAACCGATGCTGGAATGGGGATGCTCTTTCCGACGGAGGAAAGAAACTCCGGCATCCTGGCCCGGTCCTTTAGAATCACTGCGATCTCGTGGACGGCGTCGGCCCTCCCGAAAACGCTGGAAAGACACTCCCTGTCGAGAAAGATCATGTCGCCGTCGACCTGGGAAACCCCGCTCTGGAAAATCCCGCACACCCGGAAAAGCTCGTTGGCGATCTTCCCCCCGGAATCCTGGAAGGAAAGAACCAGCTTGTTGCCGACCTTGACCTGCAGTCGCTGCGCCAGTTTCACACCGATGTAGGCCTTGCCCCTGTCGTAACCCGTGGGGATGTTTCCCGCCACCATCGTTTTCCGCGCGAGAACCGGATTCGCGGTTTTTTCGGCCTCGACATCGACGCCGAGGAAAAGGGCCCCCTTGCTTTCGCGGCTCGACTGGGCGAGACCGGGAACGATCAGCCGCGGGAAGACGCTTTCGACGAGAGGATCCTTCCTGACCGCGGCGAGGATTTCCCCGGGGGGAAAGCACTGGGTCGTCTTCCTCTCCTTGAGATATCCGTCAAGATAGAAGCCGACGTGTCCGCTTCCCGCACGGGTTCCATCGTATATCATCTTCTCGTAGGACCCCACCGCGAGGTTCCTGAAGAAGATCGTGACCGCCAACCCTCCTGCTATTGAGAGCAACTGGAGGAAGGTCCGGCCACGGTTCCGCCAAAGATTCCGCCAGCCCATTTTCAGCCAGATCGACATTCCGTCCTCCTTCAGGAATCCCGCAGAGCTTCCACCGGTCTCAATCGGGCGAGCCGAAGGATCGGAAAAAGAGAGACCGACGCGCCGAGGATCAGCATCGCAAAAACGGGCATCAAGGTGTTGAACCCGCTTGCCCGGCTCGCGAGCTCGGCAGGCAATGCCCCACCCCCGTATGAAATCGGGGGAAGGATTCCCGTCAGATCGATCGGATACTTCATCAGGAGAAGGTTCATTCCCAATCCGAGCACACCCCCGATCAAACCTGAAAGTCCGCTCAGGAGGAGGGATTCCGTGAAGATCAGAAACCCCAGCCTGACCTTGGTGAGTCCTATCGCCCCGAGGATCGCGAACTCCCTCAGTCTTTCGAGGAATGCCATGTTCATGACGTTCACCGTCACCAGAAAGACCGCGAAATAGAAGATGATCATCATGAATACCTGGATCCCGGCCCAGATATCCAGGATCACGGCCATCTGGGGGATGAGCTTCTGCCATATGGTCATCAGAAGGCGGGGGTTGCCTTTTCCGAGCTCCTCGCCGACCCGGCGCGCCTGGAGGGGATCGTGAAGGAAAAGATTCCACTTGTGGATCCGCCCTTCGAGGGTGAACGCCGCTTGAAGAAAGGAACGACCCACGAGCGCCAGGGAAGCGTCCCTGACATTGTCGTCCGTTTTCAAGAGCCCCTCGACGTTGAGAACCTCGGCGGCGACCGATCCGTCGGATGCCTGGCCCATCATGACTATCTCGCTGCCCACAGTTGCCTCGAGGCGGCTTGCGAGTCCCTCCCCGAGGATTATTCCATTCCCATCGGGACGGGTCAGGAAGGCTCCGCGGGAAACACAACGCTCTAGACGGCTCACGTTACGCTCTTCCGACGGGTCTATTCCCAGGAGTTCTGCAGCCTGGGTGAGACCGCGATCATCCTTCCCGCAGCTCAGGAGGGCGAAACAGGAAATCCTCCCGCAAACCCCCTTCACCAGAGGATTAGATAGGAACTTACTCCTCAGGGCCTCGTCATGCGGAATCGCCCTGTTGATGGAGGGTTTTTCGAAGAAGTCCGGATCGGTGATCGTGAGATGGCCATGAACGGTTTCGGTCGCGCTGTTGATGATTCCCCAGATGATTCCGTCGTTCACCCCCAACGTCAGGATGAGGAGGCTGACTGCTCCGACCATTGCCGTGGCGGTCAGGAAGGTCCGGCGCTTGTTCCGAAGCAGGTTTCTGAACCCGAGCTTGAGGAAGAGCATCTTATTGCCTCCGGAGAGACTGAACGGAGAAGAGGTTCCCCGGAATCTTAGCGTCGAACTCGAGGTTCTCGAAAACGACTTCTGTTGACTCCTGCGGGGTTTCGACGGGGACGATCTTCATCCGCAGGCAGACCCAGCGACCGGAGACCATCTCCGCCCTGTCGAAACCCATCGTCCGGACTTTGGTCCCGGTCTCGTCGAAGTAGTCGACGGAGATCGGAAGTCGTTTCCCGAGGTCGATCGTGTAGACGAGCTTTCCCCACACGACAGCGGCGTTGGGCCTGGGGACAGCGTTCACGATAATGGTTTGCTCGTCCCCCCCCGCGCGGGACAGGTCGTACATCTCGTCGACCTTGTCTTCCTTCACCAGGTCGTCGTTCGTGAAATGGCTTCCCATCCACCTGTCGCCCATCAGGCTCGAGGGTATCTTCACGAGCCGGTCGATCTTGGGAAAGAAGTTCCAGATGTCCTCCTTCACCTTTAGGGTGCAGGTTCCCCTTTCCTTGGCAGGATCGACGACCCTTGCCAGGAACCGGTCCCGACCTTCGCTCCAGGTGTCCATCACGAGGGAGCGCTTCCAGTCCCTGGTGGAAATGTTCATTCTCATCCGTCCCCGGGAGGTATCTCCCCGGTGCTGGGTTTCCACAGCCTTGACCAGGGCCCTGAGTTCCTCTTCGGTCTGTGGGGATTTCTGGATCGTATCGCCAGCCACGCTCCTGCACATGACCGGGGTCAGGATCAGGTTCAGCAGCAGGAAAATTCTTGCCGCAAGGCAAACCATGTTCCCGGGAGTCCTTCCAGGTCGGGGGCAATCACTTCCCGCAGAGTTGCGGTAAATCCCACCAATCATCGCTCATCCTCCATTCTTCGTTGAATCGAAAAGGAACCGTCAGGGAATGACTTCAGGACCGCCGGGAGCGGTTCCCGGAGGAACCACTTCCTGTCCTGGGGCGGGGGGGCCGTGGAAGTTCCGGGGAGGCCGGAACTCGGATCGCGGCGAAAAACATGTCCAGGAAGAAATCCATCTGACTCGAGAAATCGAAATGGCCCCGCTCGATGAAGGCGTGGGAGCAGAGTCCATGGAGAAAAGCGGTGAGATTGACCGCATGTTTTCCTGCGTCCCTTGCCGCTTCCGGCCGGAAGCTCCCCTCCTTGGCACCCTGGGAGATGATTCCCGAAATGAGTTTTTCCGTACTTCCCTGGGTCCGGGAGTAGAAATCGGAATGAACCAGGAACTCATCCCCCTTCTGTATCAACTGCATCATGCTCATGACGAGCCCCATTATCCTGGGGTCTTCCATGACCGGGCCTATGCTCTTCCGCATGAAGGCTCTCAACCGGGCCTCAGGATCGCGGATCGGGCCGATGGCCTCCCCGATGGTCCTTCCGGTGTCCTCCGCCCAGGCTTCCAGTGCGGCGATGATCAACTCCTCCTTCGACTGGAAATACTCGTAGACGGTTCCCTTTCCGACGCCGGCTCTATCGGCAATGTCGCTGACGGAGGACCCTTCGAACCCGTCCTCCGCGAAAACGGCCAACGCCGCAAGGGCGATTTCCTTCTTCTTTCTTGCCTTGTCCACCTTTTTCGGAGACACGTCTCTTTCCCCCCCGGATCTATTTCGACCGACCAGTCGGTCATCAACCATTCTATTATCGACCGATCGGTCGGTCAAGTTGAATCATAGAAAATCCGTGCTTTTTGGGCATTGGCGTCCCGCCATGCCTCCCCGATGTGATATCCTTCCCGAAGCAAATTCAGGCATGAGTTTCCAGGGAATCCCAGGACGGACAGGGAAGAGTCGATGAGAGCTGATCGGTGGAAATAGGCAGAACCGGAAAGCCGGTGGGAGGGGGTGGCTCCATCTCCGGGTGGCGATTCCTTCGTCTACCCATGGCGCTATGCCTTCTCCCGCTTGTCATCCTGCTCTGGGACCCGCTGGACGAGCCCCGTCGAATCAGGGAGGACCTTGTCGAGGAGTGGCTGACCCGGACACAGTTCATAGTCAAGGACATCCAGAGGCTAGGCAACCTCCGCTCCTGGGTGGGAGACCTGAACGGAAAGCTGAACCGGTTCCTTTCCCGGTCCGTCAGGCCTGGAATCCGACCGCGGGAGTTCGCGGCCCTCCTTTCCGAAGGCAAGCGGCGCCTTTCAGCGCCAGAGTATCGTGGCTGGCGAATTTACGGCGTAGCCTTCCCCGATGGGGATACGTCAAAGATGCCCGAATTCTGTCAAGGCCCGGGATTGGGCAACGGGAGCAGGTTCCTTCCGGCCTCTTTCTTCCGGGATCTCGGGCAGGGTTACTACTCTTCCCCCAAACACGGGCCAACCCAGCGAAACTGGCTTCCTTCCCTGAGAAACCTGTTTGGCCCGGTTCTTTTTCTCGACTCCTTCCTTCCGGAGAACCGTGGCAAACCTGTGTTTGTCATCCACCAACGGCGTTATTGGGCGCTTACCTGGGATTTCGTTCAGCTTGAGGGGAGGCCCGTCGGAGGGTACATTTCCCTTTTCCCGGTATCCACGGAGCCATCCCAACTTGCGCTCAAATGGATTCTGAAGAAATGGCGTCCACCTTTCGACATTCCCGGGTGCCAGATCGTTTTTATCCGGTTCCCCGGGAAACCCGGAGAAAGGGCCTCCCTTCTCTGTCGAACGCCGGTGGCGAGTTCTCCGGCATTTCCATTCATACGGGGGCTTGCGGACACCGTGAGAGTTGAACCCGGGCACCTGGTCAACAGCCGGGAGTATGAGCGATTTTTAGTCCTTGTCGCCCTTGGAGAGAGCCTGTCCGGTTTTCCCTGGCTCAGGGGACATCTTAACGGCTTCACGATCTCGTGGAAAAGATTCTTCCGTCTCAACCTTTCAAGCACCAGGGATTGGCTGGGACGAACCACCCTCGAAAACCTGTATCCAGACCGTTTCATCGAGATGGGAAAGTTCTGGGGCCGTATCATCCCACTTTCAGGCAGCACGAGATCGTTCGGCCTCCTGGTCTTCCCCCGCCCCAAACAGGCTCCACCTTTTCGGGAACGGGTGGGAAAGACATGGGCTTCCTTGTTAGTGCTGGGGTTGTTGGGCATTCTCGCGGTTCGAATCCGATTCGGTGAGATCCCTCTCCCCGGGATCCGGGTCAGCCTGACGAGTTGGTTCCTCGGGATGATAGCCCTTCCGGGCGTTCTGGTCCTGGGTGCAAGCGCAGGGTTTCTTTCGGATCTCAACTCGAACCTCGACGAAAAAGCACGCCTTTCGATCGCCCGGCAGTTGTACAAGGTCGATTCCCAGGCTGCGGCCCTGCTCCAGGAGCAATCCCGGAAGGTGACCGTGCTGCTCAAGGATCCCCAGATCGCCCAATCCATCTGGGATATCCAATGGGATGGAAAAAGCCCTGAGGCTTTCATGCAGGGCATCCGAGACAGACTCCGGGCAGAGTCGATACCCCTTCTTGCGTTGACCGTGACCGGAATCCGCCAGTTCTATTTCGACTGGTTCTCCGATTCCGTCTCTTCAGAAACCAAGGATGATCTGAGCCGCTTCTTCTTCGAGTTTTCCACCGCCCTGACCCAATCAAGGAAGGATTGGGAAGATTCCTGGGACCCCAAACCGGGGCAAAGAACGTATTCCCGGCCCCCCACCTTCAACTTCGAGCTGATCAGGGCGAGTTTGTTGAACCAATCCTGGACCTGCCACCGTTTCCGGGTTGCAGGGAAGGATCGTGTTACTTTCCATGGGGCATTGCCCTTCAAGGGGAGATTTCCATTTGCAGTTTTCCTGATGTGGGAGCTGGGCGATCTTCTGAAAAACCAGCTCACCGAGGTCATTTCCAGGGCGATGGTACAAGAGAGGATCGAATTGACCGCCTTCGACGAGCAACCCGACGGCTCCCTGGAAGCTCTTCCGAAAAACGTCCGTTCCCCGCCGGGAGTCGCCGACGTGGCCAAACTGGCCCGTCGGGGATTGGTTTCTCTCAAGTTCGGGGGATACATCTATTCGGTCTTCCAGAGCAACAATATTCCCGGAATCGTCCTGGTGGGGCGAATCCCGCAAGAGCCCATCCTCCGCGAGATCCTGGACGCCCAGTTCAAGGTGGCGGGGATCGCCTTCGGAACGATCTCCCTGGTATTTCTGGTTGGATTCGGCCTCTCAAGGTGGCTGGGCGAGCCCATGGTGAACATGACCCGTGTTCTGGAAAGGATTTCCGAAGGTGACCTTGGGAACTTCCTTCCCGAAGGAAGGACGGACGAGGTCGGGAAGGTAATGAACGGACTCAACGAGATGATCCGGTCCCTCCAGGAACGTCGCAGCATCAGCACATTCGTCTCCCCGCAGGTTCTGGACATCCTCCAGGACGAGAATCGGGAGAGTGCGATGAAACCGGCAGTTCGTTCGGTTGCGTTCCTCGTTTCGGACATCCGTGGTTTCACCGGCCTATCCGAGTCCCAACCTCCCCAGACTGTTTTTTCCCTCTTGAACCGGCATCTAGAGGGCATGTCGAAGGCGATCCAGGCGAACGGTGGGGTCATCGACCGGTTCATCGGGGACGCAATCCAGGCCGTTTTTTACCCGATGGGAGAGGAACCGCCGGTACTTCGGGCGGTTCGGGCGGGAATCCACATGATGAAGGTTCACAGGTCGGGCAGGGCAGGCAACCTCTCGGATTTCGCCGTGGATTTTCAGATCGGGGTCGGGATCACGCAGGGCGAGGTCGTTACCGGAATCGTCGGGGATCCCCAGGTCAGGCTCGACCTGACGGTGCTTGGGGACATCGTCCAAAGGGCGGAAACCCTCGAGTCATCTTCCAGGAATGGCCGATTTTCCCGTATCGTCGTGGGAAGCGAATTGAAGGACCTCGTTGGATCCAGATGGCCTCTGGTCCCAGTCGAGCAAAGCCCCGGGACGTGGGAGATCGCACTCGATCCCTCGGAGGCCCCGTCATGATGAACCAGAGCGCATCTGCGGTTCCGATCCGGGACTCCCGACTTCTTTTTCTCACCACGCTCGTATGTATCCTGGCCTTCTCGACCACGGTCATCCTCGGTCTTCTGAGAGCTCTCGAGGACTCCCGCTTCCGTTTCGGGCAAGACAGCAGGAAAGCGATCCTGGAGCAGGAAGCTTCGGTCCTCTCCCGAGGCCTGTTTCCGGAAATCCGAATCTCCAGTGAACTCAAGAAGGCCGTGATCGAGGCCTCCACGGTAACGGAAGAGGGCGGACGGGACCCCGAGGTCCACACCCGGCTTTCCCGGTCGATGAAGGCCCTTTCCTCCGATCTGAGGCTGCCCATGGGCTGGGTTACCTTTTCCTTGGCACCCCCCGAAGACTCATTGTCACTCCCGACGTATGAGGCAGTCCGCCTCCGGGAACACGGAGGGGAAGAAATCGTGAAGGCTTCGCCGCAGGAGATGGAGCGATTCTGCAGGAAGCTCATCCTCACTCCAGGCGGGGACTGGTTCTCGATGGGGATCGACCAGGAGGATTTCCCCTGGCTTCCACTCGATCTTCTCGCGGAATCACCGGGGAAGAAAGCGCCGGGAACCACGCGTTTGGGAAAAAGGTCGAGCCGGGTCCTCTCGACCAAGCTCGCCCTGGGAAGGTGCCAAATGCTTGCGGATCCAAGCAACCCGTGCATTTTTTTCTGGTATCCACTTTTCGATTCGCCAAGGCTCTTTCTCGATTGCGTTCCCAGGACTGACGATTTCGAGGAGACGCGCAAGCATCTTGCCGGGGGAATCCTTGTTTTCATCCGCCCCTCCGGGATCACCACCGAATCAGCCCTTCGGTGCCTTGCGGGAAATCTTCGGAAACGGGGCATCGCGCTTTTTCTTAGGAACGAGGCGCTTCGGAACGCGGCAGGACTTGCAGGAAACCCGCCCCCGACAGTTGGCCCTGGGGCGCAGGATTCCCTCGAATGTCTTGTTCCAACATTCCAACAGGGGGAGTTCGTCGAAGCGGTCCTTTCCATCGAGATTCCGGAAGCGGAAAAAACCTCGGGCATTTTCGTCCCGGTCATCCCCATTCTCGTGATGTGGATCCTGGGTGTAATCGTCTTTTCCCTTCCCAGCCTGTACCCGTCAGGTTCCTTCCAGATTACTATCAGATGGCAATTGGCAGGGGTATTCCTCCTCGTCTCGGTCCCCACATTGCTGATCGGTTTCCTCTTTTTGGAGCGTTCATTCCTCGAGCGGGAGATCGGACGCAAAGAATCGGTCAAGAAACAACTTGAACGGAAGGTCCGTGGATTCGATGAGGCGTATCTCCTCGGAGAGGCATCCACCTGCGCCGCAACCAGAGGATTGGTGGAGAGTTTCCGGACCAGACTCCTCGATTCTGGAGCCGCAACGCAAACGGGAATAATCAAGATCAATGGAACGCTGGGGGAGGCCTGCCCCAAGATACTGCAGGAAGTCGCCAACGGCGCAACGACCCTCGGACTTTCCCCACAGGCCATCATCGTCCATTTTCTCGGAAAGCCGTCCCTCATCTTCGCGGGGGGAATGGACGATGAACGTCAGGTGAATGCCTTCAGGTCTCTGTTCGGGGAGTTCGCACAGGGAATGATGAGAGCCCTCTCCGGAACGAGCGAATCGGGTACAGCCAGATCGATGCGGACAGGCCTGATGGTCGATGAAATGGTCGACATGATGGTGGCACTTTCGAAACCTGAATACTTCACGAACATGTTCCATGCCCCCTTCTCGGTCTCCGATTTCACGGTATTGGGTGTCCAGCAATTCATCTACATCCAGTTCTGCAAAGGGGGGGGGGGAAAGAGCCTTATCTTCCAGGCCACCTGGCCGCAGAAAGCCGCAGGAATGGCGGCTTTCCGGAGTTTCATACGGACCCCCGAGGGAGTGAGGGATTGCGAACATTTCCTCCAGGTTTCCAAGCGGGATTCTCCCGACCGGGACCTCGTCTACCCTTTCTTCACGGGGACGGTTTTCGAGCGCCAGGTTCAGGGGGGAGGAAAAGTTTTCGCCTCCATTCTGGAGGAAAATGCCCAACTCCAACCCCCTTTCCTCGGGGACCTTTGTACCCAGGCCGCAGTTGC
The DNA here is from genome assembly GCA_964428355.1 of uncultured bacterium. Lineage (GTDB taxonomy): Bacteria > Muiribacteriota > Ozemobacteria > Ozemobacterales > Ozemobacteraceae > CAYRYU01. The sequence goes on from CAYRYU010000005.1 coordinate 129,976, forward strand.
GCGAGAGCCGATCTTCAGGGAGGTTGATTCCGGGAATGACCGCCTCCTCGCTTTTGCCTATCCCGGCCCGGCTTACGAGGGGTTCATGATTTCCGGGGCAGTCTGGCTGCGGCAATTCTTTGATCCCTTGAGGGTTTCACGCTTTCAGGTCCGTGTTCTGACAATCGGAATCCTTGTCTTGATAGGGGTCCTGGGATACCGCGTTTCGAGGCGTTTCCTCCGGCCCATCACCACCCTTCACGGGGCGGCAGAGAAAGTCAGGAAGGGGGATTTCACCGTACGTCTTCCGGAAGGATACGGAGGCGAGGTCGGCAACCTCTTTCGGGCCTTCAACGGCATGGTGAAGGGGGTCGAGGAAGGCCAGCTCCTCGGACGCTTCGTTTCGGAATCCGTCCAATCGGTGGCCCGTGACGTTGAAGCCGAGAAGTTCGCCCGTACCGGCATTCTGGTCGACCGGGTGATCCTGTTCCTGAAATGGCATGGTTTCGCCTGGCGGCTCCAGAAGGAGAACCCCGAGATCCTCATCCGGGACCTGAACCATTTCGTTGAGACAATGTCCCAGATCATCCGCCGGCACGGTGGAGAAATCGACAAATTCATAGGGGACAAGATCCTGGCGGTTTTTGCCCCCGACGACACGGGGCTGGGAAATGCGGTTGAAGCCGCCATGAACACGGCAATCGAAATGACCGGCCTGATGCCCACGATCTCGAATGCACCGGGAACGGGTCTCGCGGTGGGGATCGTCACGGGTCCGGTTCTCGCGGGAATCATGGGAACGGAAGAAGTCCTTCGGCAGTTCACCGTTATCGGGGATACCGTCAACCTTGCGGCCAGACTATGCGAACTCGCCTCAAAGGAACACCATGGAGGGATCATCCTCGACCGGACCACCCTCGACGAGCTTGAACCGACAGGCTTGACACTGGAATCTGGGCGGGTGAGGCGTCTTCACACGAACAAGATCCGTGGAAAATCCCGCGAAGTGGATATCTTTGCGCTGAACGCCTGAATCGGCAAATCCTTAAGAATTGTTGGCGATGTTGTGCATCCCGGAGTATGGAGTTATTCTGGAATACAACCATATCGAAGGCAATCCAGGTTGGAGGAGGAAAGATCATGTTTTTCAACCGGCGGAACTCTTTTCCATTCTCTTGCGTATTCCTGGTTCCATTGGTCTTTGTAGTCCTTACCGCCCTCCCTTTCGAGGTTTCCGCCCAAGGGCAGGATATCAGCCAGGACGTCACCGTGTTGTTGCAAGCCAACAAAACCCTTTGCGGAGGCAGCTACAGGGAGGCTCTGAAGCTGTATTCCCAGGTTTCCGACGCTGACGGGGCCTTGAAGCGGGAAGCTACCCTGGGAAAATGCATCTGCTACGCCATGATGGGTTTCAAGGCGGAAACGGTGGACGAAGCCATCGAGAATTTCCAGGGGCTGATCGAAACCGCCGCAAAGACCGTTGACCTGACCGGTCTGGGGGATGGAAGCCTTTTCATCAACATTCGCTTCATCCAGGATCTTCTCTTCGTCTTCGAAAAGACCGGACATCTCGGTGCTGGGGATTCCGCGCAGGGAGCCATCCTTGAAGATGATTCGACCTTCAGGAGGTTCGCCGAGGTCATCGAGAAATCCGGAACCGACGTCCAGAAGAAGTTCTCGAAGTTCTTCCAGGAATCGATGGAACTCGCGGAAGCCACATCCGACCTTGAGAAGAAGGATTTCGAGGGTTCTTTTGTGAAGGCTTCGAAGGTCAAGGAAGAGAAGCCCCAGCACCTGAAGAAATCAAGCAAGTCGGTCCAGGAGCATTCAAAGAAGATGATCGAGACCCGCGACAAGGTCGAGAAGCTCAAATCACTCCTGGAGCGGATCAGAAACAATCCCAATCCCGATCTTACCGACCAGGCCATCGAGATTGCCGATCAGATTCGGAAGAACCTGACGCGCTGAATCCTTCATTACCCGCCCTCGCAAGGATCATTTCCCACTCTCCGATGGAGATGGCAGTTTGTGGGTGGAAGCTCGCCGGGGGAGGGCCCGGTGGAAACTCCTCCGAGCGAGAGGCCGGCAGTTCCGTCTTATTCTGATCGAGGAGTCCCAATTCCCGGCAAGAAAGGGCGTCAAGGGCAAGGTTCTTTCCCAAAAATCGGGGTCGGTTTCCTCGATGATTCCTGCGCACCAAAACCAATCATGACGGCATTTTGCGCCTTGCATGACACCCAAAGAACCGGGATCCCGCGCCTTCAGCTCAGGAAGTCCGCTGCCCGTTTCCCATCGGACTACCCCATCCTTTTGGAAAGCACCGTTGTGTCACATACGGGGATCAAACAATCCTCCCGTTCGATTTCGGGACTTCCCACTTCCCTCAAAATGTGTGATATCTTTCACGCAAACCGCCGATATTGATAGCCGGTTTTCGAAATCGGGAAGTCTTTCCAGGAACCGGAAAGGTTTCCAACTGGGGAACAACATAGGTTTTCGAAGGAGTCCCGGACGATGGGAAAATCGGACGGTTGGTTATCGGTGATTTGCTCATTACTACGGACTATGGAGGGTTGGTTGATGGTTTCCTTCCGGCGCATTTCAATTATTCCCACGATCGGAATGTTTCTGACGGTTTGTTTCTTCCTTCTCTCGGAGGCCAGACCCGGATTCGCAAGCCTCCAATCGCTCGAGGCGGAAGAAAAGAAAGCCCTCGAGGAACTGGCGGCAATAGAGAACGCATTTCCCCAGGTCAGGGACGTCGCCGAGCAGGCGCATCGGGTGCTCGCGGGGCTCGAGGATGCTCTCGGGAAGTTCGAAGCCGCGCGGGATGCCCACGCATCGGCGCTTTCCCAGATCAAATCCAAGCTGCGAGAGATCGATATCCAGCTCGCAAAGCTCCGTTCTCCCAACGATCTGGCGAATGCCTGGAACGACTACAAGAACAACAGGACCCCGGAGCAGTTCGTGAAGTTGTGGAAATGCGCCCGGGGACTTCCACCCGACAACGCCACGATGGACGATTACGACCTCCACGCGAAAATTCTCCACAAGGAGATCACGACCAAGGTCGTCATCCCGGTGGGCATGTGCCTCGTAAAGATCGGCGGTCTGATCAAGCAGATCAACGAGTTGGCGTTCAACGGGGTTGGGATCTGCCATCCCCGGGATGCCTGCGGTGCTTTGGACGCCGTGGATGAGCTCGTGGGGACCATGCGGAAGAATTTCAGCAAGCTGGAGACGAGATTCGGTCTGAAGGATGACCAGCTTCTGGCTCTTGGAGTCGCAGTCGAAGCCGCCAAGAACTGCCAGGATCTCTACGACCCCACGGAACTGCTTCCCTCGAAGCTCAAGGAGTGGGCTACCGCGGTTGGAGACAACAAATACGTTAACTGGCTTCCGGGACGGGCTATCGACAAACTCCAGGCAGAAGCCGAGAGGATGGCCGACGAGGCATACGAACAGGCCAATATCGACTTGTACGGAACCTCCGATCGGGCGGGGGAATACGCGAAGTACGAAAAACTCCGAGAGGAATTCTCGAAGGCGGCCGAGGAGTCCGAGAAGGTTCTCGCTGCAGCACAGCAGCCCGTGAATGAGTTCGCGGGGAAGGTGAAGAGCAGCCGCGAAAGATTCGAGCGTATCCGGTCCGCGGTCATTGAACTCGAGAAAAGAAGGGTCGACCTCGGGATCCGTATCCAGGAGGTCAAGAAATCATACAAGGTCCTCGAGCAGGAGACGATGGCAAAACCGATCCTCGGGGAAAAGATCATCCGTTTCGTTGGGATTTCCATAATGAACGACTACGGGAGACTCGCAGCCGACGAGGCCACCTCCCTCCTTCTTGGGCTCCCACGGGAAGCCTGCTTTCTTCCGGTCACCAAGATCAGTCAGGTGTCCCGGCACAAGGTCCCCGGGGGCGAACGGTATATCACACAGGTTATCCTCGGGGACGAGCAGATTTCCTACGACCAGAAAATCGGGATCTCAGAATCCAAAGGTGTCGTAACCATCAATACTGGCAGCGGAAAGATCAGTGGCAACAAACCGGGATTAGGCCAGATAACCTGCCAGGCGACCGGTTTCGGGAGCATAATTACCGATTCCCACGGCAACCAGTCCATCGAGACGACCAGGCTGAAAAGGGATTGCCCCATCGAGGTCGTTTCCGTCCGCGATATCGAGATCCGGAACAACAGCGGGAAAATCGACCGGATCGACCTGATCTCCCTGGGGGTGAACGGAGGGCGGTCGGAACACCTGGAGGTCCTCGCATCCGTTTTTGACGGAAGGAATACCGAATTCAGGAAACTCGACGCTTCGAAGTTCAACGTCCGGCTCATCGGAGATCCCTGTGTCCGGGTCATCATGTCAGGGGGAGAGGTTTACGTGGCCCCCGGAAGTCGTACAGGGACTTGCGAAGTGGAGTTTTCCTTTGCCGGAAGCGGACGACTCACCAGGAGGGTAACGGTCACCAACAGTGTTTTCAAGTCGATGACCAAAACATCTTCGGGGGAGAATGACACCGCAAGAGGTTTCCAGAGGCCTATTGACATCCCCATCGACGAAACCGCGGAGGCGATCGTCATGATCGACGGACCCGCTCGGGCAAATGATTTCGAGGTGAGCTGGAAACTCTGGAACACTGAGGGGAAAGAGATCAAGCCCGGGCAGAACGGAATCGACGGAAAGGGCGCAACCGACTTCGGAATGATCGGCGGAAACTCGGGAGCCAGATTCGGATTCACCTTTCGCAGGGATTGCATGAAGCTCGATCCTTCGAAAGTCACCTCCGGGACGTGGTTCGAGCGCCCCACCGTGATGGTCCAGGGGCTCGTGAAGAGGCGGTCGGACACTTCCTACTGCGGGGATTTCAATTTCGGAACATTCTGCCCGATCCTGAAGGTGAAAGACCTCCAGGTCGTAACCCGTGATGGCGCAGGAGCCGGCTCGGTCATCAAGGCGATGCCGTTGTTCCTTCCCGCCGAAAACGAGCATCTGAGCCGGCCGTTCGCCCTCAGGATCGACTTCGATACCGGGGATCACGCGTTCCTGGCACTCAACTCGGTCGAACCCGCGAAGCCCGGTCCCCTCGTTTTCGGCATCGACCCAAAGTCCGGCCAGGTCATCCTTTCAGGGGGGCTGGCCCGGAGAGTCGGCTGGGATGAGCTGACCTATCGCATAACCCCGCAGATGGCCCGAAAGATGAAACTGGAAATGCCCGACGGCCAGATCGAGGCAGGAATCGAGTTCTCCATCAACCGCATCGAACTCTGGAAGCACGGAACCGCCAACCGGATGACCATCCTGGGACCGATGAAGGATGGAATGGAAGGGTATTCCGTTCGCTGGAAAACCGACTCGGGAAGCGCAGATTCGCGATTCCACCAGGACCAGGGCCAGTGGGTCTGCGACAGCCCCGAAAATGTCGGGATCCTCGAGGCGGTTCTTGTGAACCCCCGTGGGGCCGAATGTGGAGTCATCAGGGGAGCGAAGCAGGGAGAGGCGATCGAAACCTACGAGCCCACCGTCAAGCCCGAGGTTTCATTCGAAGTCCCAGAAGCGATGAAGGCGGGTGCGATAGTCAGCGTCCGGGCGAACATGACCGGGCTTCCCCGGTCGGGACCGCTTTCCCCCAACGAGGCTGAGTATTACACCCTTTGGAAGGCATCCAGCCCCTACGGAAAGGTCCGGACAACGGAGGGCAAGGGACTCGCTGTTGGAAACGGACTGGTCTCCATCGGCCACATCGAACTCCTCCGTACCGTTCCCGAGGGAGGTGCGGAAATTTCCTTCGAAATGAGCCTTTATAGGCGGCTGAACTGGCGAATCGTGAAAAAGCCCGATCAGCTCGTTTCCACGGCGAAGGGGACTTTCAGGGCACTGTTCAACCCCTCCATGCCCCCCTTCTCAAAGGAAATCCGGCTTACCCAGACACCGGAAGCGGAAGGCAAGCAGACTTCCGTTTCGAACTGGATCGAAGGGGCTCCCGAGGTGTTCCTCGAAACTATGACACCTATCGAGGGGAACAACCCCTTCAACGTCCAGAACCCGATCGTGAACACGACGAAGGATGGAGTGACCTGGGTTTCCACCCAGACCGTTCCGATCACGACGCTCCCGGATCCCCCGAAACCTGAGGAGCTGAGGAGGACTCCTCCGCAGACTCCAACTCCCACCCCGACTCCTACTCCAACGCCCACTCCCACACCAACCCCAACGCCGGAACTGACCACCGCAGCGAAGGACAAGGCGGACAACGACAAGGCTTTCGGGCCCGGCGGCGGCACTCTCGTGGACACGGTCACCTTCAAGAACCTCACCCCGGGCCAGGCTTACACGCTCAAGGGCGACCTGATGAACAAGGCGACTGGACAGTCGACGGGAATCACCGCCGAGCAGAACTTCACCCCCCAGACGAAGGACGGAACCATCACCCAGGAGTTCACAATCTCTGCCTTGCACGCTGGAAAAACCCTGGTCGTCTTCGAAAACCTCTTCCTGGGAGCCAACCTTGCCGCAAGCCATGCCGATCTGAACGATTCCGCGCAGACGGTTACCGTCGGGAATCCCCCGCCGGAAATCACCACCTCGGCCAAAGACAAAGCGGACAACGACAAGGCTTTCCCCTCCACCGGCGGAACCCTCGTGGATACGGTGACCTTCACGCGCCTGAATCCCGGTCAAACCTACACGCTCAAGGGCGTGATCATGGACAAGGCCACGGGGCAGTCCACGGGCATCACTGCGGAAAAGTCGTTCACCCCCCAGACAGCCGACGGAACGGTGACACAGGAGTTCACCATCAACGGCCAGCACGCCAATAAAACCCTCGTGGTATTCGAATCCCTGAACCTGGGAACCACCGAGGTGGCGACCCACAAGGACCTTTACGACTCCGCCCAGACGGTTTCGGTCGGAGCCCCGCCGGCGGAACCCGAGATGACGACGTCCGCCAGGGACAAGGCCGACGGCGACCAGACGCTGGGGTCCAACGGCGGAACGGTGACCGACACCGTGACCTTCAAGAACCTGGTAGCGGGCCGCTCATACACGATCCAGGGGGTGCTGATGGACAAGGCGACCGGCCAATCCGTCGGGATCACGGCACAGAAGACCTTCACCGCGCAGTCGGCCAATGGGCAGGTGATCCAGGAGTTCACGGTAACCTCGGCCCAGGCTGGAAAGAACCTGGTGGTGTTTGAAACCATCTTTTACAACGCCGCCATTGTAGTCAAACATACCGACATCAACGACTCGACGCAGACCGTGTCGGTCCAGGCACCACCGGCTGAGCTGACGACCTCGGCGGTCGACAAGGCCGACGGTGATCAGGCGATCGGCTCCAACGGCGGAACCGTCGTGGACACGGTGGCCTACAAGAACCTGGTAACGGGTAGATCCTACACGCTCAACGGAGAGCTAAGGGACAAGGCCACAGGGCAGGCGACGGGAATCACCGCCCAGAAGAACTTCACCGCCCCCGCCGCCAACGGAACCGTGACCCAGGAGTTCACCGTCACCTCCGCCCATGCAGGGAAGACCCTGGTCGTGTTCGAGAGCCTCACCTACAACGCCGCGGTCGTCGTCGCGCATTCCGACATCAACGACGCCGCCCAGACGGTGACCGTCGATGCCCCCACCCCAGAACTGACGACGTCCGCGAAGGACAAGGCGGACGCGGACAAGACCATCTCCAAGACAGGAGGAACCGTCGTCGACACGGTGACCTGCGCGAAGCTCGTTCCCGGCCGCTCCTATGTCCTGAACGGCGAACTCAGGGACAAAGCCACAGGACAGGCGGTCGGGATCACCGTCCAGAAAAACTTCACCGCACAAGCAGCGCAGGAAACGGTTACCCAGGAGTTCACGGTCCCCGCCACCCAGGCCGGGAAGACGCTGGTTGTGTTCGAAAGCCTGACCTACAATGCCGCGGAGGTGGCAGCGCACAAGGACATCAACGATGCCGCCCAGACGGTGACCGTCGAGGCTGCGGCAGCCACGATCACGGGCCTTTCCGGAGCCTCGGTCGGATTCACGAACCTTGGAAACCAGCAGTCCCCGGCATACTGCGCCGAAATCATCATCAATCCCAATACCAATCAGGGAAGCCTCAAAACCGGATACTCGGACGATCCCTACACCGCGATCTCGTTCCAGATTCCGCCGGGTTACCAGGCATGGATGACGACGAACTTCGGGCTTGCCCAGGGAAATTCCTTCGGTTCAGCCGCCAACTGGGAATGGAAGTTCGACGCGACCGCACCCAACAATCCAGCACCCTTCGAAGGAACGATGTCGGTGATCAACGTCAACACCCGTTACACCTTCTACCTGGTCCAGGACGTCCAGGGCGGAGGGGGAAGCAAGATCAAGATCGAACTGACCGTAAACAGAACCGGTGGAACGGACCAGGCGGCGGCTGCGACCGACTACACCCTGACGGTCCATTCCGCTGAATACGTCCAGTGAAAAAGGGGGAATGAAAATGAACATCCGAAAATCCGCGATCAGGTTCCTCCTCGTCCTCTTCTCCGTGTCGATCATCGGCGCCGCCCTGGCGGCCGAGTTCAGGTCCATCAATACCGTTTCGACCCCATCCGGTACAACCCCCGCCGGATCTTCGGGCGGAGGTGATCCGGGCCTCCAGGAGGCCCGTAAGCGGATCGAGCTGAGGACGGTGGATCTGGCCAAGGCCGGCCTCACAAGGCTGATCCAGGCATGGGAGAGCGGCGGAAAGCTCGACGGGTTGCTGGCGGACTCCTTCAACGACAAATCCCGTTTCATGGACACCTTGCGAAGGATCAGCCCCGGAGACGCGAAGCTGCGCCTGCTCGGAATCGAAGCCACCCAGGTCGTGTCGAGATCCTTCGATCAATCATCAAGCCAAAAGGGAGGATATGTCCTCACCAGCAGGGTATCGGTCAGGGCCAAAACCCAGATCGAGTATACCCACCCCAAAGGCGGATATCAGAAGCTCGACGGAACCAATGAGTTCGTTCTCAAGGTGGTTCAGCCCCTTCAACCGCTTCCCTGATGAAATCGCAGGAATGGTGACGAAATGAAAACGATACGAAGCCGATCTTCCCTGACCTTTCTTGCCATGTTCCTGACCCTCGTTGCCGCCACCATGGCTACCGCGGATCCCCCGCGGGACGGTGCGGTAAACGTGAGCGGCGATTTGACCCTGCGCGGCGATCACTACTACTTCACCGGCGATCGCGCGGGTTCCCCCTTCCCCTACACCGGAACCCACAGGTACGCGGACTACGATTTCGAGTTCTACCGCAAGGCCAGCGACTTCGAGAACTGGAACCTGCGCCTTGGGGGGGTGGTCAATGACTCCAAGTACCGCAGCCAGGACTGGGGAACCGAGCTGGAGCGTTTCCGTTTCACATGGGAAAAGGGCGACGGTGGCACTCCTTTTCGGTTCGAAGCCGGCGAGATCTACGGCAACTTCACGAACCGAACGCTCCAAAGAGGGTTGAGGGGCTTCCTGCTGGACATCCAGCCGCTCATGAATCGGAAAACGAAGCGGTCCTTCCAGCTCCTCTGGGGCCTTGCCCGGAACGACTGGAAGGATCCGTTCGCCCTTCGCGACCAGACCATGGGGGTTTCCTTCGTCGAGGAGCAGGGTGACGACCTTCGATTCTCCCTGAACTGGGTCGCGAACCGCCGCGACTCCACGACGTACAACCCAGGTCTTTCTCAGCATACGTGGAGCGTCGCGTTCGAGAAACCCCTCGACCGGATGCGACGAAACGTGTTCGAAGCGGAATACGCATGGTTCTCCGGAGACCACGAAGGGACCGGGATCGCCGGAAGCGGCCTGGACAAGCGTGATACCGGCGCATTCATGCAGTTGAGGGGGAACTCGATCCCCTTCGGATACACCTGGCGCTTCGAGGAATACGGAAAGGACTTCCGGCCGAACGGAGCGAACATCACCCAGAACCGAAGAGCGATGGAGGGCTACCTGTCCTGGCAGATCGAAAGGATCCGGACCCTGTCGGTCCGGCTGCAACGGTTCCGGAACTCGTGGGAAAGTCCCAACCCGATGGATTCGGACATCGGTGGGATAACCCTCAGCGGGCAGGTTTTCACCCACGACAAGCTCTTCGCGAATCTCAACGCCTATGTCGACCGGTCGGACGACCTGCTTGGAAACGTCGACACCAGATCGAGGAATCTCGATCTGAACTTTTCCCGGCCGATCAGGCCGACGCTCAACGGAAGACTTGGATTCGGCTACCGCGATTTCGACAACCAGTTCGGTCCAAATGGCGACAACCGGGCGCTGCAAGCGGTTCTTGGATTGGACAAATCGATCGATCTCGGAGGTTCCCCGCTGACCATCGGTCTGAACCTGATCCGTCAATCGATCGACTCATCGGGAATCTGGTCCCGCGACTGGAATACCGGCCTTTCGATCTACCACACCACGGGAAACCAGGAGTTCGGGTTGACCTGGAACACCCAGGCGCTCGATTACCGTCCCATCACCAGTTCCGACGTCTTTGCAAACGATCTGGGGTTCCGCTGGCAACGACGGTCGGGTCCCACCACCTATGGGATCGAGCTTGCCCGGAACCGGCGCGATGCCACCAAGGCTTACCACTACGGATTCTTCCTTTCCACCGAGTTCGACCAGGCATTGAGTCATGGCCCCAGGAAAGAAGTCGCCGCGCCCCAGATTCCGGCTCCGACCGCGGCTCTTTTCGACATCGCCACCGTCCAGCCGGGGTGCCAGGTCGCATCGCTTCTCGAGTCCCTCAAACAGTCCGGAATCAGGATGATAAGAATTGGAAATCAGTACAACTCCGAGTTCCCCTATTTCGAAGACCTTTTCCAACGGCAGTCGGTCGTCGTGGATACGGATGGGGAGGGGACTGTAGTCCGTGTTGGAGTACTGGTCAAGTTGGAGGATTTCGCGGCCACCTCCGAGATAATGGATGCCTTCGACCGTGTTCGCAGGCGGTTGCTCGAAAGACTCGGCAATCCCACCGATTCCTACGAACGAGGAGCAGTGGGTGCCGATCTTCCCGATGAAATCCGGTCTGGAATGTTCGTTCGGGTCCTCGACTGGAAGACCCCAGGCGGTGTTCTGAGACTCGGGTTCCCGCGGCGGCTTGACGGGAGGATCCGCCTTGAGGTCCAGAAGGCCGCGAGCTTCCCGGAGGAACGCGAGGGAAGGTGGGGATTCGATAACGCGAACTGAAGGACCCCGTCGGGTGGAAATGGGAATCTCCCCCGGGAACCACCACCAAGAAACCAAGGCCACGAAGTCCACGAAGAAGGCCCCCGCTCTCGGGGGCCTTTGTTGCCCTTTCGAGAAAAACGTCTGCGGTACCCCTCATGCTCCAGTTTGGCCAATGCGAGCGTAACTGTGATCGACAATGAGGTGTTTCCCCCGGAAGCTCAAACTTATTCCCGCGGAATTCGAAGACTCGCTCCCAGTTGGACATTTTTGAATCGGGCGATCCCCTGGTTATTTTCATTCAGGGAAACCGCGTAAGCCGCCACGGTCCAAACACAAGTTCGAGGGGAAAGCCACGAACCCTGTTTCATTAGGGTTTTGGTTTGTTCACTTCGGGGTCACCGTTCCCGCCGATGCCAAGGAACTGGTCGTAATACCCGTTTCATTGGGGTTTTGGTTTGTTC
>CAYRYU010000006.1:0-2371 GCA_964428355.1 uncultured bacterium
CTACGCAAAGGGAAGGCTTTGTGATATCCTTTTTCCATGACCGGAAACAAATCCCCCAAGGGCCTCACCCTCATTGAAATCCTTGGAGCGATGGTCATCCTCGCCGTCGCGATGATCCCCGTGGTGGGCCTTCTGAGCTCTGGAACCAGCGATACCGATATCGCCAATGCCTTCGTCTTCGCCCAGAACACCTCCCAGAACATTCTGAACACTGTCCTGGACAATGTTCCCTTCGATTCCCTGAGAGTAAGTCCATCGAGGGTTTCCGATCCCGACGGACTCAACTCCGAGCCCAACGTCGGCGAGATGGTCCAGACCCCGGGCTTCGATGTAGCTTCCTTCCTCGCCATGATCGGCAACACCGGCGGAGACCATTTCACCCGCGGGGAAATCAAGGATGAACGGGGAACGAAGTTTTTCGTGAAGCTGTTCGTTTTCCCCCTTCCCGTACATGACCCGCCCGAATGGGAAAGAGAGCTCTGTTTTCGCTACCTTCCCAGGCCGTTTTTCGAAAACTCCGTGGACGAAACCGGGATCTCGAACTGGTATACGAACTCCCCCGAGAAGAAGCACGTGGGCTTCGGATGCAAACTCCCCTACGACTATCCAACCGATTTCCCCAAGCGGATCAACGCGAAGGCTGCCGGCGCCCCTCCCGGAAACGACAACTCTTTTTGCCTCATGAAAAGGCTTCTCATCAGGATTCGGTGGAAACCCCTGAAGGGGGCCGAAAAGATCATCGAACTTTCCACCGCGAAAGCCAACCTTTCCAGGGAGGACCTGTGAGACCCTCAAGAAAAGGCATGGCCCTCCCCATGGTCCTCATTTTCGCTGCGGTTCTTGCAATCCTGGGTTTTTTCCTCCTACGAAACAGCCGGCAACAGAACAGGCAGAACCAGACCAGCTTCAACCAGCTCCAGGCACACTTCGTGGCCCGAGCCGGACTGGAACACGCTCTCCTGAAGGTGAAGTATCTCCCACGGGAGCTCTACGATGCCGCCTGCCTTGCCCAGGGTCGGAATCCACTCTACGATTTTTCAAAGGGAATCGACGGTATTTCCCCGCAAAACCCCGGACCGATCTTCCTGTATCGTGACCAGAGCGGTCTCAAACCGCAGGGCTTTCTGACACCCAATTTCGAGAAGCAGTTTCCCCAAGCCCGTCTCTGGCTCGACTCGTATCGCGAAGATCTGGTATCGGGAAAGCGGATCGGTTCAGAGAACCTCAACTTCGCCATGAGCTTCTCCAACCTCCCCGACCGGATCAAGGCGGTCACCAAGGAGCCGTTCACCGGCTCCTACGAAGTTACAGCGATCGATCTGACCGCGAACACCGTCGCCGAAACCGAAAAGCAGGTCGCAAACAACCAGGCGATCGTCGAACTTACGGTCGAAGCCACGGTGAAAAATGCGCGGGGGGAATCCTGGACCCAGAGCATCAAGCGGACCGTCCGGGTCTCCAGAGATGTCCGAAAATAACCTGACAATCCGTCACCGCACCACTCTTCCACGGACAACCGTCAAAGGAAGGGGCTGGTTTTCCATTCGATCGGCTTCAACCAAACGAACCGGGTTTACCCTGACCGAAATGATCGTTGCCTGCGGAGTCCTCGGGCTTTTCCTCACAGGCCTGTTTTCCCTCTGGCGAACCGGCCAGAATACCTCGAACCAGGGATTCTGGCTCCAGAAAACCATCAACGAACTCAGGAATACCTCAAAACATCTGTCGATGACCCTCCAGAAGTCATCCTATCCTTCGACCATCGTTTTCCCGGGAAACATCGTCGAACAGGTTCACGATGACTTCAAGATCCACTTCACCCAGGGAGGCACGCTTTTCGCCACCCAGGCGATCGACCTTTCCGGCAAGGAACGCCCTGGAACCTATTTTCTGACATTCGTCGAATCGGTTCCGGAAAAACAGGGGTTCAACCCCGCCGAGCAGGGAAGGGTCAATTTCAACGTCTATTCACTGACGAAATCGGGAGTTCTTTTGTACCACCGCTTCCGGGCCGAGGTACCTTTCACTGTACCACCGGATTACATCAAGAAGATATCCTTTTCGAGGCTTTTCAAGGACGGTTCTGCGCCCATGGCGGAAGCCATCGAACTGGCAACCGATGTCGAATGGGTCCGGATTGAGCTTCTGCCTTCTCACGAGAACAAAATTCCCATCGCGGTCGACATTTCCTGCGCCTATCCAAGGGGAAAGACCAGGCGGTTGGAAAGAATCGTCGCAACCCCGAACGTGGGAGTAATTGAAGGAATTCCGGGCCAGGTCCGCTAAGATTCGCCATCCGGGCGAAAGCAGACTAGGCGTCCCCGACACGTCGCCATCCATGGCTCCAGGTCCGCTAAGATTCGCCATCCGG
>CAYRYU010000006.1:2471-36635 GCA_964428355.1 uncultured bacterium
CAGAGTATAATGGAATAAATATGCCAGCTTCGGCGGGCGGAATTCTCTTTGTGTACACATTCGCCCGGGAAGGCGTCGCGTGCTCAGATGTGCAATCGGAGCGGACTTCCCGGTGCATATCGGAAACCGGTTAGGGGAGGTTTGGAGATGTCAAGGTACGGAAAAAGACTTTGCTCGTGGTTGTTCGCCTTCCTTCTCGTCGGGGGTTTCACCGTCTTCGGTGACGAATTCGACAACCTGAGGCAGGTTCCCGCAAAGGATGTCGTGGCATCCGCCAGTTCGGGAGCGAACGGCGTTGCCTACATCCTTGTAAGGCAGGATTCCCAGGCCCTCAACGACCTGTACCGGCTCAACGAGGATGACGGAGACATCGCGTCGAAAGCGATCCTCATGCACCGGTTCGGCAGGGGCTTCATCGGCCTGGGAGCCGACGCGAAGAACCAGATCTTCACTCTGCTTGGAAATCCGGCCATCGCGACCGGGCCCTTCCAACCGCTTTTCGAGGGGATGCTGGACCTCTGGGTCGGACTCTACACCCAGGCTGAAAATACCCTCATCGGGAAGGTCACCCAGCTTCTGCTCCGCAAGGCGATCATCCGGCCCGCCCTCGGAACCGAAGTCCTCCCCACATTTCGCGGGACGGTCTATGTTTTCAACCCCGGCGGGAAATTTGCGGGCCCCTTCCCCAACCCCGAGAAAGCTGCTCTGAACGCCTTCAGGCCCAAGGTAACCGATCCGGAGGCCGTCCTGACCAATGGGACAACCTTCCAGCAGATCCCGCTCGAGATCCTCGACAGGAGCGGGCGGGTGAACAGGAACGTCATCGCCAACGCCGATTATCTGAACTCGCTGATCGCGGGTTCGGGGTCAATCTCGATCCGGTCCCTCGGGGCGGTCTCCCGCTTCGACACCCAGTTCATGGACTACGACAAACTTCCTTCCGACTCGAGCCTTCCAAACCTCCAGGCATCGGAAGCCTCCAACCTAGCCAACCTCTACGCATCGAAAGCCGACAAGTGCGCCGTTCTCGACTCCTGGTGGGGAATCGGCGGGATCCTTTTCGAATACTGGAAGACCACCGGCGAGCTGGTAAAGCTGGATTTCGTCAACTATCCCAACCCAACCCCGGTTCCTCTCGGAATCGCCAAAGGCGTGGTCGATGACATCGCCGTCGACGGCGACGATTACCTCTACGTTCTCTGGTCCGAGGTCAAGCCTTCGGACGCAGCAATGAAGACTCTTTGGTTCAACCCCGAGCGCCCCGAAGGATACGAGGACTTCCTCGGAACCTCGACCTACATTCCGACCGCTTCGGGCGATAGGGCTCTTTTGAACGATCGGGGGACCCAGACGGCGATCGAATGGGTCCGGATCAAGCAGGTCGTCCGGAAGGTCCTCAAGCGACATACCGTTATCGCGAGCGGGTCTCTCGGCCCCGAAGAGGATCGTGGTATGGTCGACACGGGTTACAACGTCTGGCAACGGAAGCGGATCAAGAATGCCGGCGGGCGCTGGGCCTGGGAAGAGAAACCCTGGGAGCTGTTGGCGGGCGGCCGCCACGACTCCGATTTCCCCGCAGAGTTGGCCGTGGTGAACGTTCCCCGAAGGCCCGAGATCTACAACCTGCAACCTCCGCAGCCTTCGGTCTGCCGTCTCGACCGTAAGCCCCCTTCCGCCATGGTCGAAGAGGATACCGATCTTACCTTCAAGATCGAGGGATTCCAGCCGTTCATCACCGATTCCACCGGAACCACCGAGCGCCGGGGTCTCAAGTTCGTCGGGAGTTTCGGCCCCTTCAAGAACGTGAGGATCAACTGGCTGCCAACTCCCACCAACGAGTACAACTACGACGAGGACAACGACGGGTACAAGAGCGGTTTCCCTTCGAGCCTTTTCGAGACTTCCTCATGGAAAACGGACATCAAGTATTTCGTCGACTGGATCGAGGGAACGGACCTCGACGACCCGGAGGGGCTGCTCGGAGCCATCGCGGTCGCTTCCGCTCCCACCGACCCCGAATGGAAGGACTTCACGGTCAAGTTCCCGCATCCCGGGAACTATGCCGTTTATGCCGACATAACCTATCGGTATTTCGATTACAACCAGCTCGACGTGGGTTCCCGTCCGGCCGACCTGAAAGAATCCCCCGCCCGCCAGGTCCGGACCCGCAAAACGCTTGTACAGGTTAAATCCCAGGGAAGCCTGAAGGTTCCAAGCAGCTTCATCAGCAATATCCGGCTGCTTCCGACTCCGGGAAAGGTTCCCGATGCGTTCCAGAAGGTCCAACCCCTGGCAAACGCCGGCTTCGACCTTCCTGAGGATGAAAGCCCCGCGAGCCTCGCGTTCACGTTCGATGCACAGTTCATCCATGATGCACACAGGACAGGCAGCATCAACGAGACCCTGACCAACTATGCCGGAATCGGAGTCTGGGATTACGACCAGTTCATCGACCTCTACGAGAAGAACGGGATCGGGATCAACCTCGCGAAGACCGGAAGACACGTCTACAACTACCTCGACGGGGCGGTCGATGCGACGAAGTTCAACCCCGGCTGGAACAAGCCCCAGGCGGAAACCCTGGCCGACAACGGCAGCCGGATCGACATCGCTCCCGACGTTCCGCCATCCAAGGACCTCCACTTCATCAGGTGGAACCTCTGTTTCTATCCGACCTGCTCCCAGTCGGCGGTTTCCCTCCCCAAACGCGGAATCGAAGTCGCGTCGGGAAGCTGCATCGGCGCAGTCTGCGTTCCGATCGGTGATTCCACGAACCGGAAGTACCGGATCACGGTTAACATCCCCCCCGAAACCATTGCAACGATTTCCACTCCGATAGACCCCGAGCAATACCGGTTGAGACTGGAGATCGTCTATCCCCGGGCAACCTGGGCGGAATCGGGAGCACCCGACAAGATCGGAGTCCAGTACCGGAGCATCGTTCCCGACGAGAGCCCGATACATGCGGTTTCGACAGTCCCCTTCTCCGGTTCGGACGTCGTTTCGAGCGACCAGGGATCCGACGGCCAGTCCTACTTCGCCGAAGGCGTTGATTCCTGGATGATCCGGGCGCGCGATTCCACGCTTCCCACGATCGCCCAGGAGGTCCAGGGGTTCACGCAGTCGACGGGAGATCCGGTTTCCGAAGCCCGGATCATCTACAAGATCAGCGACAACAACCCCGTTGCCAAGGTCGCGGATTTCCACGTCGAGTACCAGATGGCCGATCGAAACTGGCCCCGGCAGACAACGGACTTCCTGGCCACCTACGTCGCCAACCCCCTCAGCCAGCCGACCCCCCAGGGAATCCCCTCCGATCCGAGTTTCTACCAGAACGATTCATACCAGATCACCTACCCCTATGAAAGCACCCTCGACGAGTTCGGGCCCAACGGACCATTCGCCCCCACGGGTGAGCTGTGCAACTGGGTTGGAACGCTCCAGGCCTGGGTCAAGGGGAACGTCGCGGACGGGTTCGGTTCCGATTCGCGAAACCTGGTGCATCAGTTCGGGTATCCCCTTCCCAAGGATGGGGTCGAAACCCCGCTCGTGACAATGAACCGGATCGACAACGACCCGCCCACCCTCCGGGTGGAAATCGTCGCCCAGAGCGACAACCGGCGCTGGGTCGTCCAGGCGATCGAGGCGGTCGAGGATCCCGTCGCCCTGGCAGACAGCCCGAAAGGCCTCGCCACATGCACGTTCCAGCTCAAGTGTTTCCGCCTCGACGACGGATCCCAGGTCGGTGCCACGCAGACATCGGAACTTCCCCCCACCTCGAACTCCCCCACCATCATCGGTGAGGAGCATTCCCTCGTCGACCTCGACAAACTCAGAGTCGATCCTACTGTGCTCCCCCGGGTGCGCCGTGCGAGCCGGATAATGGTCAACGTCGACATCCTCGACAATGCCGATTACCTGGACCTCGGAACGGCCACGATCGAGATCTACGAAACCCGCAAGGACGGTACGGAGCATAGCCTCCTTCCCTTCCCGATCCCGAGGATCCCCCTGGAGAAGGCTTTCCTTCCCAGCAATCTTCCAAATCCCAAGGTTTCCTCCCCCCGGGCCCGCTACTCGGTGGATACCCCCATGGTCGTAATCCCGAACACCAACCAGGTGAAGATCCTGCTCAAGGCCTCCGACTCCGCGGGCAACAACCGGAGCCTTCTGATCCCGATCCAGATCATCGACAGCACATTCGATGCAAGGATCCTCGAGAGCAAGGAAAACCGGAAATAGCCACCGTTCGGGCCCTGAACCGGTCCCGCAGAATTCCCCCGTTTCGCCAGAAGGCGGCCCGGGGGATTTTTCTTTTCGTGGGATAAGTTGTGATAGGATTTCCCGAAAAGAAGGAATGGGAAAATCAATGATCAAGATTCGATTGTCGGAGCCCCAACTCTGGATCCGGGCCATCATCCTGCTGGGTGTCCTGTTCTCTTCCGCTCCCATTTCGGCTTGCGATGTTGTGGTGTTCGACCTGGCCCAGTTCTCGAGGAAGTGCATGGCCCTTTCCGACCAGGTCAGGGACGTCGAAGTTTCTATCCGGAGCGGGTCTTCCGATGTCGCTTCGGTTTCGAGACTCCTCATGCGGGACTGGCTGAGCCTGTTTTTGTCCCATGGCCAATATCCCCCTCCAGTTCTGGAAAGGCTGATGGGAAAAAAGTGGCTCAATACGACTTTCTTCGTCGCCCGCGGAATCGGAGCCCTTTCCCGAGGCGAGACCGTGAGGGATGGCCTCGAATCTCTCCGGATCTCGCTCGAGCTGATGGGTGACCCCGTGACCCTTTTCGCCGTTCAGGATCACCTGGCCAGCTGGACCCAGTCGCTCGCAAATGCGACCGCAACCTCCGAAATCGCATTCGAAGCGGCATTCGAGGAGTTTCTCGGGAAACCCCTCCGCAAACTGGGAATGCTCCTCCGACGATCCGTCGAGTTCCGCGTGGCCAGGGAGGTTTTCCTGAAATCGGCCCTGGAGGAGCTTGCGAGGCTCAAGGAGAGAGGCGAACCCTGGTTCGGCCGGATGCTCGAACTCGGCAAGAACGAGATGGCCAGGATCGCCCCGATGCTATTCTGGCAATCGAACTGAAGTTCCCGAAGAAGGATCGGGAACTTTCAACCCACTTCTCCACCTTTGTGGCCTTCGTGTCCTTCGCATCTTTGTGGTGATCTCCCGTGGGGAGAGTGTGAACGGGTACAGAAGAATCAGAAGGGGACGTTCTGATGGGTGGCGATCGAGGCGTAGGTCTTGAAGGGGAGCTTCCCAAAGGGGTTTCCGGCATAGGAGCCGTCCAGGCTGATCCATTTTCCATCGAGGTAGATCGCGTTCCAGACATGACCCCAGTGTGTTCCGCTGGGGAACACGCAGTCGACGCAGTGCTGGTACTTTGCGGGAATCCCGGAGGCCCGCATCAGGCTGACCATTAGGTTTGAGTTGTCGCAACAGTTTCCGGCCCGCGCGTGCAAAGCTCCAAGAGCGCCACGCTGGCTGTTCATGTATTCCACCCAGGGGATGTTGTCCCGGACCCAGTTGAAAATGTTTTTCGCGGTCTCTTTGGGGTTGGACCCCTTCAATTTCTTGGCCAGGGCAACGATTTCGGGGTTGGTCGAGGGCGCGCTCGAGCTCGGTTGCAGATACTTCTTGATGTCGTCAGGGAGATTGCCCGATCCGGGGGAATCACTTCCGGATTCGGTATTGGAACCATCTTCCCCGGCTTTTGTATCGGTACCTTTTTCCCCGGCTTTCTTCTCGAGGAGGGCCAACAACTTGTCGACAACCTCCCCGGTTATCGGAAGATCGTTGTCCCGTTGGAACTCACGGATTCCCCGGGCGGTTTCGGGTCCGTACCACCCGTCGATCGGAAAACCCTGATAATAGCCGCTCGCCTGCAACGCCTCCTGGACCCGGTTCACCAGGGCGGCATCCTGGGAGGTATCATCCTGGGCGACCTCGTGAAGGCTAACGGAGGATTCGGTCGATGATGCCGTCGAGTTTTCCTTGGATGATCCTTCCGGGCCCTCATTCGTGGAAGTGCCGTCGTTGCTTTGAATGGTGGTGGATGAACTCCCGATCTTGTGTTTTCCAAGAATTTTCGACGGAGGCGACCCCGCAAGCAGGACCGTCGAAAAGAATGAACCGAAAACTGCCATTACAAGAAACCATCGAAGGGTCTTCAGGTTGGTCGACATTCTGCCCTCCTACGTGGTGGATCATTATCCACGCTTCCATACCAATATTGGCCCGAAACGAAGGTCGGTTACAAAAATATCAATACTAGTCCCTTTTTCCGGGGAGTCTTTTCTGGTAGAGGGTAAAACCGGACCATGAACCCTCCCTGGCAATTCGAGGGGCCAGAAAGAACAACTGCCCACCCTTCAATCGCATCTTCCCATCGGCCTCGGAGAAAGGAAACCTGGCAATGGGTTCTCCTCGCCCCTGTCCATCAATATCCACGACAACGACGTACTGGGTGGAAGAGGCCGCTTTTTCGAAAAAGATCAGGTTTCTGGGGTCACTTTTCAACGAATCGAGGGCCCGCTCCGGGCTGGCTGTACCCGCCCAGTCGCGGCGACCAATCGCCTTTTCCTGAGAAACCTCTGCTGAATCATCCAAACCTGGTGGATAAAAAGCCAGAGTGACGCCACCGCCCGGGTCATCACAGGCCACCAGGTCGCCTGGGAAATTCCAGTCCTCCGATTGGATGAAAAGTCCCTTGAATTCACGCTGTACGGGTTTTTCGAGCTTCTTCTCGACCCGGAACTCCCTTACGACCAGGCGCCCGCCGGAGATCCCAGGCGCGATGAAGGTTCCGCTGGAAGTGGCTTCGAAACTGGAATCACAGGGATAGGAGTCGATCATCCCTCCACCGGGAGTGAAGGCATAGATCGTCGATTCCAGCCGATCCTGGACGAAAAGGGTCCCGTTGCCGCCGATTCGGAGACGATAGCGTTCAGGCTTTTCGACCATCGAGATCCCGGAAAGGGATTTCCTTTCCCCCGTGGCTTTCCTGTCGACAAGATATGATCGAAATTCCCTGAAGTCCTTGAACGACACGATCGCGTTGGTACACAACAAGCTCACCGAACCATCGCGGGCGAATCCGGCAAACAGTTCATCCTTCGCGAATCTGAATGACTCCAGGATTTTCTTTTGGGCCAGATCGAAGAAGAAAGCGGTTCTCGAGTTCAAATCCTGGACGAACAAAGCGTTCTCGACGACATCCATCAGGAAATTGGATCCCGCAGCCGGCCCGGGAAAAGTCGCCACATAAGGGATTTCGACGATCCTTTCCCTACTGATCCCGTCGAAATACCCGACATCCGCGGCGCCGATGATTCCAGGGCAGGAAAACAATCCGATCAAAAAGACCATTCTGAGGACATTCATGAGTATCCCCCAATCATCCGGAATCTCTTTCAGAACCTTCCGATGGCGCTTTCATTCTACCTTTGTCCCTTAGGCTTGGCAATCGCGCCGGGGTCCCGGTCCTATGTCCCCATGGGGAGAACCCGTGAACAGCCCTCCTTTTCCAGCGGTTCGAGAATGTCACGGAGCCGGGAACAGGTTCGCAAATGCCGCTCGATGGGAACCGGATGACAATGACATGGAATTGCCACCTCTCCAGCACCAATGAGACTTGTTCTTCCTTCGTTTGCCAACAAAGGACCCCATTCGCGGAAGCCGCATTTCCGGACCAAGGTTGTTCCCGACCCTTTTCTGCGCTAGAATGTTCACCAACCTTCCCGGAGAGGAAAGCCGGAAGGGAAGAAGGCGGAGTCAGCGATCTTCAACCGAATCAGGGGACATGATCCTGCCGGCTGTTTCGGAGAGCTCGTCCGCGATGGCACCGAGTGAAGGGACCTGCCCTTCCAGCCCCTGAACTCGTGTCTGAAAGGACTGACATCGGGATTTTGAAACTTGAAGGGCTCCAGGATATGTTCCTGACAGAACATGTATCGGTGTGAAAGGTGCGGGAGGGAGTTCCCCGACGAGATCGCAGTCGAGAACGAACTTTTCTGCACCCGAAAATGTGGGGGAAGGCTGACGGTCCTTGCCGCCACTGGCGATGGAGCCTTCTCCGAAGTCGATCAGGCGATCGCGGAAGGAAAGCTGGTCGGAGGGAAATGGAAGATCGGGAAACTGATCGGAGAGGGTGGTCAGGCCGAGGTCTTCTTGGTCCAGGAGGTTTTCCCTCACGACAAGGGAGTCTCGCCGTCACCATCTCCAGCCCGGGTCGGGGCGATGAAAGCCCTCTTTTGGAACCTGATCCATGACAAGGACCTCGTGAGGCGGTTCGAGAACGAGGCAAGGATCGCCACGAAATTCGAGCACCCAGCAATCATCAAGGTTTACGACCTGGGATCCACCAGATCCCGGCAGCCCTGGTTCGTGATGGAATACCTGCAAGGCGGAACCCTGGCGGAGCGCTTGAAAGGTGTTTCCCTTCCGGCCGGGATCGCAGCCGACGTCGCCGGACAGGTGCTGGAGGCTCTGGGCACGGCGCATGAACATGACACGCTTCATCGGGACCTCAAACCGGAGAACATCCTGTTCAGGACGGAAGGAAGCTGGGATGGGGCTGTCCTTACCGATTTCGGCCTGGCGAAGAGTGGACAGGTAACACGCATGATGTCATCCGCTTCGATGCGCAACATGCTCGGAACTGCCCGCTACATGAGCCCTGAGCAGTGCCAACCCAATCTGGCCGTGGACCACCGAAGCGACCTTTATTCCCTGGGAATCGTTTTGTACCAGATGCTGTATGGGAAAGTCCCTTTCGATTCTCCCGACGAAGGGGCGATCCGGGCGCTGCACATCGCTCGCAAGCCTGTCATTGCCGAACGGAATGCAGCCGGAGAGACCATCTCCGGTGAATTGAGGGAAATTCTCGAAAAAGCTCTCGGAAAAAACCCGAACGACCGATTCCAGAGTGCCTTGGAGTTCTCCCTTTCCCTTCCTGGCGGAAAAAGGCGTCGACAAATCAAGGAGTTGCTGGGGCAGATACGGAATTGCGGGTCGCGAGACGGGATTCCCGATGCCACCGGTTCGGATGGTATGAGGAGGCTTCTCGAGGAAATCCTCGCTCTGGACCCGGGAAACCCGGAGGCCCGGGATCGCATGAAAAGCCTTTGGGAAACGGCCTTCGAAAAGGGAGATTACGGTCTCTGCCGGGAACTTCTCCCACACGAACCTCTGGGCCGCGTGACGGTGACAACGATCCCGAATGGAGCCACGGTGACATTTGCACCTTCGGGGGCTGGCGAAGGGTATGTAGAGCCCCTGGGTTCCATCGGTCCGGTTCGGGTTTCTCCCGTGGAAAGCCTCCCTCTGAAACCCGGGAAATACCTGGTGGAAGCCAAACTGGATGATTTTCCCCCCAAGTCTGGAGATCTGGAGGTCTCCGATGGGAGCCTCACCGAGATCGAGTATCGTTTCGAGAAGGAGACCCCGCCCACGATGCCGGTTCCGGAACCCGACAAACACGTGTCGAAGGAAGGCGGCGAGGGAAAAGGACTTCCGGTGGAATCGGGACCGGCTGAAGCAACCGACCAGACCTCCAGGTCGGGAAAGGGCGGAATTCTGGACTGGCTGTTCGGGTGGGGAAAGGCACGCATCCCCGAACGACCGGAAGGAGCTTCCGCGGTTTCCGCAACGGAGGTCGAACCCGCTTCCACCCCTGGACAGGGGCAAGGGCTCCCGAAAAGGGAGTCAGGGAAAATCCCGGCGGACGCTGGTGAAACCTCGGGACCGGGATCGGATGACAACCCCGGGGAGGTGCCCCCCAACCAGTTGAACGATCATCCTGGTCTCGCGGGAACCGTCTGGGCGGGGCCCGATTCGGATGGAGATCTTTACGAGTTCCACTTTCTCGACGATGGAGCTCTCCATTACCAGAATCCGTCAGGTTTTCACACGAACGGGACCTGGAGCAACGCCGGAGGCCAGATCCAGTTCCAGATGAACGACGGCTTCTCGACCTACCGGGGAGAGATCGATGGAAGTGGGATGCACGGGGAGGCCTGGAACAAGCAGGGCCGGCGGTGGACCTGGCAGTTGAAGCGAAAGACCGATGAGCAATCGCCTTCCCCGCCCGTTTCGGAGGGTGGACCCAACCATCCGGGGGATGGTTTCGAGGTCGACCTCGGAGCCAACGTGACCATCACGTTCGTTCCGATTCAGAGCGGGTCGTTCCTGATGGGATGTTCGCCGGATGAACCGGATCGCTGCGACAACGAAGGCCCACAACACATGGTCAAACTAACCAGGGGCTTTTTCATGTCCATCCACCCCGTGACCCAGGCCCAGTTCAAGGCGGTCATGGGAAAGAATCCCTCGGAGATGAAGGGAACCCTGAACCGTCCGGTGGCGAAAGAAAGCCTGGAACGTCCGGTAGAGAACGTTTCATGGTTCGACGCGGTGCGATTCTGCAACAGGTTGTCGGCCCGGGAAAAGCTGAGGCCGTGCTATTCGAGGTCGGGTGATCCAAAGGCAATCCTCGATGAGCATTCCGTCGATTGTGACTGGAATGCGGGTGGTTTCCGCCTCCCAACCGAGGCAGAGTGGGAGTTCGCCTGCCGGGCGGGAACCACGACCCCTTTCTTCTGGGGACCGGGAGTGAGCGAGGAATACTGCTGGTTCGCGGATAACTCCCGGGGAACATCCCAACCGGTGGGGAAAAAGAAGTCGAATCCCCTTGGGCTTTTCGACATGAGCGGCAACGTCTGGGAATGGTGCTGGGACTCGGCCGGGCCCTACCCTGCGGAACCCCTGACCGATCCCATGGGGCCCCGCGAAGGCAAAGGAATCGTGATACGTGGTGGCTCCTGGAACAACCCCTGCCGCTACTGCCGTTCCGCCCATCGGTCCGGAATCGAGCCTGGATCCCGAAACCGCTATCTGGGGTTCCGTGTGGTCAGGATTCCATAGATGTACAGGTGCGGAAAATGCGGGAAGGAATTTGCCGACGAGATTGCCCTCGAGAACGACCTCCTCTGCACCCGGAAATGCGGCGGAAAACTGACCGTTTTCGAAACCGCCGGAGATGGAGCATTCTCGAGCCTCGAGCATGCAATCGCCGAGGGAAAGGTGGTGGGCGGAAGGTGGAAAGTCGGAAAACTGATCGGCGAGGGTGGGCAGGCCGAAGTGTTCCTTTCCGAAGAGAAGGACTCGGGACGAGTTGGTGCCCTGAAGGCGGTTTTCTGGAACCTCATACACGACAAGGATCTGGTCAAACGGTTCGAACACGAAGCCAAGCTCGCCATCCTGCTGGACCATCCGAACATCATCAAGGTGTTCGACGTCGGTCAGACCCCTGCCCGGCAACCCTTTTTCGTCATGGAATACATGGCCGGGGGGACCCTGGCTGACCGGTTGCGAAGCACTCCCCCCGATATCGGGAATGCCCTGTCCATCGTCGAGCAGATACTGGAGGCCCTCGTAGTCGCCCACCAGAGCGACGTCATCCACCGTGACATCAAACCGGAAAACATCCTCTTCCGGTCGGCGGACAACTTCAAAGAGGTGGTACTGACCGACTTCGGATTGGCAAAGACCGGGCTGGTCTCGAGGATGATGTCTTCGGCCTCGATGCGGAAAATGCTCGGGACCGCCAGGTACATGAGTCCGGAGCAGTGTCAGCCGGACCTCAATGTCGATCATCGGTGCGACTTGTATTCGCTCGGTGTCGTTCTTTTTCAGATGTGCTTCGGGAGAGTCCCGTTCGATTCGAAAGACGAGGGGGCGATACGGGCGCTCCACATCTCCCGCAAACCCACATTCCCCGACCAGGGCGTGGGTGGACTTCCGGTTCCGGCGGAAGTCAGGCAGATACTCGAAAAGGCTCTCTGCAAAAGCGCGAGCGACCGTTTCCAGAGCGCAGGGGAGTTCCTGGAAGCCTTGCCAGGGTGGAAAACGCGAACCCGCATCCGGACACTCCTGGCGAAGGTCCAGAATTCCGACAGGTCAGCGAATCAGGAAGAGGTTCTGGTGATGTTGCGGGAGGTTCTTTCCCTCGACCCCGGAAACCCCGAAGCCAATTCGCTGATGAAAGTCCGGTGGGAAGCTGCACTGGCGGAGGGGAAGTATGACCGCTGCCGCGAGCTTCTTCCCCGGGAGCCGCTTGGGAAGGTCACTGTTTCCTCGAATCCCCCCGGAGCCTCGATCTTGTCGCGCGAACTCCCGGGACGCCCAACCCCCTGGAAAACTCCAATCCAGGATGTGCCCGTGAAACCCGGGAGTTTCCGGCTTCGTATCGAGCTCGAAGGCCATGTGCCATATGAAGGGGAGGTCTCGGTCACCGACGGGGGGACCGCGAAGATGGAAGTATCCCTTCGACAGGTCCAACCAGTTTCCCCACCTCCAGCCCCCAAAGACGCTCCGGCGGGGGATCTCCAAGTAGAGAAAGTAGTTCCCCCCTCTCCCGCCGTCGAAAACAACCCTACCAACGCTTTTCCCGACATGAAACCCTCTGGTGAACCAGAGCCTGCATCCGAAAGTCCGGGCGGGGGGTTCATAGGCTGGATGAAAGGTCTTTTCGGATTTTCCTCCACGGCCTCCGAAAGGGCGTCCCCACCCAAACCTGCTTCGCGAAGCCACGCCGGACCCTCCATCCTGGGTTTCCCCCAGGAAGTTCCGGAAGATATCGGGAAAACTGGAATGACCCAGAAACGGTGGGAATCGTTCCTCCGCGAAGCGGGGAACCTGTTGACAGGCTACACGGCCGGAACGGGGGATGGGGTGAAGGATGTGGAGGAACTCGTCAGAAAGGAGCCCATGAATGTCGATCTCCTCGACTGGCTCTCCTTCATGTACTACAGCAACGACTGGTTCGATAGTTCGATGATAGCCTATCAAAAGCTCATAAGCCTGAAGCCGAATTCTGCGGATGCACATTTCTATCTCGCAAACACCTTCTTCCGATTGGGGAAGTTCCCGGAAGCCGAAAAGGAGTGGCTCGAAGTGATGCGCCTCCTGCCCGGAAAGAAGCTGGCAGGGAAGGCCCAGGACCGCATAGATTTCCTCCGCTCATATGGGCTGGCAGGATTGACGATCCCCTTTCGGAGTGATTCGGTGGATCTGGGAAAGATAAGGGAGATTGTGGGGGAGAGAATTTTCGATTCGTTCGATTGGGAGAAGTCTTTCAAGGAACTCGGCCGATCCGCGACAGACATTTTGAAGGGAAAGGATATCCCTTCCGGAAGCGGTTTTCCGGCAACCTCGGGAACCCGATCCCCACCGCTAGCGGCAGTCAGCCAATCCGGGGTATCCTCACCCACCAAAAGTGATGCGGATAAACTCCCGGTCGGGGATTGGTATGCCTTGATCATCGACAACCAGGAAGTGATGAGATTTGCCTTTGTTCCCGGCAAGGATGAATGGAGGCAGAAATTCGCCCCTTTCATCATGGGGGTTTTCCCCGTAACCCAGGGCCAGTACCAATATCTCACGGGAGAGAACCCCTCCAATTTCCAAGGCGACGCCTCCATGCCGGTCGAAAACGTTTCCTGGGAGGAAGCAACGGAGTTCTGCCGGGAGCTGGAAAAACGGGTTGGCAGGGGAAGCTTCTGGAAAAGGGGATCCCCGGATGGACAGATCCAGGAGTTCGTCGCTGCCTGGGGATTGCACCCGAGGCTTCCCAGAGAAGCCGAATGGGAACATGCCTGTGGTCCGAACCCGTCTTTCAGCTTCATCGATTCGCTGGGTTCCGGCAACAGAACCCACCCAGTCGGCAAGTTGCCACCGAACGCCTTTGGCCTGTATGACATGCTCGGGAATGTGGCCCATTGGTGTGAAGACCCCTATGAGGCGGGTTCCAACCGCGATCTGATCCTTCCCGGCGCGGGGGCTTCCACCGTCCTGTATCGGATGGTCCGGGGTGGGGGCTGGAATGATGGGGTGGAAAAATGCCGCCCCTCTTTCCGCACTGCGCTCAATCCCACCTTTCGCCGTTTCAACCTGGGCTTTAGGGTGGTAATGGAAGTCCCTCCCCAAAAGAAGAATTGACGGTTTTCAATCCGGAAAACCTTCCAGCGAAAGGATCTGAAGGTGGGAACCTTCCCAGAGGATCCAGCGCCGACCGTCAGGATGGGCGGTGAAAGCCGCGGTTGCCGACTCCGCGGGATGCCAGGCGACCGGATTACCTGTCCGGGCATCCTCGACAACCAGCTCCGGGCCACGCAGCGTGGCAAGAAACGGGAAGACATCCGGCCCGGCTCCGAAAGGAACGGGGTCGGCGAAGCCCTTTTCGACCTTTGGGGAAACTGATTTCCCGACGTCCCAGAGCCAGACTCTCCGGTCGCTGGTAACCGAGAGAACCCTCTTCCCGTCAGGAGACACGGCCGCCCCGGTAACGGGCTGCTGGTGACCGCGACCCGCGAAGATAGGTGCCTGAAGCTTCGTCAGGTCCCAGAGGCGGAAACTCCCGTCCTCGCTTCCCGACACCAGATACCTTTTATCCCGTGAGAAGGAAAGGCTCAGGATCCGCTTGGAGTGGGCCTTCAGCGGTGGCGTCCTTTTCCCCGAGAAACCGTCGAGCAGGAAGATGGTCCCGCCGTCGTCCCCCACGGCTGCAAGAGCACCGTCCGCGGAAAAGACGGCGGCAGTGACCAGGCTGTCGGAAGCACCCTTCGGGGCGAGAGGCTTTCCCGAAACGACATCCCAGAGAATGACCGCCTTGTCGCGGCCTCCCGACAGAATTCGTTTCCCATCCGGGGAAATGGCGACGGCGGCGACATGGTCCTGGTGGTGACCTTCCAGGACCTTCGATTTCGAAGGGTCGCCAACCTCGAAAACCCACACATCGGGAGACGGACCGGCAACTACCAGCCGCATCCCGTCGGGGAAAAATGCCACGCCATTCACCTCCGACCAGTCCCCCGGAACAACCCCCAGCTCGGTGCCAAGATCTGCATCCCACAAACGGATCGTCCCATCCTTTCCCCAGCTTGCGACCCGCGAACCGTCGGGAGACACGACGGCCCTGAAGATGTCCCCGGTGTGTCCGGCCAGACTCACTGCGCGGGTGGTGTCCCGGAGGTCCCAGACACGCACGGTCCTGTCGGTTCCTCCTGAAACCAAGTGGTTTCCATGAGGCGAGACCGATAAGGAAGTCACGTGGTCGGTGTGCCCATGCAGGCAGGAGGTTTCCTTCCCCCCCTCGATCTGCCTCACCCTGATCGCGTGGTCGGGGGAGGAAAAAACCAGACTGGTTCCGTCGGGCGTGAAGGAAAGGCAGCCTGCTGCGCATTCTGTCCCCTCCATCTGCATTTGCCGGGCACCCTGGTCCCGGGGTTCGGAAATCCGGATCTCTCCCGACAGAGAGCTCGAGGCAATCAGCCTCCTTTCGCCGGAGGAAAGAGCCATCGAAAGGACCGGATCCGGGAATCTTTCGAGCTCCCGGGAATCGCCAGTTTCAAGGTTCGTGAGCCGAAGACTGCCATCGAAAGACGCCGAGACTGCAAGTTTTCCGTCCGGCCAGAACGCGACCCCGGTCACGCGGGCTTTGTGAACCGGGAATTCCCGGACGAGCAGTCGTTTCTGAACGTTCCACAAGCGGACGGTCCCGTCCTCTTCGGAACCGGAAAGGAGCCGTGCTCCGTCCGAGGAGAAGGCAAGGCAAAGGACCTTCACCGCAGGTCCGGAAAGTTCACCCTGCACCCCTCCGGAAACGGGATCGAGCAGACGGATCACCCCCGTCCACAAGCCGGCGGCGAGCAATTTACCGTCAGGGGAGAACGCGAGGCTCAGTACAAGTTCCCTTTCACCAAACGGGATCGACCGGCGCAGCTTTCCCGTTTCTGCATCCCACAGCCTCAGAGTCTGATCGTTGGATCCTGACGCGATCAGGGAGCAATCCGTGGGGGAACAGGCAACGGCATTGACGGAGCGGGAGTGGAGAGGAAGAACGAACCGCTCCGGGGAATCGAGCCGCGCGGGGGGTGGTCGCAGGGCCTTGAGCCAGAGCAGGTCGGGAACCTCATCGGAAGTCTCTGCGCGGAACCTCTCGAGAAGGCCGGAAAGCTTCCGTCCCCGCTTCGACCATGGACCGGTGGACGTTCTCCCCGCCCCCCCTCCAACGAAGTGGGGGGCTGCGGCCCGGGCGTCGTGCCACCAACCCCGATTCCACAACTCCTGAAGCAGAAGGTGCGGGTGGTTTGCGAGAAAATGGATGTTCGTCTGCAGGGCCCTTCCCAACAACTGGATTTCCCAGTAATCCTTCCTCGGGGTTTCCGGCATCTTGTCCCAGGCAGCCGAAAAATCGGCGACAAGCTCGAACGCCAGACCCGCCTGCAACTTGGCGGCAAGATACCGGCGGTCGGTCAGCAGGCGGGAGACATTCTTCCAACGGTCTTTTCTGGCTTCCAGCAGGTGGCACAGGCCGTGTCGGAGGAAATACCGTCCCGCAGGCCCTTCCCGAACCCTGGCTTCCAAAGCGAGTTTTCCAAACTTCTGTCGGGCGAGTGCAACCCGTCCTTTGAGTGTCGGGGAGTCGGGCAGGTACCGGCGCAGGGAATCATGATAGGGGATATGGCCCACACGTCCCTCGTCGTTGGGGGTGAGACGCACGATCTGGCTGAGCCTTGCCAAGCCGGTCCTGACATGTTCCCCGAGGTTTCCGGACTCGTCTTCGGGAATGTATTCGCCCTGCACCAGGATTTCCCCGATGGCGATCTCGTCGAGAGGCTCCCTGGCAACCTCGAGGATGGAGAGGATGATGAGAGCCTCTTCCCCTTTGTCCTGGGCGGCGATACGGGAAAGGAGCTCCTCGAAATATTCTTCGAGTTTCCGGGGAAGCTGGGAACCGGTCTCGAGGTTTTTCCACCGGCGGCCAAGGATGTCCTCCAGAAAGCAGTTGACGTAAACCGGCAGACCCCCGGAAACCTCGAAGACCTTCTCGAACAGACGGTTCGAGAGATCGGCTGCAAGGATTCTGCGGCGGGAGGCCTGCTCCACCCGGCTGACGAGGATGCTCCGAACCTCCTCTAGGGTAAGCTTCGGAAGACCACCCGGAAAAACGTGGTGGCAGCGGTCGGACCGGAAAACCGTGAGAAGGTGACTTTCGGGGCGCCCGGAGCAAAGCCAATGGACCCTGGTGGATGCCAACCGGAAAACGACCTCCTCCCCGAAATCAGGGTCGACGGGATCGAGTTCATCGAGTCCGTCCAGGACGAACAGGGCGGTCCGTTCGCCCATCCTTCCGAGAAGACCCTGCAGTTCCTCAAGGATTGCCTGGTCGCCCCTGGGAGACTTCTTCCCGCCTCCCGATCCGCTCACCCCAGCATTCTGATCGGGAGGAGGAAGGAACTCCCTCAGCTGGTCCAGGGCGAACCGGAGAAAGGAGTTCCGGTTGTTGCGATCGGTTCCATTTCGAAACCGGAAGGGCACCAGGAGACGGGTCCGTTCACCCTTGGGGGGAAGAAGGTCCATGATCACCCGTGCGATGACGCATGATTTTCCGACCCCGGCCACACCTGACGCCCACAGGACCGGGCATGCCGAGTCCCCAAGGGCCTTTTTCACCGTCGCCACAGCCTCGTCACGGCCGATCAGACGCTGGGATTCGGTGCGGAACTCGGCGACCGTATCCGGCTCCTCGAGGTGGAACAGCTCGGCGAACCGGTCGTACATCCCTTCCCCCTGCAGGCTGTGGCAGGCCTCATCGGCTCCAATGGCCGAGAAGCGGAGGAAACGGTTGTCGCGGCGCATGAAGAGCTGCGGAAAACCGGGGGCCCCGTCGGGGGCCTTCCGGCCAGGCTCCTCGGGGGGGCCAAAGAAGGTCAGCGGCCACAAGGGAAGAAGGACCGGAACTCCGCCCCGATAGGTTCCGGCGGGGCAGATGATCTCGTTCCCGACCTGAAAGGCCTTCCCGAATGCCACGGAAAGAGACTCTTCCATTTCCTTCGAAATAGGGACAGGAGCGCGCGAGAGCCCCCTCAGAACACCGTATCTTCCTTCACCAACCCGGACTACCATGGGAAATCCATACAGCCACGAGTAGTGGCCCAGGAGTTCTGCGAAACGGGGCTTCCAGACGAGAAGATGGTTCTCGGCAATGCGGAGCGAGACCGATCCGCTGTGCGCAAGGTCATTTCGGACCTCGATGAACCCTCCCTTCCGGCCCTTGCCGTCTCCCTCGAGGAACAGGGAGATGTTCCCGACGAATGAAGAAAACCCCTCGAGCACCGTCTTCTGCAGATCGAAGCGTAGGGCAATGCCCTGAGCCATCCCCAGCCATTGGCCGAGCATCGGTTGCCCGATCCGGTCGCGAATCGTCGCAAGAACATCGCGATCCAGCCCTCCCCAGTTCTGCAGATCGCGGATTCCGAGGGGGACAAGCAGCCGAAGGGTCAACTCGACGGTGTTGGCAATGTGCCAGAGCCGCATTACCGGGTTGGGGTCGGTGAAGAAATCCGCGATCGGAAAGGAAAGAAGCGAGGGAAGCCGGTTCAGATCGACGCATGCCTTCACTTCCGGAAGATCGGCCGTTGCGGCCAGTGGCAGTTTCTGGGGGCAGTGCAGGCACGCCCATCTTTCAAGGTCGGGGAACATGGCCTTCCCGCACTGGGGGCATTCCAGCGTTGGGCACGGGAGAAAGGCCGACTGGGGAAGACACCCTTTCTCTCCATCATCGATGGAAAGATCTCCTTCGACCGTTTTCGTATTGAACTTCGGGCCGGTGCCCGCCGTGGAAAGGTTGCCGGGGTTTTCCACTCCAAGGCCAACCGCATGTTGCGTGCTGGCGAGCAGTTCGCGTGCCTCTCCGGCGACCGTGGGATGCAAACGCGGAAGACTTTCCTTCAAAAGGCGGTGGAGCCGGTCCCAGGCGAGTTCCCCAATTGCGTGGACCGCGGCTTTCTGCGCTTTCTGTTCGGGAGAGGAGAGCATCCCCTTCAAAGGCCCGGCCGGATCGAACCCCGGCTTCGCGGCCATGGCGAGGACGGCCGATGCCCGCAACTCCGGATCCGGACTCTGCATGAAGGGCCTGACACTCTCGAGGATCGCGGGATTTCCCATGTTCCGGATGGCAGCGATGGCGCTTGCCTGGACGACCTGGTTGGGGTGTCCGAGTGCCCTCCCGAATGCGGGTAAGGCCTCCTCCACACGAAGGGCCCCAAGTGTCTGCAGGATACGCGCCAACACCGAGGGTTCGTTTTCCTCCTCGAGGTGGGAAATCAGGACCTGACCGATCCCCAACCCTCCGGCTTCAACCGCTTCAGCAATTGCGGCCAGCCTGGTTGTGGTATCACCGCTCGCCAGGCCCTCCCGCAGCCTGATGACACAGCGCTCCGACTCGACCACCTGGCAAAGCAGTGTGTCAACGTCCTCCCCGGAGGGAATGGCAAGGTGATTGGCGACCAGCGCTTGCCGGGCTTGATCGATCCCGACCTGGGAGAATTTCGCCAGGGTCTCCCGGACGTGCCTCCG
This sequence comes from uncultured bacterium, assembly GCA_964428355.1. GTDB lineage: Bacteria > Muiribacteriota > Ozemobacteria > Ozemobacterales > Ozemobacteraceae > CAYRYU01. Next base: position 21,895 of record CAYRYU010000006.1, read on the forward strand.
CACCGAAAGGTCCTGGTTTTCAAGCATCTTGACAAGCAGGGGAACATTCTCCGCGTGGGGGAAGTGCCGCATGGCGAATGCCGCAGATGCTGCGAATGCGGGGTTTCCCGAGTTCACCATGTCCCGAAGTGTGGCAAGGGCTGGAACTCCCGGAATCCTGCGAAGGGCTATGGCTGCGTTTGCACGGACGCGGTTGTCCGGGTCCAGAAGCATGTTCACCAGCAGGGGAAATCCGCGCGGGCTTCCGGAAATCTCAATCGATTCTACAGTGTCGGCACGTACGCGGGAGTCGGGGTGTTGGAGAAAGGGGACCAGAATCACCAGTGCGTCGTCCCCGAGGCTCGAGCCAATCCCCTTGATGAACGCGGCAATGACGAACGGGTTTTCCTCGCGCTGAAGGGCCCGGGCAATCAGGTATGCGGTCGCTGAGGGCATCTCCTGACCGAGGCTCTCCGCGAGCGCAATCTTGGGTTCGGGCTTGTCACCCGCCAGGATTGCGGCCACCTCTTGCGGGGGAGGTGATTTCCCGGCAGCCGGTCGGGCCGAGACCAGTGCCTTTCGGATCACCTGGCAGATCTTTCGGGCCAGATACCTGACTTCTAGCGCTGGATCGACTTCAGCAAGGTGTTGTACAATCGCCAGACTCTTCCACGAAGGATTCCCTGCAAGCTGGGTCAATCCCCGGATCCGATCCTCGTTTTGAGCCGACTCGAGAAGGTCCGTGCCCGATTTCATGTCTCATCTCTCCCGCGAAGAAAATACCACAGGGCCAGCCCGGAATCCTCCCCGAAATGGGATCATCCTGTCAGATGATCCTTGCCGTTCCCCCGAAATCGGGACCTTTTCCAGGGGGATTCCTCTGGCATTGGTTTTCCGCATTCTATATAATACCCGGGAAGCCTGAAGCCAATGAGCAATTTCGAACCATACTCACTAGAGTCAATGACCCGGGACCTGGAGGCCCCGTTCAAGTCTCTCCGGCTTTTTGCGATCGAGTGGGCACTTCGGGGAACCCCAGGCAGGGAAGTCATCGAGATTCTCGAAAGGCATTCCGCACGGGAAACGGACGAGGAATGCCTGATGCTGCTGAACCACGCATTGCAAACCGGGAACAAGGGCTTGCGAGACAGGATCGCCGACCTCCAACTCCTCGCCAGGGATCCGGACTCCTTCTGGGCCGAGTTTTCCCGGGCCGACGTTCCCCAGAAGCTCGAAAGCCTACAGGCCATCGTCCTCCAGAGCCCGGGGATGTTCGATTTTCCCATCCAGAGGCTTCTGGAGTCCGAACGAAATCCGCTTGTACAATCCTTTCTGATCCGCAACTTCTCGAAATTCCTTCGCGAGGGAAACGTCGGGGTCCTGAGAGTGCACCTTCTCAGCCCTTCGTTGTCTGTCCGGATCGCGGCCCTGGAGGTACTGGCTGTAAGGAAACCCGCGATCCTCGAGGAAGCCCTCCCAGGTTTGCTCAAATCGGATGACCCGCGTATCCGGTCCCTTGCAATCAGGGCATTGTATGCCCTCGATTTTTCCGTTTCCCTTCCCCATCTCGAAGAGATGCTGTTCAAGGGGGATGTCTTCTCGAAAAGGTGTGTTCTGACGCATTTTCTGTTCCTTCCGCTCGAAAAGAGCCGTCCCACCCTGATAAAATTCCTCGCCGTCGAAGAGGATTCGGAACTCCTGAAACAGGCAAGCATCGTCGTTTTGTCGAACCCGGACCCCGAAATCCCTTTCATCCTGCAGGAGATGACGGCCTTCGCCACCCACCGGAAAGCCGTTTTCCTGAAGGGTCTAGCCGAAAAGGCCTGCGAGGTGATCAAGGCAACGAGGCTGGAGAAGGACTTCGACGCATACCTCGCGAGGCTGAATTCCCACTCTCCCAGGCGTGCCCTGAACCGTTATGTCGAGGAATGCGTTTTCCGTTTCGCCACCCCCGATTGGGAAAAGGACCTGGAGTTCTCGAACCTGCTTTTCCAGAGAACCAGGGAGCCCCAGATGAAGGGTGCCTTCGAGGAAGCCCTGAATTGGCCCCTTTCCCAGCTCCAGAAGGAGGCCCTCCGGAAAATCCTCGGAAGATCATCGCCAGGCGGGCAATCCGCAAGCGGCCAAAACGCAGGGAGCCAATCCGCACCAGCCGAAAACCTGGATTCGTCGGCAAGACAGGAACCATCTCTTGAAGCCCTTTCCCCGTCGGGACCATCCTCCGGTGACCGGCGGGAAAGTCCGGCCAGTCAAACGAGACATCTGGATTTCGATGGAAATGACCCCACCGGGACCCGTAAACTGATCTCGAAGTGCCTCCTGGACGGCGGAGTCGGCCCCGAAGCTAAGGCAGCCGCTTTCCGTGCCGCATCAAAGCTCGGTTTAACGGACTTCCTGAAGGAGGCAGAGCGGGAGCTCACCTCGAGAAATCCGTTGTTGCAGGTGGGCGCAATCAAGTATCTCGAGAAGATGAAACCGGAAAAGCTTTTTCCCTTTGTCGGAAGGTTCATGAACTCGGGGAACATCCGCGTAAGGACGGCGGCCCTGGGTTTCCTGAAACGACAGGATCCGTTACAGGCCGTGAATACGGTCTTTTCGCTTCTCGGAACTGTTCAGGGGCCCAAGAGACTCGATCTGATGGGCTGTCTCGTCCACCTGGATTTCAACCTCACCCGGGAGAACCTTACCGCCTTCCTGCAGAAATGCTCGGAAGAGGAAGCACTGAAGAACGGCCTCTGCCTTTTCGAGGCGAACCCCTCCATCGAGAATCTTTTCCAACTGATCGTCCTCGAAAGGACAATTCGCGGTTCTTTTTCGGGCCTGGTAAGGGAGACCCGTATGCGATGCCAGGAAATGCTTGTCCGTTACGGTTTCGTCACCGATGAGGAAATCCCGACCATCGAAAAGAACTGCATCCAGAGGTTCGAGAAATTTGAGAGGGAGAAAAAGGCCACGTCGCCGTTCTCCCTGGCAACCATCAAGGGGGGAAGCGGTTCCGCAATTCCGGATTGGCTGGTCTCTCTCGCACCTTCCCTTGCGATCGCACTTCTGTTCATGGTCCTTTATCTCCAGTTCGGGTCTCCCGGTTCTCCCGTCCTTGACAGATCCTCGAAAGGGATCTCCACCCCGCTTTCCACCCGGCCCCTGCGGGTCAACCTCGTTTTCGAAAGGATCCTGCCGGCAACCCGGGAAGTCATTTTCAAGAGCTCCACCGGGGAGGTTTTCTCGATCCCGGTCGGGGACATCAAGATTCCTCGGATCCCCAAGAACAAGATTTTGAAAGCCGTTCTCTACCCTTATCAGAAGCTCGAGAACGGAACAATCATGGCCCGGTTGGAGACCCTGGAATTGTGAAGGGCATCAAGGCTTTCCTGAACCGAAAGGTTCTCCAGGCGACCGGTGTGGTATAATTTCCCTACAGGACGGGCAGGAAGAATGAGCGATGTCGACCGCGGAACTGCATGACGATTTTCTGAGAGGCCTTCCCCGGGTGCGGGTTACCGGGTATCTCCAGATCGAAGACGCCCGGGAACTCGACAAAAAGGTAAGGGCTTTCTTCCTGGAAGGGAAAAGGGCCTGGATTCTCGACCTCGAGGGGTGCGGGGTGATCAACAGCCCCGCCTTTTCGGTGCTCTTCGAGCTGTGCATCTGGATCCTGGAGGAATTTTCGGGGAAAACCTTCATCCTGAAGCCCAACAATCTGGTCAACCTCATGTTCGTTTCGGGTGGGATGAACCAGCTTGCCACGATGGTCTCCTCAACCGAGGAAATCCCCTCCTAGATTGCCACCCAGGGGGAAACAAGAAGTGGAAATCAGGAGATGAGTCCCCTCGATTCCCTGGTAGAAGAACTCCGGGCGGAAGACCCCGCGATCAGAACCGCGGTCATCGCGAAAATCGAGAACCTGGCAGGGACCCCGGAGGAAACCTCCTTCCTGGAAAAGCTCCTCGAAAGGGATTTCGATCCCGAAACCCGATTCCAGATCTTGTTGATCCACGCCCAGTTCAAGGGGCGCCAGGAACGTGACGTCGATTCCGCCAAGGCCGCGGAGGAAGTCCTGGGGATCCTGGGAAACACTGCCCCGGACGTTATGGGACTTTTCCGCCGGATTCCGCACCTTGCCCGCCCAGAGATCGCGGGTATAGTTTCGGCCCTGGCCCAAACTCCATTCGAGCGGTTCCCCGAAGAGGCACTCCCAGCCATCATCTCATTCTACGGAAAGCACGCGGGTCCCGAGGCTCTCGGCAAGATCGCGCCATTCCTGGGGCATGCCAATCCGAGAATTCTTGCGGTCACGGTCGAGGTTTTCGAAAAGAAAGACCCGGAGACGCTCAAGGAGTTCCTGGTTCCGCTTCTGACGAACCCGACGTCGGGGATCCGCTCGAAAGCGATCAGGCTCCTGCACCGCTGGGATCCACAGGAAGCGCTGAAGCATTTCGAGGACATGCTCTTTTCCGAAACACCTTCGGAGCGCGAAGCCGCCTTGTTCCACGCGTTCTTCTTCCCCTTCGGGAGCATAGAACTTTCCGTTCTGCGGTTTTGCGGAACCGAAGAGGACCTGAACCTGATCAGGCGGGCTGGAAAACTATTCATCATCAATCCCTCCTTCGAGAATTCGCTTCGTCTGATGGAGCTCTACGAGAACTCGGTCGGAGAAAAGCGCGACGAGATCAGGGAAATCATCGTCCGGGTCGTCGATTTCCTCTGCAAATCGGGAATCTCGCAGGGAACCGCCCAGGAAACGTTCGAGAACCTGAAGAATCTCTACCGCAAGGAAAAGATCCGAAAGGCGTTGGACCGTTGCTCCGTTCTCCTCGGATCGGAGCTGCCGGAAGAGCGGAGAATGGCCATCTGCAAGCTTCTGGAATGGCGTGACGCCGGGGTCGAGGGAGCTGAAGCCCTTCTCCAAGAGCAGAGAACACGGGAAGCCAATCCCGAGCTTCTGGAACTTCTGAACCCGGCCCCGCCCGGCATCGCTCCTGCCGAGACAAAGCCTGCGACGGAATCCGTTCCCTGGGGAAGCCTTCTGGGCCTCCCGCGGGAAGGGTATCTCCGGGCGCGGGAAACTCTTTTTTCGGGAATGGACACGACGGAGCGGAAGGTGGAGGTTCTCCGCCTGATCGCGGCCCATGAAGACCAGGCCGGCCGGGAAACGGCTCTGACACTGCTTTCCGATGGAAGCCTCGAGGTGGTGGAGAACGCGATAGGGGCACTCATCAGGCTCGACCCTTCTTCCCTTGCACCACACATAGACGGATTGCTCCAGAATCCATCGGTCGAGATCCAGGTCAGAGCCCTCGGAGCAATGCTCCTGATGGACAAGAAGCGAGCGCTCACGGAGCTCGAAAGGCTCCTTTTCAGCGCCCAGGCCGAAAGGCGGAAGGTCGGGATCCTGGGGGCTACCGAGTTCGACTTCCCTTCGGTCGAACATCTTCTTCTGAAAAGCCTCGCCAGCGAATCGGAGAAGGAAAACCTGGCATGCCACCTCCGCCTGTTCAAGACCCATTTGGATGAACCGACCACCTTTGCGGTCTTTTCCCTTTCCCTTCAACGGCCGGATGGCGCACTCGAGCCTCTTTCGCGAAACCTGGCGGCGGAGTTCCTCCGGGAGAGGAAACCTCCGTTTCCAGACGTCGAGTCACTTCTCAAGAGTTGGAAAGACAAACTCGAACCCTCTCGAGGAGGGAAGGAGCCACCGGCGGAGGACTATTCCCTCGCCCACGTCCGGAAACTTCGGGCGGCCACACCCGGGCCCGAGCCCACCCGTACACAACGAACGAGGGGTGGGGGGAACGAAAGCGGTGTGGGAGCTGAATTCTCGGAGCTGGATTCATCCGACCCGATAAGGCGCTTCCTTTTCCTGGAAACGATCTCGGGAAAGAACCTGGGGTCGGAAAGGAAATCGCATCTCGTCTGGCTCGAGAAGCACCATCGCGACTCGGCCACCCGGTTTCATCTGAAACTCGTTCTCGAACGGATCAGCCAGGAGTGCGCCCCGATCTCCGCCTCGGTCAATCCCCTGGAGACGATCGAGAATGCCCTGAAGTCATCACCCCCCGATTTCATCCGCCTGCTGCCCTCGCTCGAGATCGTGCCAAGGAGGGCATCCGCGGCGGTATTGGCCCTCATCCGGGAAGGGGGCTGGGAGGGATGGCCCCGGGAGGTCCTTCCGTTCGTGTTCAGGTTCTTCAAGCGGGTGGGTTCCTCGGAGGACAGCAGGGGCATTTCGCGTTTCTGCCGCCACGAGGATCCGCGCGTCTCGGCGATGGCCATCGAAGCGCTCGAGAAGGTCAACCCCGACGACCTGAAACCATTCCTGGTCCCAATGCTCGTTTCCGAAAACGCCACCCTTCGCTCGATGGCGGTCCGGCTCCTCTGCAAGTGGGACCCTCCCGAAGCTCTCCGCCATTTCGAAGCCGGACTTTTCAGTTCGGATCCCGAGGAGCGTCACGCTTCGATCTACCAGGCCTTTTTCATGCCATTTCCCGCGATCGAACCTCTGCTGTTGAGGTTTCTCAGCCTGGAGACCGATCCCGAGCTGTTGAGGAAGGTAGGGAATCTTTTCCGGATCAACCCCCTTCCTGAGGAACCCATCAGGTTGGTCGGCATACTGGAAAAGGCGGGGGGGGAGAAGAGGGGCCTCCTTTCCTCGGTCCTGGGCGGGGTTATCGAAGCCCTTTCCAAGGCCGGACTCATCGACAAGGATCCGCAGCGGATCGCCGAGGACCTGAAGCAGGAGTTCCGGCTGAAAAAGGCCCGGGAACTCTTGGAGAGCTACTCACCCCTGATCGTCTCACCCGACCCCGAGAACTTCCGGACCGCGGTTTTCCAGATCGGAAAGTTGATCGGGATGGGCTTCTCCGAATCGGTGGAGTTCGTTCAGAGAAGGGCGCAGACGGAACAGGATGCCGAAAGAAGGCAGGCACTGCTGGACCTGATCCGCCCAGGCAGACCTCCTAAAGAGGCCGAGAAAGCATCCCCGGAGACCCTTCCGGACAAGGACCTCCTCGAGTGGCTCCCACGGATCGATGCGGAGGGTTTCCGGCGTTCCAGGTCGAGCCTCTCCACTCTGCTCGGAAAGCGGGGGAAGGAGGTCCGATCCGCGATCATCAGGGTTTTCGGCCGCCTCGGGAGCCCCGGTGACGTCCAACTCGTAAAAAGGCACCTCAAGGACCAGGACGGTGAGGTCATCTCTGCGGCCATAGGTGTCCTGCATGCCTGGGCTCCCGATCTGCTGCTCGAATACCTCCCGAAGCTGACCGATCACTCTTCTTCCCAGGTCCAATCGGCAGCGCTTGCGGCTCTATGCTGCCTCGACCAGAAGCAGGCCTTCGCCGTTGCCGAACAGATGCTCGGGTCGAAGAAGCCGCGCCAGAGGGAGACCGCGATCCTTTCCCTCCAGGATTTCGATTTTCCCGTCGTTCAGGACCTTGTGCTCGAACTCCTGCGAAGCGAGGAAAGGCCTGACAACCGGGTTCATCTCGTGAGGTTGCTGAAGGCGAATATCTCCCCTGCGTTGTTGGTGAAGGTTTTCGAAGCCCTCAGAAACGGTCCCGAGTCGAGGAGAGAACAGGACATTGCCGTCCTCAACGAGTTCTGCCGGATCCTGGCGGAAAACGCTCTCCGGACCTGCGGTTCAGCGGCAGGGGTTTTCAAATGGGCCGAGGATCAGGCCAAGATACTCGAACGGAAACGAAGACAGCCCCCGCCCGTCTACGATCTTGAACGGATCAGGAAGATCAGGGAGGAGCAGCGTGCGAAACGGGAGGCGGAGAGGCCGTTTCTCGAGAAACTTGGGAACCGGCTTTCCCGGATCGGAATTCCGGAGAGGGCCGTTTCCGGGCTCTTCGCGGCAGGGGCTCTTGGAGTTGTATTCTATTTCTTCCTTTCCGATTCCGCCCCTGTCGAAAAGCCCCTCCCCAAACCCGCCGCGGTCAAAAAGCAGAAAGAAGGATTTGTACAAGACAAGGTTTTTTCGGTCCAGGGGGGAATCACCAAGGTTTCGCCCGGGTCGATCGAGGTCAGCCAGGATGGAACCGGAGATCTCCTGACCGTGAAGTTCCCGAAAGGAATGCCGGACTATCGTATGGGACATCCGTTCCGGGGCCAGGTGAAGATAAAAAAGGTCGATGGGAAGTCCGTCCAGGGCGAGATCGTCGTGACCTATTGAGCCGGGAAGAAAGTGCATGGGATGAGTGAAAAGAGTATAGGAGGACCGTGGTTCCACCCGACGATATCGAACACGCGCGGGTCTTTCCTCTTCATCTCGATCGGGATACTCATTGTCGTTTTCCTTTTCTCGATCCAGTTCAACCGGTATCTCCAGATGCAGAAAAAACTGAGCTCCCGCATGGGCCAGCAGAAGATTCTGGCCAGGGTAGCCCTGGGCCTTGCGAGCCTGGCGGTCCACCAGCTCAACTTCGCTCCGAACTGCGGGCACAACGATCACATAAGCCCTTTGCCCTCCGATCTGACTCCCAATCTGAAGCGGATCTACACCTGGCTCACGAAGCCCCTTCCGGGGATGGGAGACCTTTCCGAGACCCCGGTCGCACTCGAGGAAGACCCGGAGTATTTCGATCTTCGGGACGTAACCGTGCCTCTGCTGGCCCCGCTGCGCGAGAACATGGAGTTCGAGTACCAGATCCAGGTTTCGGGCCGGGAAAAGGATTTCGAGCAGTGCGGGGTTTCCCGCGCGGGATATTCCCAGGAGAAGAAGGGTCTCGTCCACCTTGTCGTGAAAACGACCTTTTCGCGGGGCGGGGCTTCCCAGGTGACCGAAGAGTTCCGGTTCATCGCACGGGTGAAGGTGACCTCCGCCCTTGCCCCGATCTTTTCAAAGTTTTCCCTGTATATCGAAAAGGCGGATCTTCCCGACCTTCCCGTCAATGTAGGGTTCAACGCGGTCCAGGTAAAGGACACGGGCCGGCTGGTGGAAGGCGTCCTCCCGCTTCCGCTGGTACTGGACAACGACGGGGAGGGTTTATCCCGCACGGTAGAGACCGACTACAACGATTTCGTCAAGGCCCCCCGGGGCCTGGTCTATTTGGGGGGAGAGACCCCGGTGGTCCTCAACCTTGCCCGATCCCCGCTGAAGAACCAGGAGCTCTCTGCCGGCGAGGAGTTCCAGTTCTACCGGAAGGGCCTCGACGGTGCTCTCCCTTTCCAGACGGGTCTTACGGGCGACAAGAAGACCGTGATCGTTTCGCAGTTCCCCAAAGGCGTTTCCAACTCGGACAATACGAACAACAACACCTTCTACGATCTTGTCAGGAAGTATTCCACTCTGGGCCAGACCCTGGTGGATGTCTACCGGATGCAGTTCGCGTCCATCTTCCGTCTGTGCGGAATCGAGTCGAACAAGTCCCCGACCCTGGTTCTGGGAAACGTGAAGAGTGGCTTCCTTCTTCTCAAGTTCTTTTCGGTCTTCAAGGACCCCCCTCCCTCCCCACCCGAGCGGCGTGAGTTCCTCGAGAACCTGGATTACGTCGTCTTCAAGGCCGATATCGGAGACAAGTATCTTCCCTTTGCCCAGGCATTCAACGTAACCGACACCCTTGGGTTCGGGTATCCCCGGTACCTGAAGGATTACGCATGCGGAATCTCCAGCCGCAGCTGGAACATCGGACTGGGGTTCATGTACCGGCAGGATGAAGCCAGTCCGCCGGCCACACTTGCACCAGGAAGCAAGCTCCGCAGGTTCATGGAAGAAGAGCCCCTCTCCCCCGATCTGATGCATGGAATTCCTGAGCCATTCCAGTCGGTCATGACCGACAGCACCCCCGCCGGAACCACGGTTCCCAACGACCTGAAACGGATGGACCCCTTCGTCGACCTCCTCAGGGCACCCGACCGCTTCATCTACGAGATCCCGGCCACGGGGGAAACCCTCACGGCGAAGGAAGCCCTTGCCCGCCGGGGCCTTTGGTCCGGGGGCCGCCTCGACCTCAACGGCTGGGTCAAGCTGAAAAAGCCCATGAGCCTCGACATCACAGAACCGACGATGTTCGTTTCCAACGGAGGTATCCTTGTGGAAGAGGGGGACATCAACATCCGTGCATCCGTCTTCCCCTCGCGAACGATCGCCGACAGGAGGGATGTGGTCCTCCAGATCGTCACCCTCAAGGGGAACATCCGGCTGGAAACGCCGCCTGGAGCGGAGGTCCGTGCCGGGCTCATCGCGGGTGGAGACGGTATCACGACCGGGAAGATAGTCTTCGCCGGCCGCCCAAAGCTGGTCGGATCACTGGCGATGAAGCGTCTCATGATGACCGCGGATGAGATGGCGGGTTTCTACGGAGCAGACATGTTCTATTACCCACCGCTGTCGGCCCTCCCCAAGGCTCCCGACGACGCCACCTCAGAAAAACCGCTTGCAGCGGTAAGTTTCGATCCTATGCCGATACTGAGGAACTGACATGACCAGATCCGTTCGCGCGTTCACGTTCGTCGAAATCGCGGTCGCGATGCTCATCCTTGGGATCGGGCTGGTTCCCGTTTTCTGGGTTTTCATCCGTAGCGGCTCCGAGACGGTCATGAGCCGCGAGGAGATAATGGCCCACAACATGGCGGGCGAGATGCTGGACCTTGCACTCAAAAAGGGATACGACATAGGAGCGGGGGATGTCTCCCCTTCAGATCTTGGGACGATCAGCGTATCAGATCCCCAGTTTTCGGGAGTTCTCAATGTGCAGGAGATCGTTCCCAAGGGGGGATGGAAAAACTGGCCGATGTCCTACAAGGTCGTCACCGCAAGAGTGACCTGGACGAGCCAGGGAATTCCGCGCAAGTATGCCCTGACCACGCTTCTCTTCCGGGGGATCAACCAGAGCCTATGATGTTCATCCGTAGGGGGGTCACTCTGATCGAGGTCGTGGTGGGACTGTTGATCGGATCGCTGCTCCTTCTTTCCCTTTCGAGGATATTTTCGGAGGGGTTCAGGATCTCCCAGAAAGGAAGCAGCCATCTGACGAACATGCAGGCGGCATCGATCCTGATGGCCCAGATCGAGCAGGATCTTTCGGCCGCGCTTCTGGTCGAGTTCCCGGGAAGTCCGGACGGGCCGGCGCTGAAGATCGGTGTTCCGGAGATCCTGGACGATCCCGGGAGAATGGCAACTTCCACCATTTTGTACGAGCGGCTTCCCGACAAGCTCGGGTTCATGCGGAAGATCATCCCCCCGGCAGGATCCGGGGCGGGGGGATCGGAGCACATCTTCTGCCGGGGGTTGATCACCGAGGTTTCCTTCACCCCGGGGGGGAGTTCAGCGGCTCCAGCGCCGACGGAGGGGATATCCGTCGAGATCTCCACCAGGACGCCACCCGCCGGGACCGAGGAAAACCGCGTCAAACGCTTCGTCTATTGCCTGAACCTTCCCCCCAACCACGCCCGCATGACCGGTGACTGGAGGTATTAGGACCACAATCCGGCAGTTGCCTGACGAGGCCGATTCCGCAGATTTCGCAGATAGGCCGACCGCAAACGCGGTCGGCCTATCGCCGCAGATGCTGAAACCTGACCGGATCTGCGCCCATCCGCGTAATCTGTGGAAGCTACTTTTTCGCGGGGGGGGATTTTTTCAGAGCCTCTTCGACATCGTTGAGGGAAAAGCGGGCATCGGGGGTGAGGCCGTTCCCCATGAAGACCTCGAACACGCTTCCCCTTCCGGAATACGGAGAAAGGGTGTCATTCTTCAAGATCAGGAACAGGAGGACTTTCGCACCCTTTTCGGGAAAGGGAGAGAGAGGTTCCTCGATGGAGGAAACGGCCCCGGAAGCGGTCTCCTGAGCGAAAACCTCGATCTTCTCCTGTTTCGGGGGGGTTCCCTTGAGGATCCTGTCGGGTTTGATCCAGGCCTTGATGAAGGTCCGGGTTCCCATGGTCTCGAGAGTCCTCTTCGTGCTGACCGTTCCGGTCAGAATGACGTCGGATCCCGAGATCAGCTCCTGGAGCGTTGGAAGGGCATACGCGGCGATGACCCCGAGGGGGAAGAGAACGAGCAGGCAGATTACGTGAATCGATTTCTTCATCGGTTGTTCTCCTGGGCGGTGAATGGAAAGAGAGCGATTCATTTCATTCGAATGAGTAGGCCGAACCCATCATCTGGTTCAAACCCTGGATGTAGGTCTTGTTTTCGTTGAACCCCTCATCGGTGACGGCGAATTTCGTGTAACTCATGGAATAATTGTCCTCGCCCTTCACGCCTGATTCGTCGGTCGTCCCGGGGGTGACCTTCACATCGATGCTCTGGTTCTGACCGAACCCGAAATCCCCGGGGGAGTTGGCGATCGTGGCATACTCGGAATCGACACCGATACCCTCGATCCAGCCGTAATCAAGGATTTCATCTTCGATGAAATCGTACCGCCCGGGAAACGCGGCTTCCATTTTCGATCGCCCCAATGCGGCGAAAGCAGTGGATTCAGCCATGTCCTCGGAACCGATACGATTCCCGGTGGCTTTGCGGGCATCGAAACCTCCATAAATCGAAACGGACTGGCCAAGCTCATGGTTTCCGCCTGGTTGGGAAAGTCTGTATGCCCATTGGGTATGGTTTTCCGCGGAAAGGGAGGTTTTCTCGACGGCTCCGTTGCTGTAGATGATGGTCACGGGAAGAGTGACCTTGTATCTTCTGACGTGTCTCCAGAATTTCGATGCCCAGCTGCTGCGGACCTCCGGGTGGGCGTTCTGGAAACAGTGGGTCATTTCGTGAACGAGAACGGCACGGAACTTCCCGTCGGCTTTCGCGGGGGATGCGAAATCCCCTTCTCCGACGAGATCGAAGATATGGACTGTGGAAGGATTGTTGTCGTAGACGACTCCGAAGGAGCTTGCCGCCGCAACCTCGACTTCCCTTCGTTTGTATTTCCCGTCGACCTTGATGTAATCCCCGTTCTCATCGACATCGAGAACCATCACCTTCCCGGTCTTTTCCGCGATCCGGACGATCTTTTTAGTGGAACTGCGGAAACTCTCGGGCAGGACCCCCAGGGTTTCGTAAACTGCCTGCAACTGAGCAACTGACCATTTGCTGGGCCGGTATAGGTTGTCCAGATCCCCGTCATAGGCATCGTTGCCAATCTTTTCCGGACCGTCCAGGATCACGATTCCGAACCTCTGCCTGATGGCGGTTTTCCACTCGTTCACCTGCTGCTCAGCGGGCTGGGCTGCAGTCTTCTCGATGAAACTCTTGTCACACTGGAGGTCGATGATTCGCTCGACGACTCCTCCCGCAACCGCGCCTCCGATGATTCCGACCGGCCCCATCCCGATTCCGACGATCCCTCCCACCACGCTTCCGAACCAGTTGGAGTAGGCCATGGAGGAGTTCGCGGAAACGCCGTCACCAGGCGTGATGGCCGCTGTGGTATCCGGTTGGGCTCCCCCGTCGGGTGAGTTCTGGGCATCGTGCGCCCCCATGATCTGCTGGGCTTCGTTCTCGTCGTCCTGGGCGAACAACGCCCCGGAGGCCAGGACAAGGGGAATTACAAGGGCAATCGACAGGATGAATCGTCTTGAATCCACGGTTCCCTCCTCAAAGCCAACTCTTCGTTCAGTACATTATAAATCTCCGAGGAGTGCTTGTCGATTGGACACTACCACCAGTCTTTTCGAACCCGGGGGTCCATAAGGGTACCGGTATCACGTATGGCCACCTTGACCTCACTCCCTGCGGCCCGGCCAAATCCCTGGCCACCACGGAGTGCCGGCATCCGGCCCCGGCCTTCCCCCACGCATTTGTCATAGAGCGCCTGGAGCCTGCCGTCGATGGCGACTCCCTCGACGTGAAGCGTATAACCGCCCACCACGTTGTCCTCACGGGTGTATTTCAGGGTAATCCGGCCAGGGGCGGCATATAGTACGAGGGCCATCTTTCCTTCCCCGATGTCATATCCCGAGGTCGGCACCCGGAGCACTTCCCCGGGGTTGGTTTTCATCCCGAGAAGGGTGACCTCCCAGTTCGTCAAGGGTCCCTCCCTTTTCATGGAATCCCAGTTCCAGCCATTCACGCGGTAGACCGCAGGAAACTCGGGAACCCGGTTGTCCTCGAACATGGTCTTGAACTTGGGTGCTTTTCCGTCGGTATCGCCTCCCATGTCGACCAACCCGCGTGTGCTTTCAGTGGAGGACCAACCCGGGATGGCGAGGTTCAGATCCGGATGTCCGTCCGCAGGCCTGTCGCTCGGGGATCCATTGATCGAGAGGGTACCAAAATCCTCCCCGCCGACTTCGGAAGTTCCTGGCACATTGTTGCTGCCGGGATCGGGATCCGGGGGAAAACCATCCTGTGGCTTCCCAGGGGGAACGGGAGTTTCCGAGCCCTGGGCCGGGGCTTTTCCCCCGGTCGGCGGGGCTGAAGGAGAGGGGCTTTTTTCGATTGCTCCAAGGATGGTTCTGGCAGTCTGAAAATCGTCGTTCCGCTCGGTCGTGATCTTGATCCACTCCCTGAGAATCCAGATTTTGTCGGTTTTCCCCGACCAACGCGATATGTTTTCCGGAATGTCGGGGCGGCGGGAGTAAAATTCATCCAGATCCTCCATCGGACCCGCGAGAGACGAGATGACCAAGGGAAAAAGGACCAGCAAACCAACAATCATGACGATGATTCCCGAATTTCGCACGGCTTCGCCCCCCTTTCGAAAAAACCACTCAATCAACTGATGACAGTAACCGCATCGCATCGTTGGATATTTCACCACTCCAGTCTACAAAAAGAGTCTCTCGGGAGGCAATCCCTGGGCTTATCCTGTCGCCGGGCTTAT
>CAYRYU010000006.1:36735-45870 GCA_964428355.1 uncultured bacterium
GGGCTTATCCTGTCGCCGGGCTTATTCGGCGAGAGACCTGGGAAGCAGCAGATAAGCCTGGATCTCGCGGGTTTTACCCCTGACACCGCGGATCGGCAGCTTTTTCACCGGCAGGGGCCCCGAAGCTGCCGCGAGGGTTTCCCCCGAAAGAATGATGCGGGTTCCGGTTTCGATCCTGGCGAGAGCCGCGAGGCGGGCTGCCAGATTGACGGTGTCCCCGATGACGGTGTAGTCGAGCCGGACGGAGGCGGCTCCGAGAATCCCGGAAACCGCATTCCCGGTGTTCATCCCGACAGCACTTTCAAGCGCGGAGTTTTGGAGGGTGAGCCTGATGAATTCCGCGACGGAAAGGGCGGCCCGGATGGCTTCGGATCGACTCGGGAACCGGTCGTGATAGAAGACTACAAGGATCTTCTCCCCCATGACCTTGTCGATCTCGCCGCCGAACCTCTCCACCGCTTCCTGAACCGCCTGGAGATGGGTTTCGAGAATCCGGAAAACCTCCCTGGAGGTGCGTGTCTGCCTCAGGTGGTAGAACCCCCGGAGCACGGAAAAAAGTGCCGTGATTTCGCGGTTTCCTCCCCCCGCATTCTTCGAATCTGGATCGTCTGTCCTGACCGCCTCCCGAACGGATGAGGAGACGAACTTCCCCAGGATCTGCCCTTCCTGTAGCCCCACAGCCATTCCGTTGAAGGTCCTGGCGAGGGATCCGAACTCATCATCGCGGTTTTCATCGAGGCGGACACTGAAGTTCCCGGAATTGATGGCTCCAACGGCCCTCCGAAGCCGCCTGAGAGGGACCAGGATGTGATCCGCACCCCAGAGAGCAAGGAGGATTCCCAACAGGAGGAGGCTCGACCGGAGAAGCAGAAAGAGGTCCCTCATTCCCCTGAGCCGCTCCTCGATATTCCTTGTCGATCGGAACCCCCCAAGAACGAAGTTCGAAAGGTGCCGTCCCGGAAACGCCTCGAAAACCTTCTCTTCGCCGTCATCGAATACCTGGATAGGAAGCCCCGTCACCTTGGTTCTTTCGATCAGTTCGAGGAGCTTTGGATATTTCTCCAGGTTGCCGGAGAAATCCATCCCGAACAGGTGTTCATTCTTCCGGACCGCCGAGATCCCTTCGAGGGAGGTTTTCCCGATCCCACGAACCAGATCCGAAAGGTAGGGGATTTCCATGAAGATGCCACCGATAGTGAAATAGCTGACGAACCTCAAGTTGCCCTTGTCCACGATGGGTATGAAGAGCATGAAGTACTCATCCCACCTGCTCTTGACCCTGACCAGTCTCTGGGGAGTATGGATCATCCCCAGGAGGAGATCGATCGACCCGGTAAACGCGAAGAAGGCTTTGAAGGAACCTTCGAGGATGGTTTCCCGTTTCAGATTCTCCTTCTGGGGTTGCCTCAGCTTGCCTCCCGATCTCTGGAAATCGCTCTCCAGCCTTCTGATGAAGGGGCGAGTGGGATAGGTCATCAACTCGACGAAGGTCACGGGAGATGTGATCGAAAGGCCTGGGTTGAGAAAGTCGGGCCAACATCGGACAAATCCGTCCGGCCCGACAGCGAAGAGGGAAAAGGGAAATCCTTTCGGAGACCCCATCGGAATTCCCGATGCCCGAAGCAGGCCCAGGGAATACTCCGACAAAGCCCGGTTCCCTCCAGACTTGTACTCCCGCTCCAAATCGAGACGGAAGCGTGGTTTTCTCATCGCCTCCTTCACGAAGCCGGTAATCAGGTCCCGTCTTTCAAGAATTCCCTCGTCCAGACGTTTCATCTCCTCGTGGAGGTTCACGCCAAGATCGGTTTTCATCCGACGCTCTTCCTGGTCCGACGTCGAGCGAAACAGGATACTGGCGAGACCGATAGGAGCCCCCCCCACCACCAGGAACACCGCGATAAGCATGAAACCCACGCGCACCCTTGGTCCGCGATCGAACAGGAGTCGTTCACCGATCAGAACAAGGGCAGAGACGAAGATGATGGCGAAGAAAGAGAGGGCGAAGCTTTCAGCAGCTCCCGGCGGCCCGCCCTGGTCGGGAATCCGGAAAACCACGAGTGGAACGAGATCGGAACCCGGCAGCTGGGCGGAAGAGAACAGGGCGAATTCCCGGTTGGCCATCGACGGAAGGAGGATTTTGCCTTTCCCGAGATGACGCAGGATCGCTTTCCTGATCGACGCCTCCTTGCGGAAGAAGGGAGAGAAGAAGGCTTTCCTCCTGCCTTTCGAAAATTTCGTTCCCCTCGCGTTCGAAACGAAGGCAAGCCCAAAAGACTCCGAGGGAAAGGATTTCACGAGCGCGCGAAAGGAAAAATCCCGTGACAGCCTGGAAAAATCGAGAATGCAAGCATACCTGACCACGGGGGAGCTTCCGGGGCTCCCGATCAGGTCCCAGAAAACCCCACGGGTTCCCTCGACCCCGGAGAACAGGGTGGTCTTCCGCCGCATCAGGGAGAGGTTCTCGCGCAGGAAATCCGGTGAAAGGGGGAACCGGAGAGGAGTGGAAAACTCCCGCGAGACTTCCCGAAGAAGGTCTGATGCGGGATCGGTGTCCGAGGTCATTTCGAGGAAGAGGGCTTCGGCCGAACTGGAGATGAGTGGGCCAGAGGAAGTCCGAAAGGTCGTGAGGGGGATGGAGGAAAGGCCGCCCGTGGCAAAGAAGCGATGGGGCGGCAGGAACGGTCTCAGTATGGTCCGATAGGCCCGGTCCAGGTCTTCGGAGGAAAGAGTCCCTGCTTCTTTGTATCTTTCCTCAAGAGCGATCCGGAAGTCGAGGAACACCTTGTTCACCATCGCCTCGGAATCCACCGATCTTTTCAGGCTCTCCAGCTCCCGCCGGGCACGGTTCCGCATTTCGTCCTGACGTCGGGAAGCTGCGAGAGTCCGGTCGAGGCTCCGGTCGGAGAGGAACAGGATGACCGGCAGAGCAAGCGAGAGAGCAGCCAGGAGGAAAGGGATGAACGGGGACCTCTTCATATTTCCTCCAGCTCTGCAAGCTCGTATCCGG
This sequence comes from uncultured bacterium, assembly GCA_964428355.1. Lineage (GTDB taxonomy): Bacteria > Muiribacteriota > Ozemobacteria > Ozemobacterales > Ozemobacteraceae > CAYRYU01. The sequence continues at coordinate 39,743 of CAYRYU010000006.1, forward strand.
GGGTATCCGGAATGGAAATGAAGGAAAGCCCCGGATGGAAGTCCCTGACCCTGTCGGAAACGATGATCCTCGTGGCGGTTCCGAGCTTGGAAACCGCTTCCAGGGATTCGGCGTTGATCGGAACGTCCCCGAGGATGGTCTGCTCGAACCGGTTTTTCGCCTTGATGGTTCCCATCTCGATGGTCCCGGTGTCGATCCCGATGCCGATCCGGTAGGGGAAATCTCCCCGCGCGACCCGGGCCTTGCGAATCGCAATATGCGAGCGCATCATTTCGATAGCCGCCCTGAGAGCCTTAACCGGAGACCCGCGGTCGGGATCGTCGAAGAAGACGGCAACAACAGCATCGCCGATGAACCTGTCGACCGTTCCTCCGTTGGCCCGGATCCGCCCGACCATGGCCTCGAAATGCTCGTTGAGCATATCCACCACCTCGTTCGGGAGGTGCCTTTCCGACAGGGAGGTGAACTGCCTGATATCTGAAACGAGCACCGAAGCATCCCTCCTGGAAGGCTCGGGAACATCCGATCCCGAAAGGACGGCAAGATCCGAACCGATGGTTCCGGGAACGAACATGGTCAGACGTTTCCGCTCCCTCAAGCCCTGGATCATCCCGTCGATCGACCGGGTCAACTCACCGAGCTCGTCGGAACCGGGCAGAGCGACCCTGATGGACAGGTCACCCGAAGTCACGCGGGCCAACCCTTCCTCGACCTTGATGAGGGGAAAGAGGAGGTGGTGGAACACCCCCATTCCGAGAGGCACCAGAAGAAGCAGGAAAAGGAGCACGAGGGCCAGCAAGCCCGCGAGCCGGGAGGCACGTTTCGCCCCGACCTGCGATGAATCAAGCAAGGTGGCAAGGACGAAACCCTTGAGGGTCTGGCACGGGTGGAGGAAAAGGGTCAGGTCAGGGGAAAGCGAAACGGAAAATCCTGTCCTGGTACGTGAGGAAAGGTCCATGAAGAACCTGGCTTTTCGGCCCCAGCTGGATTCCCAGGTTTTCCCCTCGTCGGCACGCGGGAAAACCGGTTCGATCCCTCCGGCAACGCATCGGCCTGCCAGAAAGATCCCGCCCATCTTCCGAAGGCCCTCCCAGGCAAGCATCTTCCGGAGGAATCGGACAAATCGGACCTCGAAGTCCGCGCGAAGGTAAACCCATGCGCGTGACTTCCCATTTTCGGTGACAAGGTCCTGGAAGAAGAAGGTGCTCTGGTCGTTCACTTCTATCTGATCGAGCTTTCGCCTGATGGCGAGAAGGATTTCCCTCACGTCGCACCGGTAGTTCGAGAGGAACGTGAAGTTCATGAGCGTTTCCATTCCCTCCAGACGTATGGGCAGAAAGAAGGAACGACCCGGCTCGAGAAATCTCGTCGTGGATTCGAAGAGTGGAAAGAAGCTGTCGAACATTCTGAACGCATGGCATTTACCAGGAGAGCCGCGTCTGATCTCGAAAGCCGGCTTGTCGGCGGGAAGAACGTAGATCGCCGAAAGGGGAAACCCCCGCTTTCCGAACCGCCGAAAAGCCGCCCCGGCAACCGCTTCCAACCTTCGCGCTTCGGTTCCCGTGATCCCGGCGCACCAACCGGGATCGGATGATAGCGCGGAACCTTCCCGACGGAAACCCGCGGTCACGAGTTCGACGCTCGAATCGATCTCTTCCAGGCGCTGCCTGGCTTCCTTGATTCCCAGCTCCTGATCCTGCATTGCCGAGGATTCCACGAACGAGACTCCCCCGATCGCCAGGGCAAGGAGGGGAAGGATCCCGGCAAAAAAGAGAAAGACCGAGAACCAGAGCCGGATGGGAATCGAAAACCCCTCACGGGCGGGTGCCGCAGGTGAGTGTTTCGGGAAGCCCTCCCTGCGGCCTGCACGCGTCACCTTCCTGAACAAAAGCAGCGGAATCCCGAGGGAAAGAAGCAATTTGAAGACCTTCCCTCCCGGGCCTGCGCGACCCCCGGCCCTGGAGACGATCCAGAGGTCATAGGGGAAATGCCCTGCGACATGTATACGGAAGGCCCACAAGCCGAGATCATCGAGTTCGACCAGGGTATCCGTGGGGATCTTCCTCGACGCAAGGGGAACATAGGGAGTATGCAGCTCGAGGAACCTCCTGAAGTCAGGCGTGGAGATCAGGAACCGATCGGATTCCTTCATCGAAGGTACAAGAAGAACCTCGAAGGGGCGTGCAAACGAATACCCGGAAACCCTCTCCATTCGCGCGATCGCTTCCCTGGTGGTTTTCAAGCCGAAGTCCAGAAAGGCCCGGGAAACCTCCCCCGTGGTAGGAAAGATTCCCATGTAGCAGAGCCGTTCCCCTTTCCGTCCAGTGCTCGGGTCCAAGCCAGGAACCGTGTCCCAGATCAGGAAGCCCCTCTTGTCACCGTTGAAGACCCTGATGCAACGACCTTTCTGGGGGCCGACGAACATCATGGCTGCGTAATGTGTCCGGTAGGGGCCACCGAACAGCATTCCGCTTCTCTGATCCATGGACTTCCGCTCGTCTTCGGAAAGATTGTCCCAGTTCAGGAAGCCTTCCAGGAGACTGCCAAGAAGACGGGCCTTTCCCGAGATCGGCCCACCGGTCAGCATTGGGAGCGGTCTGGTCTTTCCGGAACCCGAAAGGGTGAACCAATGGAACTCGAAACCCGGACTCCGGTGACTCGCGGGGAAGACCCGCTCCAGGGTGGTCTGGAAGTCGTTCCCTGCGCTCGGTTCCCAGCCCGGTTTCCGAACGGCCATGAGCCGGCCGATTGCGCGTTTGAACTCGTTGTTCATCCGGACGACCTGCCCTTCGAAAGAGTAGCCGTCCCTGAAAACGACCGACGCCATCCGTGCGATCCGTTCCCAACCGATCCGACGGTCCTTCCGCGTGACATCCTCGAGGCCCTCCAGGCCACCCGCAAGAAAGAAGAGAGAAAGGCCGAGGATGATCGTGAGCGCAATTGGGCCGGCAAGGTCGATGAATCTCGATTTCACCCCTTGCCCTCTTTTCTACCCGGAGCCGGGAATTCAACGATCTCGAAAACCCGCTCAGGAACACCAAGGGCTTCCGTCACGCCGTGCGGAAGAGGTTCAACGGCAACCCTGCCCGTCACGTACCGTAGAGTCTCGGCGGAAACGATCACATGCGAATGGGTTCCCTTTTTCGAAGCGGTTTCCAGAAGAAAGGACCGGTTGACCGGGGGCCCGATGAACGCGAGGTCGCTTCGATCCTGGCTTCCGATCTTTCCGAGAAGGACCCGTCCGGTATCGATTCCGACTCCGATCGCGATCGTGAACAACCCTTCCCGGGCACGCCTTGCGTTGAACTCCTCGAGAAAACCGAGCATCGAAGCCGCCGTTGCAAGGGCTCCCGCAACTCCCTTCTCGCCTTCTTCAGGGAAAACCGCATAGACCGCGTCCCCGATGAACTTCTGGACCTGCCCGCCATTGCACCTGGTCACCTCTTCGACGACCTCGAAGTAGCCGTTGAGCATCGAAAACAGTTCCTCGACCGGATATCGCTCGGAAAGGGTTGTGAACCCTCGAATATCCGACACCAGGACCGAAACTTCCTTCTCCCTCGCCTCGAAACCCGCTTCGTTGCCGGCTTTGATTGCCTGGAGGGCGGTTTCCGAAAGGTAGGCCCGGAGCCTCTCCTTCTCTCGCAACTCTCCCACCATGAGATTGAAGTTTCGGCTCAGACGGCCGATCTCGTCGTCTCCTTCCGCGGGAAGGGCCACTCCGAGATCTCCGCGACAGACCCTGGCCAATCCCTCGTCCAGGCGCCTGACGGGTTCGAGTATCCGGTTCGTCACGACAATCCCCATGACGGGAACGAACAAGAGAACGGATGCCATCCCGACGAGAAAGAGGAGATTCCGCCATCCCCTGGCCTCAAGGAGGTCCCGGATCCGGCCGAAACCCAGGAATCGGAACCCCTCCAGCCAGGAATCGTTGGAAAAGAAGAAGAGGAATCTCTCTCCCCCTATTTCGACCTCACCGCTCGTTTCTTTCTTTACCGTCGATCCCATGTACAAATCGGGCATGGTTTTCAAAACCTCCCGGTCGAAGAAGGCGGGAAATCCGGAGGCAACCTCGTCCTTCGGGGCTGGGGGGAATACGTAGTTCCTGAAAAAACCGATCCTCTCCGAGCCCTTGGATTCCCGATGATCCTTTGCGAGCCATCCCTTTCTCAACTCGAACCTGAGGAACCAGGATATCAGAAGGTCCGCATCGTATGTGAGGAGAAGAACCCTGGACGAGTTCCCTACCCGGACAACCATCGGAAGGAGGAATTTCTCTCCTCCCTGCCCAAACCTGCTCGAGGAAATGGAATCGAGGGGGAACTCGACCCTGATCGTCTTCCCGATCTTTTGAACATCATCCACCACGGCCTGGGCAAGAACCGAGGACTGGGATTCGGAGACTCCGACATGGTCTTTGAACAACCTTGAAATCAATATCCGGAAGATCACCAGATTCTGCTGGGACCTTCTTGCCGACGTCCTTTCGATCTTTCCCTCCCCGTCCGAAAGGAAGAATTGCGTGAAGAACGGCCAGTGCTTCCCATTGCCCTGGAAAGCTTCAAGCGCTTTCAGCGCTTCCCCGGTATTTTTCGACCCATCGACCGTTCCCCTGATTGTGGGAACCATTCTTGCCGAAAAAAGCGGGATGAAATCGCGGAACCGTTCCTTCAAACGTTCCGTTTTCGTACGGAAACCACCGAACACGGTATTCCGTTCCTTCCTTTCGAGTTCCCCTTCAAGAGCGGTCCCCGCCCAGTACATCCCCATGATGGGGAGGAGGCTGGCCAGGATAAGAAGTCCCGCGACCTGCCAGCGGAGCCCAATATTCCGGAAGTTTCCCAGGGCAACCAGCAGGAGGACGATTCCTCCCAGAAGCAACAGGAATTTCGAAGCCGTGCCGATTCCGGCCTGGAAAGCCCGTTCCGTTTCCCGGAGCTTTCCCACGGGGGTAAGAAGAATGAGTTCCCGGTCCTTGGAAAGCTCGATGGGGAGGACGGAGACGAGCCAGGAACCCCAGAAGAACGTGTTTCCCCTCCGCCGACGGACCACCGGGGCGAGCATTTCTGCCAGGGATATTGGAAGACGGCTGCGACAATGGAAGACCGACCGGCGGGGATTCGCCAGATCCAGCAGGATGAGGTTTTCGATTCCTTCTGGCGAAAGCCTCGAAACGCCTTTCAGGGCAAGGCGGGGGAAAAAATCCTTCGGAAAGCGGGAGAAGGTCGCTTTGAGGAAGAACCCGTCCCACGAATCCGATGCTGCCCCGCTTCCCGCGCGCGGCCCACCGCCGTTGCCCAGAACGGTCCGGCCGTCCCTTCGCGAACTCCAGAGGAACATGCATCCCTGCTTCCTGCCCGAGGGAAAAATCTCCTTGTTCACTTCCTGGAGGACGGGCCATCCGTAGACGTTCGTTCCCACGAAGCTCAGAAAGTCCTGGATATCCGCCAGGTTCCTCATTCCCTTGAGGTCCTCCCGGATCAAATCAGGGCCAATCGCCCCCCCATGCATCAGGTATCCCCGGACGATCCTCTCGAGAAAGGGAACACCGGAAAAAGCGACGGAGGACGCAACGGGAACGGGATTTCCGGCAAGATCCCACGCGGCCACCTGGAGCGAACCTGGAAACAGGTTTCCCATCCGCGAAAGGAACCTTCCCCGTCCGGCGGGATCCAAACCCAGATTTCGGGTCAGAAAAGGTTGAAGACAGTAGGTGGGGTGGACGGCATCGATGAGGGGCGGTGTCCTTCGCAGGTTTTCCCGGGTCACGGTCTCCCGGAAAAGCTCGAGCCGTTCCTCCGAAGCGCGCAGGAAGAACTCCTTCGCCTGCCGGACGGGAAGGAAGACCAGAAACAGGAACAGCAGTATCCACTTTCCCAGGCCGGCGAGAATCCGGAAGAGATCGTACGACCAAAGGTCCGCGGTGGACGGTTCAAGGTCATTCCGCGACCGGGGTTCCGGAAAGGTTTCCCTCATTGGATTTCCCCCGTCCACATTGTCAGCCGGAAAACCGCAAGAGGTATCTCCTTCCCTTTCACCTTGCGTAGGCCGAGATCTTCAACCCTGACCTGGTCCTTGACGGGCGAAACCGTTTCGAGCGAAAGCACGATTCCGCAAACCTCTTC
>CAYRYU010000006.1:45970-137223 GCA_964428355.1 uncultured bacterium
GGTCCTTGACGGGCGAAACCGTTTCGAGCGAAAGCACGATTCCGCAAACCTCTTCACCTTCAGCGAGAGTCTCGAGGCGGGCCGCAGTGTTTACCGTGTCTCCGATAACGGTAAGGTCCTTTCTTTTGAGGCTTCCCACATCACCCATCATTGCCTGGCCCGTGTTGAGGCCGATCCCGACTTTCACGGGAAAGAGGCCCTCCTCCTGTCTGGATGCGTTGAAATGGGAAAGAAAATCCCGGATGGCCAGGGAAGCCCTGACTGCATTCCGTTCCTGCCGGTCACCAAGAAAGACCGCCATCAGCGCTTCCCCGAAGAACTTGTCGACCTCCCCGTCGAAAGCCCTGACACATCTTTCGGCCCCGGCAAAGAACCCGTTCAGGATGGCGAAAGTCTCTCCCGGAGTGACTCCCGATGAGATTCCATGGAAATTCCGGATGTGGGAGAAAAGGACCGTCACGCGACGGAGCTCGCCTTTCCTCGCTTGGTGGACGGTTTCGTCCGACACCGCTGAAAGGACGGAACCCGAAACGAACCCGCGCATCAGCTCACGCTCACGCAGTCCGGAAACCATGGCATTGAAGCTGTCGTTCAACCGTCCGATCTCGTTTTCCCCACCCCCGGGAAGCCTGATATCGAGGTTTCCCGACCGGATCCTCCCGACGGCCTCATCGAGCGAGCCGACTGGATCGAGAAGGCCCCGCGCGAGGAGAACCCCCAACAGGACCGACAACCACATGCACAATGCTGCTCCCTCGAGAATCTGCAGGGACCTTTCCCTCTTCCGTTCATCTATGGGTTTTCTCGAAGCCTGGAGAACGGGACGGATCCATCTAAAAGCCGATCGTTCCGGACTGTGAAACAGGAAGGGAGCCCCGGACCGGTCGAATTCCCCCTCCACTGCCTTGCTCTCGCCCGGCAATCCAGCCAGGGTCTGGTGTCTCAGGATAGTCGGGAGAGGGGATCCACGGGGGATGACCCCGCCCGGGAAAAGGAATTCGCAGAACAACGGGAAAGCGGGGCCTTCACGCCCAGCCCTCTCCGAAACAGCGGTCATGCGCCTTATCTCGCGGCGGGCGAACTTGCGTTCGAGGGCTTCCGCCCAGATCCCAAGCTGGGCAAGGCGGAAGTCACCGCCTCGTTTGATTCCCACATCGAGGACATACAACGTCCTTTGTCCCACGGTCGAGGGGTTCATCCGGCCCACGCTGAGGATCTTCATCTCGTTTTCGGGAACCCGCATTGCCGCCATTTCGTCCGCGGATGACTGGAAGGAAAGCTTGAGAACGCCTTTCATGAGATACTCAAACTTCCCCGTGACTGGCGAATTCATGCTGAAAGCGGGATCTCCCGTGGAGTCCGACAGGTAGAAGTTCGACAGGGCCCCTGCACGGACCAGTTTTTCCAATTCTCCCGCCACCTCGGAAAAGCTGATTCCCGTATGGATCGAGTTTCTGAGACGTCTTTCGAGAACCTCAGTGTAGATCGCGGGAAAGGCGGAGCCGCGCGTCGAAAGGAGGGATGCCGCGGTTCGAAGCCGCTGGAAGCATTCCACCCGGAGCTTGTCCCCCTCGATCTCCCGAATCCTACCGGCAAGGAGGACGAAACCCGCGGTGGGAAAGAAGACCGCCAGCAGGAAGAATCCCGCTATCCGCCGCCGAAATGAGGAGCCCAGAAAATCCAACAACCGGTCCTGAAACCGGAACCGCGTGAAGATGAGTATTGCGAGCAGAAAGGCGGCGATGGCAAGGGTTCTGGCCGATTCGGTGTGTTTCCGTAGGATGGAAAGATCGGAGAGAACGAATGCCCTCAGGAACTGGTCGGGAGGGAAGTCCACGCTGGTGGCGAGCCAATTCCCAACCTCGAAATGCCTTTCGTTGCGCTGGAAGAATTTCCGGAGAAGGAGGTTCCTGAATCCCGAACCCTTCCGTCCCCTTTCCGGCTTGGCGAAGTGGACCGTCATTACGGTAGAGGACTCCCCCGCAATCCTCCTTCTCTCCATTGCCAGGCCGGTCCTCGTCCAGAAGTCACGAGGAAGGGAGACTGTGTCGACGAATACGAGGACTCCGGCAATTCCTCCCTCGCCGGGAGAACGCCTCCCGGTCGACCATTGGAATACGAAACCCGGTTTGTCGTTGATACGGGCTTCCAATCCCCCGTTCTTCAGCGCCAGGATGGGGTCCAGAGGAACATCCTTTCCGAAGCATGTCTGGAAAAGCGCAAGCTGGCTTCCTTTCGGGACCGATATTCCCGAGGGGGGAACAGGATTGGGAACGGAGAAGAACCGGCGGACGACTTCCTCCATCATCCGTCGGCCCGGAATCGCCATGAAGCCAGGGAGTGGAAGGAGTTTTCCCTTTTCATCCCAGGCTGCGAACTTGAAAGCCCCTGGGAGTTTCCGGCCCAGCCGTTCAAGGAAAACGTGGAATTGCAACAATCCCTTTCCTGCCCACCCCTGAACGAGGCTTCTCATAACCCTTTCAGGGGAACATTCAGTGAGAAGGCGGTCAGCCCTGTTCGCAAGATCCCTTCCCATGTTTTCCCGGGCGGAGTCGAAACCCGCCTGGATTCTCCACATCACGTCGGAAAGAAGGAAAGTCAGCGAAAGCACAAGAAGGACCCAGATGAACCTCCGGAAAACCTGTTCCCGGGATCCGGGTTGGAATCGTTGGTCCGCCCTCAATTGTCGGACCCCGAATCGAGTGGGTATGGCCGGGTCCCCCTACCGATCCCGGACGGGTTCCTTGCACCGCTTTCTTCCAGGTGATAGATTCGGAAAGGAGTTATTGGATCACAGGAGGAAGAGGAAGTGATGAAGGGAAGCAACACCCGGGCTCTTGCCACCTTCGCAGCATCGTTGTTTTTCCTCGCTCTTTCAACCGATCCTTCTTTTTCGGTACAAGGAAAAGAGAGGGCGGGGAGCGGGTTCCAAATGCTTTTCGACGAGGTCTGCCGGCACCTCGAGGAAGGGTTCATCTTTCCGGACCGGGCGAGGGCCCTCCTCCGTGAAAAGGGGTCTCTCTTCCGCGAAAAGGCTGGAAAAGCGGAAAACCTCGAGGGGTTCGCGGCTGTTGCGAACGAATTCCTGGAAATGCTCCACACCTCCCATACGGTTTTCCTGCCAAGGGGTTCCCAGGAATTCTACCAGTATGTCAGCGTTTTCGGAAATCTCCCTCCGATTCGCGCGCTTTTTCCCCGAGGAGGGGCAAGATACCCCAGCATCGGTGTCTACACCCGTCTGATCGAGGGGAAACGGTTCGTTGTCTGGCTCCTCGACGGCGGCCCTGCGGCAAAGGCCGGGGCGCGCAGGGGGGATGAGATCATCGACGCCGACGGAAAGCCTTTCCACCCGATCCGGTCGTTCTCCGGAAAAGCCGGAAAGCCTGTCTCATTGTGCGTCAGGCGGCATCGGGAGGGCAAGCCCCTTGCCTTGAGGGTCGTCCCGGTTTCCGTCCAACCCCACCAGGAGTTCCTCGATGCCGAAACCGCAAGCGTTCGCGTTTTCCGGCTTCTCGGAAGGAAGATAGGTTACATTCACATCTGGAGCTACGCCGGCGAGGATTTCCACCAGGCCTTCCTGGACGAGATTTCCGGGGGAAAACTCGCCGAGGCCGATTCCCTCATACTCGACCTCCGCGATGGTCTCGGAGGAGCGAACCCATCCTATCTCAACGTCTTCAACCGGAATGTCCCCGTGATCGAGTTCGCCGACAAGAGCGGAAAAGCCGTCCGGTTCGACACGCAATGGCGAAAACCGGTGGTACTTCTGGTCAATGGCGGTTCCAGAAGCGGAAAGGAGGTTTTCGCCTTCGGGTTCAAGAAGTTCCGGCTCGGAACCATCATCGGCGAACGCACCAGCGGAGCCGTCCTCGGGGGAAGGATCATACCCCTTTCCGACGGCTCGCTGTTCTTCATGGCCGCCACCGGGGGAACGGTGGACGGTGTCGACCTGGAGGGCGTCGGCGTTCAGCCCGACATCGAGGTCCCGATGCCCATCCAATATCTCGATGGAAAGGACATTCAGCTGGTGAAGGCCATCGAAAACTTGCTGGGGAAGAAGCTTCCCGCGTCCTCGAACCCAGGCGGGGAGGAAAGTCCATGAAATCGCCCGACTTCTCGGCCTTCGCACCGGTTCTATCCGGCTATTCCGAGCTTCGATTCCAGGAAAACCGTAATATCAGGCTTACCTTTCTGAACGGGGATCTCTGCACCAACGAGCGCGCTTCACGGGGGGGCGTTTCCGCGAGAGTGCACGCAGGCGGGGCATGGGGGTTTGCTTCCGGTCCGGATCGTACGGCCAGGGGCGCAAAGGCGGTCCTCCGTGAAGCCGCGAGAAATGCCCGATTTCTCACCACGCGCCAGGACCTGGGGAAACCGGATTTCACGGATCGGAAAACCGTTTCGCTCCAGGACTTCTCCACCAGGCGGCCGAGGCGGACAACCGAGGAACTGATCGAGTTCCTCAGAGAAGTCGACTCGCACATCCTTTCCACCTATCCGAAGTTGAAAAGTCGGACCGTCAGCCTGAGTTGCCTCGAGATGGAGAAAACCCTGTTCACCTCATTTGGAACCGACGCTCGTTCACTGGTTCCCCGAACACTCATCTACATCCTTCTCTCGCTCGGAAGCGACCACGGGCCGGTGGAACTCCATGATCTCCACGGCGGTCTCGGACATTTCGAGGACCATTTCTCGACCCCGGCCGAGCTTTTCACCGCCATCGAACGCCAATATGGGAATCTTTCCCGGAAGGCGGAAGGAGTCTTTTCCGATGCAGGGAAGAAGGAGTGCATCCTGGACGCGGACCTCGCGGGAATCCTTGCCCACGAAGCTGTGGGCCACACGACGGAAGCCGATTTCGTCCTTGGAGGATCGATAGCGGCCGATTTCATGGGACGCCAGGTGGCCACCCCTCTCGTTACCCTCGTGGATTTCGCAAACACCGCGTTGGGAAGAACATGTCCCGTCCCGGTTTTCGTCGACGACGAGGGGACGAAGGCCGAGGACGTGACCGTCATCGACCGCGGGGTTCTCCAGAGATACATGCACAACCGTGCATCAGCCAGGCATTTCGACGTTCCTCCGCAGGGGAATGCGCGGGCGTACCAGTTCTTCGACGAGCCCCTGATAAGGATGCGCAACACCGCCTTCCTGCCGGGGAACAAGACCCTCGATGAGATGATCGCCTCCGTCGAAGACGGATACTACCTTGTCAAGACCTCCAACGGGCAGGCCGATTCCACCGGGGAGTTCATGTTCGGGATCACGCTCGGTTTCGAGATCAGGAAGGGGAAGCTCGGGCGCGGGATACGCGATACCTCGATCTCGGGAAAGGCTTTCGAAGTGTTGAAGACCGTGACCATGGTCGGAAACGGCATGGCGTGGTCCGCCGGCGGGATGTGTGGAAAGAAGCAGCTCATCCCGGTGGGAATGGGCGGCCCCGCGCTCAGGTGCATGGTGAACATCGGAGGAAGATGAGATGAATCCGGGAGAAATCGCCCAATTCGGGATCGAGGCTTTGAAAAAGGCCGGGGCGCAAAAGTCCCAGGCACTCTTTTCATCCGCGCGAAAGCATGAGCTCAACGTCGAGGCGGGTGAAATATCGCTTCTGCGGACAACGACCGATGCCCAGGTCAAGCTCATCGCGATCGAGAACCGGCGCAGGGGAATCGTTACCCTGAACAATCCCGGCCGGGCAAGGATCAGGGAGGGATGCCGGGAAGTCCTCGGCCTCGCCAGGGCCTCCGTTCCGGACGATGCTTTCGACATCGCCGATCCCCAGGTCCCCGAGTCGTTCGATGTGGGCCCCGCCGAACCGGATCTCGACCGGATGTACAAGCGTCTGAGCACCTTTGTCGACGCAAGCTCGGAGCTTTTTCCCACGATCGTGTTCGAAAACCTCCATCTGTCGTTCACACGCCAAACCGATCTGTTGCGCAACTCCAACGGGGTCGACCTGACGGCCCATCGGGGGACCTACGGATTCATAGCCATGTTCACCGCCCGTGACGCAGGAAACTCCTCCTCATTCAACTACTCCACCGTCGCCTTGAAGACCCTTGAACCGGAACTTATGGATGTGGGTTCGATCCGGGCATTGCTTGGGCAGTCCTCGGGGCAGCTGTTCCCGGCGCAGCTCCCGGCCAAATTCGTGGGGGACGTGATAATCACCCCCGATTGCCTCCAGACCTTCCTCTACGGAATCACCGAGGAATGGCTCGGCGATTGGGGCCTGATTTCCGGAACGAGCGTCTTCCGCGACAAACTGGGCAAGCGGGTCGCCGATCCGCGATTTTCGCTTCATTCCCGTCCCGCCGGGGACGAAATGGCAGGGGGATACTCCTTCACCCCAGATGGTTTCAAGACCGGGAACTCAACGATCATCGACCGTGGGATCCTGAAGGGGTTCGTGCTTTCCCAGTTCGGCGCAAAAAAAACGGGCCTTCCCCGTGCGCCAAATGCCGGGGGTTGCCTCGTGGTCGATTCGGGCGACCGGAGTTACGATTCAATGGTAGGGGAAGTCAAGCGCGGGATCCTCATGTGCCGCTTCTCGGGCGGGCAGCCGAGCGACAACGGGGACTTCTCGGCGGTAGCCAAGAACAGTTACTACATCGAGGATGGGAAGATCCGCTTTCCGCTCACTGAAACGATGGTGTCGGGGAACATTCCCAAGATGCTCACTTCGATCAACTCGATCTCGCGCGAGAGGATCGACTACGGTCACGGGATCCTCCCGTGGATCTCCTTTTCCGGCCTGACGGCATCCTGAGGAGACAGCAATGGGCAAGACGATTCCACGAAATCTCGAAGCACTGATCAAGACCGCGGCTATCGATCCGGGCTTCCGGGACGCGCTTTTGAAAAAGCGCAGCCGGATCGCGGAGGAGGCTTCGATCGTGCTCGAGCCTTCCGAAAGGGAGATGCTCGATGCGATCCCCGAAGCCCAGCTTCTGCTGATGATCCGGGAAACGAAGGTCACGCCAAGGGAAGTGGATATCGTCGGACCGGCGACCTACAAAACGTTGGGCATCCTCGCGATCGGAGGCGCGATAACGGGGCTCCTTGCGCTTTTCTCTTCGGGCAGTGATATCAAGTCCATCTTCGGGGGGATCTCGGGGACCCTTGGCCATAGAGTGGAAATGGCCGAATCCCCCGAACCGCTTCCGGCTGACGCGAAGACATTGAAGGAGGCCCTCGCCACAGGTATCAAGGGCCTGTCTTTCGATCAGGCTGTCACGGTTATCCGCTTTCAAAGCGGCATGGCGATCGGATTCCACGGGACCGTCCCACCCGAGGCATTCCAGTACAAGATCCTTCAGGAGATGAAGGGAAACTCGCTCCAGGATTCCCTTTACGAGGTCTCCCGCGAATTCGCCGAGGCAAACTCCCTGAAGGTGTCCTTCGGTTTCCTTCCCGGCCGAATCATGATCTCGATATCGAAGAAGTAGGCAGGTTATCGTTTCCCGACTGATGGGGCGACGGCTGTCAGTTCGGGAGCGGGGGAACGGGGAGGCAGGGGAAAGGTATCGGGATCATCCCGACGGCGGGGCCCGTTCCGGAAGATGCGCCCGTTCCGGAAACCATCTGCAGGCGGAACATCAACTCGCGGGCGCGACGGCCAAGGGAGAACCCCTCGACGACGTCGCCCCAGACGGTCCCCCTTCGGAAGAACACGTTTCCGGAGGAGGTTTTGGGCGGGGTCCGGTCGATTTCCAGCCTTCCCTCGATCTTGGGCTCGACCTTTCCGAGACTTTTCACCATCTCGATGAGGGAATCGGAAATGAGGATCGGAGAAGTCTCGGAGGACACCGCGCCCAAGAACTCGGACATACCGTTTCCGCCGGTTGAAAGGAAATCCATGGTGGTGACCGAATATGTCTTTTCCGGTTCGATCGGCTTTCCCCCCAGCTCGAGCGTGACTCCGTCGTAACCGATCTTGAGTTTCGCGCCCCCGCTGATGTGCGGGAATCCGCCATATCCAGGGAAAAACAGGATCCCATCGGCAATCTGCTCCACCAAGCGCTGGAGATTCCGTCCCGTCAATTTGACCCTCGTCAGATAGTTCTCGAACGGAAGGACGTCCAGGCAGGTTCCGATCGTGATGGGCCCTTTCGGAACGGTAACGCGAATACCCCCTCCGTTGACCAGGGCCATATCGGCAGGCAGGGCTTTGACCATCCCATCCGCGATCAGGTTCCCGAGATTGGTCTCCTGCATGCGGATCATCGGCCGGTCGCCTTCGAGCCGGCACATCGCCTCCCCGAGCACCGTCTTTCCCTTTTCGGAGGTTTCGCTCGCATACCTGTCCACCTCGGCCTTTACCACGGGATCTTGGGGAAGATCGGAGGTCATGCCGACCAGGGCCGCACCAACGACCTCCATCCGGGTCGCGGAGCCCGACGGCGAGAAGCGGAGATCGTACCGGGTCAGGGACCGTCCATACTCGCCTGGTTCCGAAAGAACCTGATGACCCCGATCGGTTTTCCGCAAGATTGGGGGATCGACGAAAAGATGGGTGTGCCCCCCCAGAACCCCCGAAAGATCCGAAAACTCCTCCGCAAGGCCCAACTCCCGGGGCCAACCGAGGTGGGACAGAACGAAAATCGCATCGGGTTTTCCCTTATTGATTTTCGGAAGGAGCCGGCGAAGCGTCTTGAACGCGTCGTCAACCTGAACACCAGGCAGGAAACCCCGCGGCATCGTGTCGAGAAGCATCTCGTCGGTCAAGCCGATCAGGGCTACCTTCAGGCTTTCCGACCCGATGGGAACATCAAGGAACAGGAACGGTTTCACGAGGCTCTCGATCGGACTCCCAGGCGGGAAATGCAGATTCGCCGAAAGCAGGGGAAAACGCGCTTTCCCGAATGCCTTGCAGAAAACGTCGAGCTTCCCGTCGAACTCGTGATTTCCAAGGGCCATCCCCGAGAACCCGCAGAGGTTCATCATCTCGATGTCGGGAAAACCCCCGAAGAAACGGAAGGCCATGGTTCCCTGGATAGCATCGCCCGAGCAAAGGAGAAGGACCTTCCGTCCGGAAGCTTCGAGCCGGCCCTTGTAGGCTTTCAGCCGGGCATATCCGCCCATCGCGGTTCCGGATGCACAGTCGAACGGCTGGAAGTGACCGTGGAAGTCCGATACGTGGAGAATGGTCAGCTCGACCGGAGCTTCGAGGGAAACGGCAGTTCCATTGAGAGCGACCGCAAGAAGAAACAGAACGAGGCTCGGAAGAAGAAAAAGGCGATTTCTGGGAGAATTCATGATACTGGCCAATCCTTGGAGAGAAATGATTCGCAAGGCGAATTTTTCAGCATACCTCATTTCCCTTCCCCAGGCAAATTCCCGCGCCCCCAGATTTTGTAGGATCCAGAAAGGTCAACCAGATTCCCGATAACAACATTGATTGCACTTTTGTACAACCCCCAGCCCATTTGCCGAGAGCCACCCTCCTCGCACTTTTCGGCCATATCATTGCCAGCGCAATGGCACTCATCAATTCTTTTCGGGCTCCAAGATGCAGGAGCTCCGTTTCGCCAAAAACCTCCTCGATGCCGCCCCTTCCGCCGCGCATGGCGAGGGAGCCCGATGTATCCACGCCTTGAACGTCCGCCTCGGAGAACCGGAGCGGGATGCGCTCGCCGTGGTCAGGGAACCCCGCCGAACCTTAATGTCCCTGCTCCATTCGGTGGAGCATCCCGAGGGTTGAGGAAGTCCCGCTCTTGCACCTTGAATGGACGCGGTTTCCTCCCTCCTTCCGGAGGGTTGGACGAGGCATTTCGAAACGATGCCCCGAAGGGGGGTTTACTGTACGAAGAGTCCGAGCGTCAACAGGTTGTTCGATGGTTTTGCCGCCATGAATCTCGAAGCTCCTGTACAATCTTCGATGTATTTCAGGCCAGCCCGTTTTCCTTGGCCGGATCACCGGAGAACCCTTCAAAACCGATGAGCACGGTCTTTCGGTCGGTCCGGCAGCCATCCAACCTGGCGACCGGATCCTTGTTTTGGGGGAAGTCCTCCCCCATGGACTCGCGATCCTGTCCGCCCGGGAAGGTCCTTCCTTCGACCAGCCTCGGGCCTTTGGACGCAACCACTCCGCGGCCGAATGTCTGGCAGTGAGTTTCGCGCCAGCCCCTCCCATCTTTACATTCAAGAGTCCTTCCGAAGGGTAAATCGATTGAATTCGGCCTCTTCGCGGGGGCAATTCCAAACCATTCTTAATCCTTCTTATCTGTAAAGTGGTCGGAATCCATGTTGTAATTCCCGATATCATGATCACCGCGAAATCGCGGGGCGGGGAGGCTTGCCAACTATGTTTTCCGATCTCCACCAGTTTTCACTTTTCGGAATCAAGTTGATCGATTTCAATATGCTCGGAAATCTGGGTTTGAAGTTGCTGATAGACCTGGTTTTCACGCTGATCATCATCCGTTGGATCTTCTTTCCCATCTACCGGGAGACCGATTACCTCTTCACTGCTTTCGTGATCAACGTCGTTGTTTTCACCATCTGCTTTTTCCTCGCGAACTTCAAGGTCGACAAAGGTTTCTCCTTCGGCCTTTTTGCGGTCTTGTCGATCGTTCGATACCGGACGGAGCAGATTCCCATCCGGCAGATGACTTACATGTTCGCCGCGATAATAATCGGAGTGATCAACGCGCTTTCGGGAAAAATCATCAGCTTCACCGAATTGATCATCGTAAACTCGATAATCGCCATTGCCATCTACCTTCTCGAACGGACGACCTCCCCCAATGGCCACGTTGAAAAGACCATCAAGTATGGGAACATGGACCTCATCAAACCCGCAAGGTATCAGGAACTTCTGGCAGATCTCAAGGAGCGGACGGGATTGCCGATCACCAGGGTCGAGGTCGCGAACATCAACCTGATGAACAACTCCGCCGAAGTCCGCATTCATTACGAAAGGGGGGAATGACGACGTGGATTTGTTTCGAAGCAGGTTCAGAAGCGTTCTCCCCCGACCCGGCCAACTGGCCGTCATCCTGATAATCCTTCTTCTGTCGGTTCCCCTTTCCGCCGAGGCGGGAGAAATGAATCCTGGCAAAAAGGCAACGAAAAAAGGCCATAAGAAAAGCCATAAGGAAACTGCGAGTGAATCAAAGAAGAACACCAAGAAAGGAAAAAGAGCCGGAAAAAACCCGAAGATTTCCTGTTTCTCGGGTCTTTCGGTCCAATATCACGACAACCTGTTCGGCCTTTCCAAGGAGCAGATCGAAAAGTTCAATGAAATGGACGCCGGTGATATTGCCTCCAGTCGCTTCAAGGACATCGATTCAATCTCGGATTACGTAATGATCCCAAGTCTTGGGGCCCGTTTCGTTTGGAAACGGTCACCGCTCGGAAAGGTCTCCCTCATTTCCGGGCTCAAATACAATTTCACGGAAAAGAACCAGAGAGGACGTTACCCAGAAGGGCAGATCAGATTGAGGAAGTCCAACGGGAAAAGGGACCGACTTCTTCTTGATGCGGAAATCACACTGCGGAAGTTCCGGAAGAACTACCTATATGGGGTTGATGACTGGAACATGAACAAGAACGTGACCCGCAAGGAACGCTTGTACTCAGCGGCGGTTTTCGACGAGCACGAAGCCCGGCTTGGATACGAGCATACCTTCCTGAAGGGGGAGCACCGAAGATTTTCGGGCTTTTCGGCCCAACCTTTTCTTGGAATTCGAAAGCGGAAGTACAATTCCGCCTTCAGCAACCGCGATTTCCAACTCCATTTCGGAGGCATCCAGCTCGGGCTCGGGTTTTTCTCACGTCTCGACCTCAACGTCCGAGGACAGATCGAGAGCCTGAAATCGCCTTCAGGAAACGAGGTTTTCCTGTATGACGAAACGATTCCCCGGATCGACATCAACGGAGATGGAAAAATCAAGAAGAATGCCGCCTGCATCGGAGTAATCGACAGATCGGCGAAACGAAAGGCCATCGAGATCGAATCCGAATACAGGTTTTCGAAGAGGTTCAGTATCCATGCCGGAGTCAAGCATCGAACGGAAGACTACTCCTCGTCGAATCCCCTTGACACCGGGCATTTCGAAAGAAACGGATACATGAGACAGGTGAAAACCGGTTTTTCAATTGCCCTTTCCAGGAACATCACGGGAAAGATCCAGTTCATCAAGCATGACGAGGTCAGCGGAGATGATGACCAATACGCGGAAAAGCGATATCAGGCATCCCTGGAATTCGATCTGGATTGACACGGCTTATCTCGCTCACTTCAGGAGGGGAAAGAAATTGAACACCAAACGGCTCGTTCTCATTGCAGCAATCGTTCTCACGCTTTTCACCACGGGATGTGGAAGCGGTGGAGGGGGAGAAACCGGTGGGAACAACCCCGTCGGAAGCTCTGTTTCCCTGACCAGCACTCAGACCAATACCACGGGAACATCGACCGCTACCAGCACTTCGACGGCTACCACGGCCGGAACGACCTACGGCACAAACGTCGCACAAGCTCTTTCGGGGAAATTCCCCAACCACGGGGTGTCCACCGATTACGTGGTGGTTGATTCGGGCCGGATTCCCATCAGGCTGAACGGGTCATCCGTTTCGGTGAATTCGCCTCAAGTCAGCGCTTCAGGGACGAGAGTGACGATCAACTCCCCGGGAACCTACGTCGTGACCGGCTCCCTGGCCGACGGACAACTTATCGTGGATTCTTCCGCCGCAGGAATCGTCAAGGTCATCTTTAGCGGAGTCTCCATCACCTGTTCCGACAGTTCCCCGTTCTTCGTCAGGAACTGCGAGAAAGCGGTCCTCGTTCTCGCCGGAGGAACCACCAATTCGCTTAACGACGGCTCTTCTTACGTGTTCGAGGACGTCGCGGCAGGTGAACCCAATGGCGCGATCTTCAGCAAGGACAACCTCTCCATCTGCGGAAGCGGCACCCTGAAGGTCACCGCCAACTTCGCCGACGGAATCGTCTCCAAAGACGGGCTTGTCATCAACGGCGGAGACATTTCCGTAATCGCCGTTGACGACGGGATCCGCGGAAAGGACTACCTCGTCGTCGACGGCGGGAACCTGGACATCCACGCGGGGGGCGACGGCCTCAAATCAACCGAGGACGCTGACGCTTCCAGGGGGTATGTCCTGGTCCGCGGCGGCGCAATGAAGATCGTCTCCGCGGGAGACGGAATCTCGGGCCAGACCGATGTCCTCGTTTCCGCTGGCAATATCTCGATCACGGCCGGGGGAGGAAGCGGCCGCACAGTCGCTGCGGATTCCTCCGCGAAGGGAATCAAGGGAGCCGCAAGCGTGATCATCGATTCGGGTGCGATATCCATCAGTTCTGCCGATGATTGCCTCCATACGAACGGAAGTCTGACGCTGGGGAACCCAACACTCTCCCTTTCGTCCGGGGATGACGGAGTCCACGCCGACACTTCAATCGTGATCAATGATTCCGCCATCGATATCGGGAAGTCCTACGAAGGAATCGAAGCCGTTTCGGTCATTCTCAACGGGGGAAAACTCCGCATAATCGCGAGCGACGACGGAATCAACGGAGCCGGAGGGGCGGACGGCTCGGCCGCTGGGAGTTTCCCGTCGCCCGGAAACGCCAGCCTCTTCATCAACGGAGGCTACTTTTTCATCACGGCGGCGGGAGACGGGATCGACATCAACGGGGCAATCACGATGACGGCCGGAACGGTAATCGTTAACGGGCCGACGGAGAACAACAATGCCGCGATCGATTACGATACCTCGTTCAAGTTGAGCGGAGGTTTCCTGGTTGCTGCCGGAAGCTCGGGAATGGCGATGACCGCCGGTCCTTCGTCGACCCAATGTGCGCTCCTCGTTAACCTCACCTCCACGATGAGCGCGGGGACCCTGTTCAATATCCGAACTTCCGGGGGAGAGAACATCCTGACATTCGCCCCTTCGAAGAATTTCCAATCCGTTGCGTTCTCCTCGCCGAAACTTCTCCAGGGAACCTCCTACACGGTCTCATTCGGTGGAAGCATGTCCGGAACTCTTTCGGACGGCCTCTATGAGTCGGGAACATACTCGAACGGCACGGAATTCGCGGATTTCACGATCTCGGACATAGTTACCACGATCGGAACATCTGGAATGGGCCCCGGAGGGATCGGAGATCCCGGAAACCCTGGGAACCCCGGGAACCCCGGTGGAAATGGAATTCCCCCTGGAGGCTTCGGTCCGGGCTCGGGAACGTTCCCGATTGGGCCGGGAAGCGGAACATTCCCCATCGGCCCCGGAAGCGGGACGATGCCTTTCTGACATCCTGATTCCGCACATCGGTCCCCAGGAAGCCAGAATCTGGGAGAGATGCTCCGACAAGGTAGCAACGGGGACGCATGGACCCAAACAATCAGTTCATGCGTCCTTCTACTTTTTTCGCCGGCCCGGCTCCCGACAGCATTTTCCACCTTTTCCCGAAGAGTGGGCCGAAGGCCGGACAACCTCGGCGGGGATTCCGGACGCGAGTTCGGCGGCGAGTTCGGCCGCGACCCTGCGATAGGCGTCCCGGAAGGGAACCCCCCTTTTCACCAGATCGCAAGCCCGTTCGGTGGCGAACAGCTCCGAAGTCATTGCCGACCGGCACCGTTCCTCATCGACTTCAAGGTCTTCGATTACGGCAGTCATGACCGCCAGGGAATCGCGCGTCAGGGAAAGGGATTCCAAGAGAGGTTTTTTCGTCCATTGGAGGTCGCGATGGTAGCCGGTCAAAAGATTTCCGACGATTCCCTGGATCCGATCCTGGCATGAGGCGACGACGTGAACCCCGGCCCTGACGAGCTCGAGGACGTCGGGGTTCTTCTTCTGGGGCATCAGTGAGCTCCCGGTACAAAACCTGTCGGGAAGTTTGAACCAACCGAAATCGGGGAGAGAGAAAAGGATCAGATCCGTGGCCATCCGGTTCAGGTCGAACATCACCTGCACGAGGACCTGGACGACGGCGAGGTCGAACTTTCCTCTGGAAAGCTGGGCATAGACAGGGTTTCTCTGAATCCGGCCGAAACCCATATCCGATGCGGTGAAAGTGCGGTCGAGCGGAAGGGGGACTCCGTATCCCGCCCCGGTCCCAAGGGGAGACTGATCGAGAAGGTTCTCAACGGCTTCGATCAAGGGGACATCATCGGAAAGGGCGTCCAGAAAAGCTCCTGTCCAGATCGAGATCGAGGAGGGCATGGCTTTCCGGGTATGGGTGAACCCCGGGATCGGAACCTTTCCGGACCGGCGGGCGAGCTTCCGAAGCGCCCCCCGAAGGCCGGAGATCCCCTTCCTGACCCCCGCGAGCCTGTCCCGCTGGAGGAGGCGAATTGCAGTCAGGACCTGGTCGTTTCTGGACCGACCGGCATGGATCTTCTTTCCGGCATCGCCGAGCTTGCTGGTCAGCCGGTCTTCGATGTAGGTGTGGCAATCCTCGAGGCCCGGATCGATAGTGATCCGGCCCGCCCTGGCATCTCGGGTTATGGCGGCAAGCTCTCGTTCGATGCCCGCAAGTTCCCCTTGGTCGAGAAGTCCGATACGCTTGAGACCACGGGCGTGAGCCCGGGATCCGATGCAATCGTATTCAATCAGCTCGAGGTCGAGCACTGGGTCTTCCCCGACAGTGAACTTTTCCACCGCGGCGTCAAGGGAACCGCCTTTGTCCCAGAGTTTCATTTTGTCTTCGAGGAGCGCAGGATTCCGCGCCGCCAGTCGAAGGGGCGATCCGCCCTGAGAACGAGGTGGTGGGCCTTGAGACGCTGGGCGTTGATGTTGATGAAGCCCCTCGAATCAGTCTGGTCGAAACCGCCCTCGACCTCCATGCTGGAAAGGTCCTTGTTGTAGAGCGAGGTCGGGGAAGTCCGGGCAATGACCATAGCATTTCCCTTGTACAAGGAAAGGGTGACGGTTCCGTCGATGGCTTCCTGGCTCTTCGCGAATGCGGCGAGAAGGAAATCCATTTCGGGGGAGAACCAGAACCCGTTGTAGATGACCTCGGAAAACTTGGGCGTGAGCGTGTCACGTAGCCGCATGACCTCTTTGTCCATCGCGATCGCCTCGAGATCGCGATGCGAATTCCAGAGAATCGTTCCACCCGGCGTCTCGTAGATACCCCGGGACTTGATCCCCACGAAACGGTTTTCGACCATGTCCATGCGTCCGATTCCGTTCTCGCTTCCGAGACGGTTCAGGTATTCGAACAAGGCAAGCGGTTCCCGCTCCTCGTGACCATCCTCGAGGTTCTTCACCCGCACGGGGCTGCCGTCCCGGAACTCGATCTCGATCCTGGTTTCCCGATCGGGAGCATTGCGGGGCGAGGTGGTAAGGCTGTAGACCTCTTCGGCGGCAACGAACCCGGGGTCTTCGAGAATTCCGGCCTCGTGACTGATGTGCATGAGGTTCTCGTCCTCGCTGTAGGGTTTGTCCCGCTGCGCCTTGACCGGAATACCGTGCTTCTCGGCGTAGGCGATCATGTCGGACCGGCCTTTGAATTGGGAAAGGAACTCGTGGTCCTTCCAGGGCGATATCACCTTGATCGAAGGGTCGAGCGCGTAATAGGTAAGCTCGAACCGCACCTGGTCGTTCCCCTTCCCGGTGGCTCCGTGGGCGACATACCGGGCACCCTCTTCGGCCGCGACCTCCATCTGCGCCTTGCCGATAAGGGGACGAGCGAGCGAGGTTCCGAGGAGATACCGGCTTTCGTAAACGGCGTTTCCCCAGAGGGCGGGAAAAATGAAATCAGTGACGAACTCCCTGCGCAGGTCTCGAACATGGACCTTTGCCGCACCGGTCGTCAGGGCCTTTTTCTCGACCGCGGCGAAATCCTCTCGCTGGCCAACGTTCCCGACGAAACAAACGACCTCGAAGCCTTTCTCGCAAAGCCACTTGAGTATGACGGAAGTGTCGAGTCCACCGCTGTATGCCAGAACAACCTTCTTCTTTTCCTTCATTTCTTCCTCCGGTGCAGGGGCTCGAAGCCCGCCGCGACGGCCCATTATCGGTTTCCCGCCACGTAATGTCAATCTTCGATTTCGTGGGATCGGGTCAAACTCCTCTGCCTTCCATTCAGCCCATTGAAGATGACCACGAAGAACACCCAGGTCGGAAAGGTCTCCCTGCAGGGTGAGATTTCCCAATTTCGTGACCTTAGTGAGCTTTGCGTCTTCGTGGTGAGCCCGGTGAGAAAAACCAGAATTTCGGTCAGACCCCGATCCTTTCAGGGAACGAGGGTGGTTCCCGATTCCCCTAGATCGGGAATCAAGGCATCACCGGGATTTGTCCGGGCAAATGGGATTAGGGTCTGGAAAGGGTTGTCTGTGCCCCGTGGTTCAGGGAACTATGGTTACCGGGATCGCCTGGGCTTCGGAGGTGAGGCTCTCGCTGCCCAGCCAGAAGGAGAAATTTTGGGTTCCGGTCGCAATGGCGGAAAGATCCGCTGGCGAATAGACGAAGTCCCCCTGGAAGGAACCAGCGACCGCCCCCCCATTCCCCAAAGAGAGGGTCTGGATCTTGGTGGTCACGTTGGCGACTTCCATGGTTCCGCTGAGCGTGGTGGGAGCGGCGGTGGCGGTCCAGTTGCATGTGACCCTAATCGTACCGCCGGCAGACTTCGAGAGCGAGGTGTTTCCCGTTGCCGCGAGCGAAGAAATCCCGATTCCGGCCGAAGCCGCCACGGGATAGGAGGTGGTATCATTCTTATCGCAGGCAACGAGCAGCGTTACCGCCGCCAGAAGAATCGAAAGAACGGCAAACCTTCTCGAAAGAACCATCTTCGCCCTCCTTGTGGCCCTGGATCAGAGAACCTTGTAGTCGCTCTTCTTCGTCTTGTCGGAGTCATCCTCGAAAAGGGCTTCGAGGAACCTCGCGGGATCGAAGGGAAGCAGATCGTCCATCTTCTCGCCGACACCGATGAACTTCACCGGAGCGCCGGTCTGTTCCTCGACCGCGAAAAGCACCCCTCCCTTGGACGTTCCATCCAACTTCGTCATGATGATTCCGGTGACGGAGATTGCCTCGTTGAACAACGTGGCCTGCTGGACGGCATTCTGTCCGGTAGTGGAGTCGAGTACCAGGAGCACTTCCTGGACTCCGCCCTCGTTCTCCTTGTCGATTATCTTCTTGACCTTTTTCAGTTCGTCCATGAGGTTGACCTTGACATGCATACGGCCGGCGGTGTCAACGATCAGGAGATCGGCCTGCCGCTTCTTGGCTGCATGGATCGCATCGAATACCAATGCCCCGGGATCTCCCCCCTCGGCACCCTTGATCACCTCGGCTCCCACCCTTTCACCCCAAATGCTCAGCTGGTCGATCGCGGCCGCCCGGAAGGTGTCTCCGGCGGCGAGGAGGACCTTCTTGCCTTCCTTGATGTATCTCCGGGCGAGCTTGGCGATGGTGGTCGTCTTTCCGACCCCGTTGACGCCCAGAACCAGGAAGATGGTGAGTCCCCCCGAATTGAATTTCATCTCGGCCGAGAGTTTTGCGAGCCTGGAATTTAGTTGTTCACGAAGCATCCCGTAGATTGCCTGTGGATCCTTGACCCCATCGGTCTCGACCCGCTTGTGAAGCTGCGCGAGTAGTTCCTGGGTTGTCTTGACCCCGAGGTCGCCCTCGAAGAGGGTTCCTTCGAGCTCCTCGAGGAAATCGGCATCGATGGTGGGTTGCCCGAAAACCAGTTTCTTGAGCTTCCCAACGAAGCTTTCGCGGGTTTTCCTCAGACCGCGGCGAAGTCTCTCGAACCAGGAAAGCTGCGGTTCTTCCTCCTCGATGGGCTTGGGGGCGGCCACTGAGGGAGGGGCGGATGGGGAAACGGGTTCCGAGGGCCGGACTTCAGGGATGGAAGGGGCGACGGACGGTGGAACCTGCGCTTCCTTTGCACCCGGAATGGGAACGGGCTCTGCACCCTTCGTCACAGGAACGGGTTGGGCCGGGGCTGGGGGAATCTCGATCGGAGGGGCGGGAGGCGCGGCGATGGCTGGGGTTTCGGCAGGGGCTTCCGTTCTGGCTTCGCTGGGCTCCTGCTCCTCCTCGAGGGGAACCAGCCAGGCGAAGAGAAGCAGGGTGATTCCCGACACGCCCGTGATGGCGGCGATGATGATCTGGTTCATCCCGGCCTGGTAGTAAATCAGGCCACCCTCGATGAGAAGACAGATTCCGATCAGGAAAACCACGATCCGGGGTTCATCCCAGGATGCGTTCGGATCGGTCGCGGGCATTGCGGGTGTTGCTGGAGTGGCCGGTGAAGCCGGACTATCCTGGGCAACGGGCCGGGATTCTTCGCTCATCGTGAATTCTCCTGGATCTGCCGGATATCATTGATGTTCGTGACGGTGGCAGGCGGCCTTTCGGTTCCCGAAAGAGGCTTCTTGCCGACTGTGAACTCCTTGATCTTGTCCTGGTCTTCGAGACGGATCGAGATCTGCCTGGAGATTCCCGTCTTTTCGAGGGTTATCCCGTAGATCACGTCGACCGCCTGCATGGTTTCCTTGTTGTGGGTAATGACCAGGAACTGGGTCTTGTCGGCGAAACTTCGCAGCAGCCTGGTGAACCGACGTACGTTCGCCTCGTCGAGGGAGGCTTCGATCTCGTCGAGAACGCAGAAGGCGGGGGGTTTCACCTGCAGGATCGAGAACAAAAGGGCAATTGAGATGAGGGCTTTCTCGCCCCCGGAGAACAATTCGATTGTGGAAAGCTTCTTTCCGGGGAGCTGGCAGATGATCTCGACGTTGCTGTTGAGTGGGTCATCCCCGTTCGAAAGCTTGAGGTGGCCGCCGCCACCCGGGAAAAGGATGTTGAAGATGTCGGAAAAGGCCCCGTCGATCAACTGGAATGTCTGAAGGAACCGCTCGCACGAAATCTTCTCGATCTCGGCGATGACCTGTTCGAGGGAGGTCGCGGCTTCCGTCATGTCGCGGATCTGCCCGTTCAGGAAGTCGAACCGTTCCTTTGTCTTCTCGTAATCCTCGATCGCGAGCGGGTTTACGGGCTCGAGGGCTTCCATCTCCCCACGCCGCGCGGCGATGCGGGTAACCAGCTCCTCCCGGCTTTCGTATTTTCTGAGCGTGGTCGAGGTCTGGTCCATTTCGAACTGGAAATCCCCCGCGAGAATGCTCTCCTTGTTCTTGATGTGGGTTTTGATCTCGGCGAGCTTGACATCGAGCTCGGCGAGCTTGTTCTTGGTTGCATCCTGGATCTTGGCGCGACTCTGGAAGGTGTGGTCGTAGCCCTCGATCTCGCGCGAGACATTCTTGTGCTCGTTCTGCTTGGCCTCGACCTGGGCTTCGAGCTCGTTCTTCTTCCTTTCGAGATCGGCGAAAAGGACCTGTTGTTCCGCGATCATCTTCTCGATCTCGGCCACAGATGCTTCCAGGCGACCGATTTCCGCCCCGGCGCGGTTTTTCCGGTCCTGGGCGTCGCGGCGGCGTTTCCCCGCGGAATCGATCTCCTTCCGCAACCCCTTCTTCCTCTCCGCAATCTGGGCCATGACGAGACGTTCCTCGTTCATCATCCCGCGAAGGGAGACCAGGCGGCTCTGGATGCCGTTTTCCTTTCCGCTCAACTCCTGTAGCCGTGCGGAAAGTTCGACGTTCTGCGCCTCGAGCGCGGTCAGCTCCTTCCGGGTGTCGACAAGGGATTTCTGGAGACGGGTCAGCTCGGACTGCAGATCCCGGCGGTCGACATCCAGTGTCTGGAACTCGCGGCGGCGCGTGACGAGGTCGGTTTCCTGCTTTTCGAGGCTGTTTTTGAAGAAGTCGAACGAGTTCCTGCGCTTGGCGATGGCGTCCTCACGCTGCCGGATCGTGGTCAGGAGCGCGGTCCGTTCCGACTGGAGACGGGTCACCGCCCCACGGAGCTTTTTCTCGGCAGCGGCAAGGCTCTGGAGCTTTTCACCCAACTCGTCGAGCTCCCGTCGGCGAGTAAGCAAACCCGGATTCCGGGCACCCTCCGCGCCGCCGGTCATGGCACCGGAAGATCGCACGATATCGCCTTCGAGAGTCACGATGCGGCTGAAATTGCGGCTTGTCCTGGAGTAGGCAACGGCGGAATCGAGATCCTGGAAGATCAGGATCCGGCCGAAGAGATAGTTCATCACGGAATAGAATTTGGCATCGTACTGGATCAGGTCGAGAGCGACCCCGAGGCACCCCTTCGCCGAGCAGGAATCGAGGCGGGGGGCGGCCTGGATCATGTCGAGGGGAAGGAAGGTCGCCCGTCCGGCCTTTCGCTCCTTGAGGATGGCGATAGCCTGCTGCGAAGTCTGCGCATCCCGGGTAACGATGTCCTGGATGCTCCCTCCGAGCGCGACTTCGAAGGCGGTCTCGTAACCGCGCGGAACGGTGACGAGATCGCCCACCATCCCGAAAACACCCGGAAGTTGCCGGTCCTTGAGGGCCAGGATCTCGCGGGTCCCGCGGGAGATTCCGCTTTCGGCGCCATTCTTCAGTTCCTCGAGGAGGTTCCGGCGGGCATTGAGGATCTTGATCTGATCGCCGGTTCCCGAAAGTTCCTCCTCGCTCTTCTTGAGGTCCTTCTCGACCCTGGCCTGCCGCTGCTGGTCTTCCTGAAGGGATTTTGTGTTCGCCGAGATCTCGGACTCCATTGCCGCCATCTCCGTGGTCAGGCGCGTCTTTTCGGTTTCGAGTCTGGCGATCTGGTTTTCAAGGGAGGTGATGTCCCCCGCACCTTTCTCCAGTTGCTTCTCGAGCAGGGAGATCTGTTGGGTTGCGGTGTTGATCCGGTTTTTCTTGTCGGTCAGAAGGACCGCGACCTGGAAGGAGGATTCACGGTCCTGGGCGATCTCCTTCAGGTGCTGGTCGAGCTCCCCCTGGACCTTGGCGATGTTCGAATCGATCTCCGAGATCTTCCCGCTGAGCGTGATCTCGCGCGCCTCTTCGTCCTTCAGCTGATTCTCGGCGATCTCGATCTCCCGGCCGCCCTCGTCGAGCATCGTGTCGATCTGGACCACCTCTTCCACGATTGCCTGCCGGCGGGCCTGGTGGCTCCTGGATTCCTCCTTCATCGAGGAAACGCGGGAACGGATCGAATCGATCCCCTGGACTGTGTCCCGGAGTTCGTCACGCTGTGATTTGAGGCCCTCCTCGTATTTCAGGAGCCTTTCCCGGGCATCGGCCTTCTTCCGGGAGACCTCCTCGAGGAACTTGTCGATCTCGGCGACTTTGGCTATGAGTCCGCGGCGCATCGAATCTACGTTCTCGTGGTCCGCATAGAGTTGGGACAGGTCGAACAGGATCAGGTCGATCTCGAGACCCCGGATCTCAGCCGCGAGGGCCTGGTAGCGCCGGGTCTTCTCGGCCTGCTCGGCCAGCGGCCCCAGCTGGAGCTCGATTTCACCGACTATGTCGCGAAGACGGGTGATGTTCGCCCTCGTGTGGTCAAGCTTTTGCAGGGTATTGGCCTTCCGGTGCTTGAACTTGGTGATTCCGGCCGCTTCCTCGATGAGAGCCCGCCGAGACTGGGTTCTCTGGAAAACGATGTCGTCGATATCCCCCTGGCCGATGACGGAATAACCGTCCTTCCCGATGCCGGTGTCCATGAGCATCTCCTTGAGGTCGGAGAGGAGGGATTTGCCGCTGTTGAGGAAGTAGTTGCTCTCACCGGAGCGGAACAACTGCCGCCCAATGGAAACTTCGGAATACTCGACCGGCATGAGCCGGTCTTCGTTGTTCAGCACGAGCCTGACCTGGGCAAAAGCCGAAGGCCGGATCTGGGGTGTTCCCGCGAAGATCACCTCGGACATCTTCGTTCCCCGCAGCGTCTTCGCGCTCTGTTCCCCGAGAACCCAGCGAATGGCGTCGCAAATGTTGCTCTTGCCGGAACCGTTCGGCCCGATGATCCCGGTGATGCCGGGTTGAAACTCGAAAACGGTCTTGTGGCCGAAGGATTTGAACCCCATCAGTTCCAAGGTTTGTAAATGCATGGTTCTGAAACCTGCCCCTGTTCACGAATTCGTTGTGTTGGAAATTCCCTGTTCTGTGCCAGGAGAATATATAACCACAAATCCCGTCAAAATGACAGGGGGAATCTTCCCTTTTTGTGCCGGGGAATTGAAAACCCCGGTGCCTTCGGGAACCGAAGGCACCGGGGGCCTGGGCTGATAGGATCAGGAGAACATGAACGTCAGGTGGCCTGTTCGGGGATCGTTCCTGCCACGACCCCGAGAGGCTGCAAACCCCGTCAGTTAGGTGTCTTGAACATGTAGAAATCGGTGGAGCTGACCGTCAGGCCACCTATCATCCCACTGATGAATTCGACCTTGTAGGTGGAATTGGGTTTGAGGCTCCTCACGGGATTGATGGTGACCCGCAGCTGCTTGTCGCCGGATTTGACGACGGTCAGATAAGGGGTCCCCTTCGACATTGTCACCGAATTCTGGTTCTCCTGCCGGGTCGCTTTCACTGTGAAAGAATCTGGAAGTGAGATGTTCTGGTCGAAATTGATGAGGAAACTGGGGGTCGTGGTCGCGACCGCGTCGGGCGTGGCCGCATTCTTCAGCAGAGTAGTGGGTGTTCCAGTGGGGTTTTCCACAACAACCGACGAAACGGCCGGGGTGGGGGGAACATAAGGCTGGGGGACCGGAATAACTGGTGTCAGGGTCCCGCCAATGGAAACAACCTGGACGACGAAAGTCGACCCGGTCAGGCTGGCAGGAACCAGCGCCCCGGTGTAGTTGAAAACCATTCCGACGAGGTTGGCGGCCGAATTGATGGCCAGACCGCTCGAGTTGGTTCCCCCGAACAGCGCGGTGATAACGGCTTGGGCAATCTGGGAGATGGATTGGGTGGAATATGAGCCGGTTACGACGACCCTCGTTTCGATATTCGCGATGGTGATGGCGGCGACCGAAGTCAATCCGCTGTTGATTTGAACGGCCAGATTCCCGGTCGGGTTTCCGAGTTCGGCGTAATTCGCGACCACGAGGAAAATGATTCTCGGGATGTCATTTCGCGTGTACTTCTTAAAGGCGTTGGGCTTGTAGGTTTTGTCCTTGACGGTAACGACCAGATCCGTCGCATTTTCAGCCGTAAGAATACTCGCCATCTCGGTCATGCTGGCAAGGGTCCCGGAAGCGATGGCCGACTCTGGAACATCGATCGGGATGACGACGCTGTTCTGAGTGTTCATCGTCGGAACGACGGTTACCCCGTCGTCGTCGGTTCCCCCGAAGAGCCGGCAGCCTGCCAGGGTGGTCACAATGGCTGTCAAAAGAAAGAGAGCGAAAATTTTCCTCATTTTGGCAATTCTCCTGTTCGTAATCTTTGCATGAAACATCACCCGGATTCCGGGAAACGGACTCCCGAAAATCTCGGGGTGAAATGTTAATCGAAAGCACTTCATCGGGCAACTGAAAATTTCCGCACATACACCGGCGTCTAGAACGGCCCCTTTCCTGGAAAAGGATTTGAACTCACTACTCTCCCGTACCCCGGAAAGATTGACTTTTCGTACAAATCGGGTAGGATGGAAGAAGGCCCTTTGCGGACTGCCGTAGAGGCGGTTCGATGTTTTCCCGGTGAAGGAGTATCGCGTATGAACCTTCGACAAATCCTTGGAATCGTCTTCATCCTTCTTTGCCTCACCAACACCCTCCCCGCGGCCGACAATCCCTCCCCAGCCTCGAGGCCTGGGACGGCCGTTTCCCAACCCTCCGAAGAGGAAAAGATGGTTGCCGATATCCAAGAGGCGCAACTGAAAAAACTCACCCTCAACTACCTGGCGGACCCGCGCTCAAAGGCTCTCCTGACCGATCTCCTCCAGGGGTTCTCGGCGCAGTTGAAGAAGAATTTCCGAGCGAATATCACCGGAGCCTACCGGAAGGTCCTTCTCGGCAACTTCGATGCACGGATTTCCGAACTCAACAAGGATCTCGCCCTCCTGGCCGGCGACCAGAAAAAGGAGAACGCGTTCGAATGCGTTCTCTCCCAGATCGAAAAAGTCCAGTCCCCGTTCACCCCGGCTTTCGCGGGTGTTTCCAAAAAGCTCCAGGACAGGATCTCCTTCGACCTTGCCCAGCGGCTCACCGAATCGGGGCCCAGCGATGACAAGTCAGCTTTCGTAGACAGGATTTCCAACCTGCAGGCCCGAATCGAGGCAGATTCGGGAAAAGACCCCTATGATCAGGTGAAGGCCCTTTACGCGAACACCTCCCGAACCGAGTTTCCGATCTGGTGGTTCGACGATGCCCAGTACACCGATATCGGCTACACCACTCACGGAGACTCCCCCGCCGCACCCGAGAAGAAGGGGCGGAAGAACTGGACGGTCCTTGTATTCCTCAATGCCGACAACAACCTCGAATCCGCCGGCCTGAAGGACCTCAACGAGATGGAAATGGTCGGCTCGGACGGGAAGATGAACGTCATCGTCCAGATCGACCGGATGACCAAGGGCGAGGGGAACACCATCGAGGAAAGCAACTGGACAGGAACGAGGCGCTACGAGGTCGTCCGTGAAAAGACCCGGAAAATTGGCTCCAAATTGGTCATGAACCTGGGCGAGCGAAACATGGGAAGCCGGAAGGAGCTTGCCGAGTTCCTCAACTGGGGAATCGAAACATATCCTGCCGATCATTACTGGGTCGTCGTCTGGAACCACGGCGCGGGATGGCTCGGAATCTCGTCTGACGATACCGACGACTCGATGCTGTCGGTCCCAGATGTTCTCTGGGCATTCCAGCAGGCAAAGCCCTCGCTCGAAAAGATCAATCCCCAACATCCGAAGTTCGATGTCGTCGACTTCGACGCCTGTCTTATGGGAATGCTGGAGATCGGTTATGAGCTCCGCGACACCGTCGATTTCCTCGTCGCCTCGGAAGAAACCGAACCCGGACGGGGAATGCCGTATCAGGACACGCTCAAGATACTGAAGGAAACCCCGGGCATCTCTCCAAAGGAACTTGCAAAGGGCATGGCGGGAGCTTACGTGAAATCCTATTCCATCGGGGGATCCCAGACCGACAAGCGGATCCAGGGTGATTCCGTCACCAAGGCGGCTTACGACCTTTCCAGGATCCAACCGTTGGCGGAAGCGGTCGACCGGCTTGCGCAGGCACTGATCGCCCAGCACGACACCTATTCCAGCCTTCTGGTCGACGCCTACAGCACATTCGGAAAGCTCCGGCGATACGATTCCGCGGTCGATCTCCAGCATTTCTGCCTCTCCCTGGCCCTTCTGAAGGAGCTCCCGGAAGAGGTTCGCGCCGCATGCATCGACATCCTGAAGCTGATCTCCTACCCCGATCTGAAGGACCGCCTTTCCGACCCCGTTGTGATCAAGCGGAAGGCCCCGGGAATCGTCATCTGGGGTTACAACGGATGGAAAATGCCCCCCAAAGAGATCCGCCCAGCCAGGTCCCAGATCTACCATTCGCGGTTTCTGGCCACCCCACTCAAAGGACCTGACGACAATGGTGATTATGTCTGCCAGATAGGCCCCTTCCTGACCGTCATCGATACCCTCGGGAAGAAGAAGGAGTTCGTGACCGAAATCAACTACCGGGTTGAGCTCGCAGACGGCACGAAGGGCCCTGAGATGGTCGAGAAAACGGGAAGGGAGTTCACCTTCGTGACCGAATTCGGGCCCGAGTCGCCCATCATTGCCGAAGGCCATACCCAGGGAAAGGGAAACAGCTACGGAATCTCGATCTATTACCCGGATTTCATGAAGTTCCGTACCAGCTACAAAACGCTCCAGTTCAGCAAAGCAACTTCCTGGGACGAGTTCCTCGTGAAACCGCCCCGTTATCAGCCCCAGTCGAAGGTTCTCCTGGCCGGCGGCATGGTTGAGGATCCCTCCACCCTTCTCGCGTTCATCGGAGCTCTCCGCGACCTCGGGATCAAGCCCGACGTCCTCTGGGATCCCAAGGTCTTCGGATCCAATTTCCGGGAGATCTTCGCCTACTACCGGAATGGCGCGGTCATTACCGACAGCATCTCGGACAAATCCCTCGATGGGGTCTCCCCTTCTTCGGAAGATCTGACCGACTACCTGGGCGGGGGGGGGGCTCTTCTTCTCGCTGCGCAGTCCGTCGAGCAGAACGCGGTAAACCTTCCCTTCCTCGATTCCTTCTTCCATTTCGGATACGTCGAAGACGACCGGGAACTTCCGCACCTGACCTTCTCCGATTTCGGTGGGGGAGCCCGGAAGATCGAGTTGAACGGTCCCGACTCCGCGA
This sequence comes from uncultured bacterium, assembly GCA_964428355.1. Classification (GTDB taxonomy): domain Bacteria; phylum Muiribacteriota; class Ozemobacteria; order Ozemobacterales; family Ozemobacteraceae; genus CAYRYU01. Next base: position 73,146 of record CAYRYU010000006.1, read on the forward strand.
TGTCGGCGAAGGACGTCACGATCATGGAGTGCGGACAACCGTCCCAGTTGCTGGTGAAAACCGAAGACGGCCGGGGCGCAGGCATCTCGGTGGCAGCGGATTCCCCCGACGGAAAGCCGTATCGCGGAGTCTACCTCGGCTTCCGCTACGAGGCGGTCGACACCGGGGAGATCCGGGCTGCGCTGCTCGGGAAGATCCTTTCCGTCCTACTCCCCGACTTCAAACCGCCCGCCCCGAAACCGGAACCCGCCGAGTGAGCGGTTCGAAGACCGGGGAAGAGATTTCCGCTTCGAAAAAGAATCGGGCGCGAGGTGCTGACTTCGCGCCTTCAACTTTTTTGAAGACCGAAGCCAGGTTTCTGACGAGGAATGCCACCGGGTCGCAGAGAACGTGTGAAAAAATCAACCGACGGAGGAAGGGATCGAGAACGAAGAATTTTCGCCACGGATCAACACTGATCGACACTGATTTCCCCAAAATCCAATCCGTGTCGATCCGTGAAAGTCCGTGGCAAGACCATTCTTTGGCGGTTTTTTCACAGCTTGAGAGAACGCAGAGAAAACCCGCTGTTTTCCCAATAGCGCAAACCACATGCCCGATTCATCGACAGCCTCCGTGGCGCTGTGTCTCCGTATCTCCGTGGTTTCGAGGCAATCCCATCAGCAAACTGGCTGATTATTCATTTCCATCCAAACCGGCCGAAAGAGGCCCCCCGAAAGGAGACCCCCAATGAGAAAATTTTCCCGGATCGCCTTCCTGCTGGCCGTTTGTCTGCTTTCCCACACCCTCTGGGCCGACTCGATAGACGTCTATTTCGGCCCCCTCGGAGGTTTCCATCCGGACAACAATCGCCGGACCGTAATGTTTCCCGACAGCCGCGGGGAGGTCCAGGCTACTCTCGCACAGTCCCTTATAAACATGCTGGCCCGTATCGAGGCAGGCGGCCAGCTCAAGGTCGCGATGTATTCGATGAACGACATGACCTCACTCGAGGAGATGATCACCGCTGCAAGGGAACGTGGAGTCACCGTGAAGCTCATCATGGATGCCGCCGCTGACTGGACGGCGGACACCCGGAAGAAGATCCTGGACCGCCTCCAGAAAGCCCGGGAGGAAGCTCGAACGGCGGGAAAGCCCTTCGACTTCCAGGTGAAGGTCGTTACCGCCGCATCCATGAAAGAGCGGGGACGCTCGAAGGTTCTGTCCAACGGCCTGACCATCGTGGGAACGATGCACGAAAAGTTCGGCTTGATCTACGCAAAGGGGAATCCAGTTCCCTCCGATTGCTTCTGCGGTAGCGCGAACATTTCCATCACGTCAGACCAGATCTACGGGGAGAACCGGGTTCTCTTCCGCGGGCACCCCGCCGTCGCGCGCCAGTTCCAGGAAGAGTTTGCCCGACTCTGGAACGAGTATGGAACAGGGGTTTTCGGCCCCTGCACCTCCGAATCGTTCATCCCCGTCGACCCGGTCGCCGGGGAAGTCGAAGTAGTTTTCAACGCGGAGCCTATCGACGAAACCTGTCTCAACCGCATCGATGACCGTGTCAGGCGGATGATCCGGGAAGTGGGCCCGAAGGGAAGCCTCGACCTCGCGATGTTCAGTCTCACGAATCGGGACCTTGCGAGCGAGATCCTCGAAACCGCCCAACGGAACCCCTTCGCGAAGTTCAGACTCCTTTTCGACCAATCCCAGGTCGATGACAGCAACCCTGAATCCGGAATTCTTGCTCCGTGGATGTTCAGGGAGGCGAAAGCGCGGGGATTGAAGAACCTCCAGATCCGCTTCAAGTGGCGCTCCAATGCTTACGGTCCCGATCCAGAGACCGGCATTCTCGGATACCTCAGTCTCAAGGGCCTTTTCCTCCATCACAAGGTCGTCGTGGTAAACAGGGGAAAAATGGGAATCGGAAGTTACAACTGGTCCGGTGGCGGGGAAGCGAGCAACTTCGAGAACCTCATGATCTTCGACGGTACTTTCCCCGACCAGGCTCCGGTCATCGACTGTTTCCTTAAGGAGTTCGAAGCGGTCTGGACCTCCACCCTTCGCCCTTCTTCCGACGGCCCCGCCTGGAAGATCCCCCAGTCGATCAGCCCCGAGGAGGCCTTCGGTCGTTCGAAATCCATCGTCAAGCTTCTCCGGGATCCCGTCAACCTCAGGGTCATGCAAGCGCTCGACTGGAATGCCGCGCTCACCCTTGATGCCCTAGCGAAGAAGGCCGCGGTTTCGGAAAAGGAACTTTCCCGCCGCGTTCCGGACCTGTTGAAGGCCGGCCTGCTCTGCCGCTTCCAGAAGGACGGAAAGGACATCTTCGCCCAGGCAGACTGACCACCGTAGAAGGTGATCACAATCGTTGGGCCCGAGAAGCGAGCGGGTCGGTCTTGCGAAACCATCCTTCGGTCGCTCCCGGAGTGGTTCGGAATAGAATCCGCGATCACCCGGTATCTTTCCGATATCGATGAGATGCCCACACTCCTTGCGAGGCGCGCGGGCCAGGTGACTCTTGGGCCTGGTTTGGGGGCCTTAGAGCCACGGGTCCCGCAGTCCTTACCGGGGCAGGTCGTCGGATTCCTTGCATGGAACCGTCACTTCCCACACTCGGCCGAGATCCACGTCATGGGAATCCTTCCAGGTTTCCACCGGAAGGGAATTGGCCGGCGCCTCGAAAACCGTCTGGAGGAGCTGTTAACCGCCGAAGGTGTCCGCTGGTTGCAGGTCAAGACCCTCAGCCCGTCCAGGGAGAGCGAGGGGTATCGGAAAACCCGGGAATTCTATTCCAGTCTCGGCTTCGAACCGCTCGAGGAGTTCAAGACGCTCTGGGATGAAGGAAACCCCTGCCTGCAGATGATCAAATCCATTGCGGTACCTGCGCGGGTGGCGATGGAAACCCCCGAAACGGCTCAAGACGCGCAGGCGGACCCGGATCGCATCCGTTTCCTGGAACCCGACCGGGAAGCGGTGAAATGTATGAACCAGTGGGGAACAGCTTCGAGACTGGAGGAACGGACATGCAGACCTGTCCAGGATGGAAAACGGGTCAAAACCGATGACAAGGGAGTCCTTCTCGCCTGCTTCCTGCCTGGAGAATCATCGCCGTTCGGCAGGGTATCGGTCTTTGACTTCAATCCCCGCAACAGATCCGCCGAGTTCGGTTACCTGATCGACCCCGCCCGGCGGAGCCGGGGTTGCGGAACCCGCATGATACGCGCATTTCTGGACTACGCTTTCCCGCGGTGGAACCTGAACCGCCTTTATTGCCAGACCGGTGCTTTCAACGCAGCCTCAGTGAGGCTCCTGGAGCGAATCGGTTTCCAGAAGGAAGGGATCCTTCGCCAGCACCATGAGCTTGACGGCCGTCTCCTCGACGACCTCATCTTTGCCATCCTCCGCTCTGAGTGGGCGGCCCTTACCAAATCCCCTTCTTTCACTTCGGTTTGAATATCGGAGACCGACGAGGGAACCGCACTCACTTGCTGTGCAGCTTCGTCACCCCGTCCCAATTCTCCGGGGGAGGATTCACGGAATAGAATTCGCATCTCTCGAGATACATCCGGACGCAGCCATCCGGGATTCCTTCTTTCGCACACTCCCTGAAGAGTTTCCCGGCTTCCAGGAAATTCCGGTCGAAAAACAGGGAGTATGCTTCTTCGTATCGCGGGAGAATCGATGTCTTGTACTCCCGGATCGGATCAGGTGAGCCGTTGAAAATCTCGAAGATCGAAACCCCCCGGTCTTTCCCCTTCACCGCGATCTTGTCGATGCTCCGGATCAGGAAATTCCCGGGTTGCCTGATGGTTCTGTGCGTGTTTTCGGTTATCAGGATCTCCACTCCATAGACCTTCGTTTGTCCTTCGATCCGGGAGGCAAGATTGACCGCGTCGGAAATGACGGTGGCATTTATCCGATGCTGTTCACCAACGGTTCCGAGCATGAGGGTCCCGGTGTTCAATCCGATTCCGATCCGGATTCCCTCTTCATTCTTCTTCTTCCGTGCCCTGTTGAACTCCTCGACCGCCTTCAACGTGCTCAGTGCGGCAAAGATTGCATCGTCAGCGGAGTTCGCGAAAAGCGCCATGACCGCATCCCCGATGTATTTGTCGATGAAGCCGTTGTTGTCCCGGATCACGGGCCCCACCCGGCTCAGATATTCGTTGATGAAATCGATGTTCTCCTTGGGAGACATCTTCTCGGAAATGTTGGTGAAAGACCGGATATCCGAAAAGAAGATCGTCATGTCCTTCTGGATCTGATCGCCAAGCTGGACGTCGAGAATGTCGTTCTTTCCCAGTATGGAAAAGTACTCGTGGGGAACGAACCGGTTTGCGGCATCGTTCAGCATCTTCTGGAACTTCATCTCCCGCTCGTGCTGCATCTTCTTCCACGCAACATAAGCGTAGAAGCACCCGAAAACGGCAAGAACGTACAGGCAATAAGCCCACCAGGTCTTCCAGGGGGGCGGGGGAATCTCGATATCGATGGAAGCGCCTGTTTCGTTCCACACCCCGTCGTTGTTGGAGGCTTTCACCCGGAACGTGAATCTTCCCCCGCTCAGGTTGGTGTAGCCGGCATATCTCCGGTTTCCGCAGTGGATCCAATCGCTGTCGAAACCCTCCATCTTGTACGCATACTGGTTTTTCAATGGAGCGACGAAATCGAGCGCGGCAAATTCGAAAGAGAAGAAGTTGTCCCTGAAGGAAAGGCCGATCTCTTTCAGATCGGCGAGTTCGTTGGTCCCGAAAACCACCTTGTCAAGTTTCCTGAAGGTGGTCAGAATGACGGGAGGAACGTGCTTGTTGAACTCGATCCGGTCGGGGAAGAAGGAGTTCACCCCGTTGATCCCGCCGAAGAACATCTCCCCCGAGCCGCTTTGGAAGAAAGCCCCCATATTGAACTCGTTGCTCTGGAGACCGTCATCGACGTTGAAGTTCCGGATCTTCTCGACGTCGGGATCGAGCATCGAGAGCCCGTTGTTGGTACTCATCCACAGGCAACCTTTCCCATCAATCTGGACTCCATAGATCGTGTTGTTAGCCAACCCGTCCTTTTCGGAAAAGAGCTTGAACTTCCCGGTCTTTCGGTCGAGCCTGTTGAGCCCGTTTTTGGTGGAAACCCACAGGAAACCCTTCTTGTCTTCGGTGATCGAGAAGATCCGGTTGTGCGAGATCGAATCGGGATTGGCTGGATCGTGGTCATAAAGAGTGAAGGTTTCGCTTCCAGGTTCGAAACGGTTCAACCCGACCTCGGTTCCGAACCAGAAGATCCCGTCGGAGTCCTGAAAAATGCTCCTGACACGTTTGTGGCTCAGGCTGCTCTTTTTACTCGCGTCAGGAACGAATGACGTGAACCGGTTCTTTTCGATTTCGAACTTCTGCACACCTCCGTAGGTAGCCAGCCAGATGTTTCCGTCCCTGCCCTCGACGACCCTCATGATGTTGTCGCACATGGCGCTGGGCAGGTTGTCCCTGTCCGTCAGGAAGCGGGTGAACCGGTTTTCCTTCCGGTCGAGGAGGTTCAAACCCCGTTCGGTGCCGACCCAGAGGCGTTTCAAAGAGTCCTCGAAAATCGCCTGGACGACATTCGAGCTTAGGGAGGTTGGGTCCCCTTCCCGGTTCGAAAAGGTCGTGAAGGAATCCCGGTCCCTGTCCCAACGACACAGGCCCTCGTTTTCGGTTCCGAGCCAGATCATCCCTTCGCTGTCCTGGAAAATGGCCCAGATGCTGTTCTGGGGAAGGGTGTTTGCCCCGGTCGGATCCCGTTCGATGTGGCTGAACTTTTTGCCGGTCAGCTTGTTCATTCCCCCGGTGAATGTTCCGAACCAGAGGGTCCCGATGTTGTCCTCGAAGATCCGGGTGATGTTGCTGCTGGAGATGCTTCCCTTCCTGGCCGCATTCTCCCTGAAGACCGTGAACGTACCCTTTTCGTGATCGAACAGGTTGAGCCCGCCTTCGGTCCCAACCCAGAGCCGGCCTTGCCGGTCCTCGAAAACCGAAGTTACCTTGTCGTGACTCAGGCTGGATGGATCTCTTGAATCGCTCCGGAAAATCTTGCAGGTCTTCCGGGCCCTGTCGAACAGGTTCAGGCCCCTGTCGGTTCCGATCCAGAAATTCCCGTGACCGTCCTCGAAGATCGCCTGGATGGTATTGTCGCTCAAACTTGAGGAATCAGAGGCATCGTGAAGAAATCGGTCGAACTTACCATCCTTTTCCAGGAAGGCGTTCAGCCCGCATTCCTCTGTCCCGATCCAGAGGACGCCGGCCTTGTCCCGGAAAAGCGTCGTGATCTTGTTGCCGCTGATGGAACCCGGGTCATCCTGCTTGTTCACGAACTTCCTGCAGGTATGGGTTTCCGTTTCAAAGCGGTTCAGCCCGTTGTTCTGGGTTCCGATCCAGAGAATGTTGTCATCCCGGTCACCCGTTATCGCCGAAATGAAATTGTCGCTGATCGAATCAGTGCCCCTGGGATCGTAAAGAAAAGATGTGAACTTCTCGGATTTCAAATCCATTCTGTTCAGACCCCGACCCCGGGTTCCGATCCACATGACATTCTTACGGTCGATGAAGACACTGAGTATGTGATTCTCGTTGAGGGAGCTTCCGTCGGCCGGGTCGTTCTTGAAATGGACGAAATCCAGCCCGTTGAACTTGTTCAGCCCATCCTGCGTTCCGATCCAGAGGAATCCGGTTTTGTCCTGGACGATGGCATTCACCGTGTTCTGGGACAACCCTTCCTCGATAGTCACATGGCTGAATTTCAGGTTTTCGAAACCCTGCGACGGAGCGCACAACATCATAACGATAGGAAGAAGCAACCAGGAGAACCGGTTTGTCCTCATTTCGCCAATCCCCTTGGAACGAATTTCAGATTTCCCACCAGAATGGAGCGTCAAGGCCCCCGCGTCCCGACGATGTCGAAGAATGCGACCTCGGGCCGGCAGAGGAACCGGATCGCCGCAGGCCCAGCCCCCTCGAGCCCGATTCCCCGATTCGTGTATGCGACCAGGTTGCCAGCCCGGTACAGACCCGCCTCGTATCGCTTTCCCGTCTTCGTCAAAGTTGCAAGAGCACCGTAGAATGGTATCCGGATCTGCCCCCCGTGGGTATGACCGCAAAAATAGAGGTCCGCTCCCGCCCACGAAGCGGAGTCGATGCAATCAGGGGTGTGAAAGAGAACGATCGAAAGGACCCCTGGCGTCTCGCTTGCAAGCCGGGGAAAGAACTCCCCGAAATTTCGCCATGGAGCTCCGATGAGAATCCTCTGGCCACTCGCAACCGTTTCCTCGATCTTCCCCGAGATATCCTTCACTCCGACCGAATCCAGAATACCCATCGATTCAGGAAAATACACGGCATCCCAGTTCCCGGGAACGGCGAAAGCCGGAGCCCGTTTGCGAAGCTCGGCCCCAACGCTGGCGAGGAGTGGAAGGCCATCCCGGCTGGAAGCGTAGTCCCCGGTCAACAGTATCAGATCGGGCTTCCCCCGGTCCAGTTCTGCGAAGACCTGATCGAGTCTGTTCCGATCATCGGAGGTGTTCCTGAGATGCAGGTCCGAAAGATGGGCGATTCGGAATGCGGCTTTGTCCGGCAGTTTTCGACTACTGACCTGGTGGACGGGAAACTCCATCCAGGTGGGTTCGACGAAACGTCCGTATAGAACCCCGATCGCTTCCAACGCGATGAACGCTACCATCAGCTTCCAGTGGCGCCAAAGACTTTTCCGACGCCCGACGAGAAAGAATACCGAATCCAGAATGAAAAGGAGGGGAATCACCGCGACCACGAAACCGAAAAGTCCAAGGCCAAGCAGTTCCTGGGGAGAGAGAATCTCGAAAAAGATCACGCGAAGCCGTTCAAGCGGACCAAGCTGGCTCATTCAAGCTCCTGATGAAAAGGGATACCCCGGTTTTCCATGATTCCGGGATACCATACAGTATCTGGAAAGCCCCGGGGATCTATGATACACTGTCGCAGAAAGAAACTGGAGAATTTCCGGGAGGTGGTTCATGCCCGTCGTCGGCATATCCGTTCCAAGGAAAGATGCGTGGGACAAGGTCACAGGAAAGGCGAAATACGTCGATGATTACGCGTTCCCCGACATGTTGCACGCCGCGACGGTCCGGTCACCGGTTGCTTACGGAGTCCTGAAGAGGATCGACGTCTCGAAAGCAAAGGGGATGCCGGGCGTAAAAGCCATCCTGACCGCTACGGATATTCCCGGAAAGAACATCAACCCGTTGGTCCTCGATGACCAGCCCTTTCTCGCCGAAAAGTCCGTGAGGTTCCATGGCGAACCCGTCGCCCTGGTCGCTGCCGAAACTCCCGAACAGGCCTATGCGGCCGCCGCGGCCGTGGTTTGCGAGATCGACGAACTCGAGCCGGTCCTGACGATCCGGAAGGGCCTGGAAAAGGAATCTCCCCGTCTCTACAAGGACGACAACATCTTCTCGCGGTACGTGATCCGGAAGGGTGACGCGGCCGCCGCCCTCGCAAAGGCCGACAAGGTCTACGAGCGGGAATACGAAACGCCCTATCAGGAGCACGCCTACCTCGAAACTCAGGGAATGATCGCCGTCCCTGGAATCGAAGGGGCAATGACCGTCATCGGATCAATGCAATGCCCGTTTTACGTTCATGACGCGGTTTCCCAGATTCTGGGGATCTCCCGAAACAAGGTCCGGATCATCCAGGCCACCACCGGCGGAGGTTTCGGGGGAAAAGAGGATTTCCCCTCCATCCTCGCAGGGCATTCCTCCCTGCTCGCCTGGAAACTGGGCCGCCCCGTCAAGCTCATCTACAAACGGGAAGAGGACATCGTCGCCAGCTCAAAGCGGCACCCCGCGACGATCAAGATGAAGATCGGGGTCGACCGCCGCGGAAAGATCGTCGCCGCCGACATCGACTACTACGTCGATGCGGGTGCGTTCGCCACCCTGAGCCCCATCGTGCTCTGGCGGGGAACCGTCCATGCGCTCGGTCCCTACACATGCGAAAACGTCCTGATCAAATCCTATGCCGTCGCCACCAACAAGGTGCCATGCGGCGCTTACAGGGGGTTCGGTTCCCCCCAGGTAATATTCGCCGGTGAATCGGCTATAGACGAGATTGCGGAGGATCTGGACATGTGCCCTCTCCAGATCAGGCTCCTCAACGGGCTGAGGCTCGGCGACTCCACCGTTACCTCCCAGAAGCTCGATCAATCGTGTGGCCTGATGGATACTATCGAGAAGGCAGTCGAATCGGCAGGCTGGCAGGACAAATGGAAACACCCCACCGACCGTACCGGCAGGATCCGCTCCGGAATCGGGATCTCGACGATCTACTACGGGGTCGGGCTCGGGGCCGGCGGCAAGCACCTCGACCGGGCGGGTGCCAGCATGACGATCCTGAAGGACGGTTCGGTCCAGTGTGCCGTGGGGAACACGGAGATGGGCCAGGGAGCCCGCACGGTCCTCGCCCAGATTGCGGCCGACGCTTTGGGAACCACCTACGATTCGGTCCATGTCGTCGAGACTGATACCGCCTTCGTCCCCGATTCCGGGCCGACGGTGGCAAGCCGGACGACCTTCATGAGCGGAAATGCCCTGATCGCTGCCGCGCGGGACCTCCGTTCCCGGTTGCTTCCTCTTGCAGCCGAACTGCTGGGAATCGGTCCGGGCGAAGTCGACATGATCGACGGAAAGGCCCGGTCGATCAGGGAGAAAGCCAAAACCCTCCCCTTCCAGGATCTGGTGAAGGAGATGTACCTGCGCCGCCTCATGCCGAGCTCATTCGGTTGGTATATCGCCCCCGACACGGGTTTCGACAAGGAGACCGGCCAGGGGAACGCCTACTTCGCATACAGCTTCTGCACCAACATAGCCGAAGTCGAGGTCGACATGGATACAGGCTCCATCAGGGTCACGCGCCTAACCTCGGCCCATGAAATGGGAAAAGCCATCAACCCCCAACAGGTCGAAGGTCAGATCGAAGGAGGTTCCCTTCAGGGCGTTGGATACGCGGTCATGGAGGAGATCGGCCATGACGCGAAAGGACGGATGCTTAACAACGCGTTTTCCACCTACATCCTTCCCACAACCGAGGACGCGCCCGAGATGAACCCGATCATCGTCGAACATCCCTATTCGGAAGGCCCTTACGGGGCAAAGGGATTCGGAGAGGTTCCGCTCATGGGAATCGCCCCCGCCGTTGTCAACGCAATCTTCAACGCCACCGGAAAGAGGATTCGGAAAATTCCGGTCAAACCCGAGAAAATCGTCGGATGAGTGTTTTACCCCGAGGTTGGGTCCCAGAACGGGAGGAATGAGCTAATGGCCAACGAGGCGAGTGTTACCCCGCAGGCTCCGGTCGACAGGAAGATCCTTTCCGAAATCCCCTGGGATCTCGGAAAGATCGGCGTTTTCATCCTTGTCATGGTGGTCCTTTTCCTCTACACGAGGGCCTGTCCGTTTTCTTCCGGCACCTATTGGGATCTCTTCCTTGCCAGGGACTTCGACCTCAACGTAGGCCTCTCCATCCTCCCGGAGACGATCGCCTTCAACGTCGCCCAGTCCTCGCTCTCGATCATCGGCCTGAAAGCGCTGTATCATTTCGTCTTCTTCGTGCTCTGCCTCGCCATAATGGTCTGGGTTTTCAAGGGGAACGAAATGATCCCGGGGGTGATAGTACTTTGTGTCTTCGCCTTCACCGTTCAACCCCTGATCAGTTTGCGCTGGATGCTCCAGCTCATTTTCATGCTCGGAGTTATGATCGCGTTCGAAGGGGACACGATGAAGGGCAGCTTCGGGGTCCTCCTGATTCCTTTCACCGCCGCCGCGAGCCTTCTGGGCCTCAACGCCTGGATGCTCCTGATCCTGATAGCCTGCCACGCCCTCTTCACCCCCAAATGCCGGCTTTCTCTCATCCTCTGCGGCCTCATCGGAGTCCTGTTCTTCCCCGAAGGACCCGCCGCGGCACTGAATTCGGACATCTCGATCTTTTCGCAGTTCGTCCATCCGGAGGATACGAAGCTTCTGAACCTTCTCGCGGGGATTTTCCTCATGCCCACGTTGCTGAATCTTCCAAGGCTGGTCGAGGAAAAGTTCGCCAACCTGGTGTTCTTCGCAATCACCGGTTTTTTTGCGCTCCTGAATCCCGGGAACATCTTCTCGTTCATAGCTCTGGGGGCGGTCCTCCTTCTCGACTCCCTCTCGGAGATTGAGCCGTTCTCCCCCAACGGACAGTTGCTCGGGACGATCGTGATCGTGGCGATAATCCATCTCTTCCTTTTCCTGAACCCCTCGGGTTTCAGTCTGAATCCATCAGTGCGGGGGGAGCTCGGCCAGACGCTCGAACCCCTCATCAAGGGAGAGATAATCGGCCGCAGGATCCAGCCGCACGAAATCGGGGAACTGGCGTGGAAGGGGCTCGTGAAGGTCGAAACCCCGGACCTCGAGAAGTTCCGCCGGTTGCCGTATCTGGAGGTCATGGCGGATGCCGAGGGCTTCCGCCTCCAGATCCCCGAGGAGTTCCGGATGAAAGAAGAGGCCGCTTCGGCTACGCCGGTCCTCGCGGAAGAACCCGGAAACGATGGCTGAAAAGGCCCGGACCGACTCCGTCGTCGTTTTGACCGGGGCGGGAATCTCCCGCGAATCCGGCCTGGACACGTTTCGCGATGCCGGAGGAATCTGGCAGAAAGCCAACATCGAAGAGGTGGCGACCCCGGAAGGGTTCGCAGCCGATCCCGTAAAAGTCCATGGATTCTATAATGGGTTGAGGAACGATCTCGCCTCCGGAAAAGTGAATCCCAACCCCGCCCATGTCGCCCTTGCTGAGCTCGAACATGCCTGGAAGGGGGAATTCCTCCTCGTCACACAGAATGTCGACGACCTTCACGAGCGCGCCGGATCGAGGAATCTGGTCCACATGCATGGAGAACTCCTGAAGGGAAGATGCCTCGACTGCGGCGAAGTGCTTCCCTGGCCGGGCGAGATGACCGTCGATTCGGTCTGCCCGAAATGCGGTTTCCAGGGAAAGATCAGGCCCCACATCGTCTGGTTCGGCGAAGTCCCTCTCGAGATGCCCCGGATCCACCACGCCCTCGCGAACTGCCGCATCTTCATAGCGATCGGGACTTCCGGAAACGTCTACCCGGCTGCGGGTTTCGTCGAACGTGCCAAGGAGATCGGAAACGCCCATACGGTCGAGTTGAACCTCGAGCCATCAAAGGGAGCGACCCTCTTCGACGAGAAAATATACGGGCCCGCCTCTCAGGTGGTTCCCGCCTACGTGAAGAGAAAGCTGGCCTGAAGACGCTCCCCCCCGAGGTTTTTCCCCCGGGAGTGCCGGAAAAAGAAGCGGCACCGGTTTCACCGGTGCCGCTTTCCTAAACCCAGCTTCAAATGAGCGGACGCAACCACCCCAGTTTCCGGATCAGGTTGATCTTCTTGATCATCTCGGGGTCGACATGCTGTTCCGGACCGAAAACGGGAGTGACTTTCCCATCCCGCTCCCGCTTGATCTTGTATTCGAGGACGGGGTTCATATCCTTGTAGATTCTGCCCCGGACCATCGTTCCGAAGGGCCTGTCTAGGACGGCCGCGACGATTTCCGAATTGACCTGTTCGCTCAAAGGATCCATGTTGTAGGAACCGATGACGGTCAACTGGGAGTCGAAGGTGAAGGTCTTGGAGTGAATCCGCTCGTTTTCGGAGGGGGCTACCATCAGCCGGAGGGTGGGCATTTCTTTCAGGAGTCTCATCCAGTCTTCGGAGAGGAAAGCCTGGCAGTAGATGGCATCCGTGGATTTTGCACTGTTGGAGTGGATCACGATCTTTACCCCACGTTCGGATGCCCTCTTGAGGGCGGCTTCGGCGGTTTCGGTGAGAACCACGTAGGGGTTCTGGATCATGATCTCTTCCTTGGAGGCGTCGATGAACTTGACAAGAGCCGGGGTGATGCCGTTCAGCGCGCCGCAACGGGAATACTTGTCGATGATTTTCACCTGCTTGGCCCGCTCACCTCTCCACATGTCGAAAGAGGCATACCCGGTGAGCTCTTTGTATTTCGAGATCTCGGCGTTCATCTCCACGAGTGCTTCGCGAAGCTTGTCCGAAAGATTCGCCTTGGTGGGATCGTACAATCCCATTCCGCTGATGTATTTGGACATGACGCGGTAGGCTAGATCCATGCGGGCGGATTGGTCGTCGAAATTGATCTTGTCCGGCTTGACCAGAGTGTTCTTGAGATAACCCCACTCGTCATCGAACGCTTTTTTGAGCTGGGCGGCAACTCCCTGGCCTTCCATGAGAATGTCGGTGTCCCGATAGACGATGTCATTTTCGCCCTTCCCGACGAAGTAATCGGCCCCGATGTTCTTGCCTCCGATCAGGCTCCGGAAACCGTCGATAAGGAGCATCTTGTCGTGGTTCGAAGCGAGAAGTTGCCGGAAATCGGTGAAAAGTTTCAGGAAATTCTTGACGCAGGAGTTGTAGAGCCTGATCTGAATGTTGGGATACCCGGAAAGCTCCTCGAGCTTGTCCTTCATGCCCTTCATGTACCCCGAGTTGGCGATCCGCCAGTCGATCATGAGCCGGATCTTGATCCCCTGCTTGGCCTTCTTGGCAAGGAGGCCCAAAAAGGCCTGGCCGAAAATGTCCTTGTCGATGATGAAATACGTGCAATCGATCGTGGACTTCGCGTCCTCGACCATCTTCCAACGGCTATACCAGGATTCCGGGTTCTGCCAGAGGTATCGGACCTTGGCCGTCTCCTCGGAACCCGACTGAAGTTCGTGGAAAGCCTTTTCCAGCTCGGGATTGGCGACCGCGGGTTTGTAATCCGCCGCCCGCACCACCGAGGTCAGGAGAAGTCCCGCAATGAGGACCATCAAAAACAGGGCAATTTTCCTATTCCTTGTCATACTCCCCTCCCTGAAAAATGGGATACCATATTACTTTAACGGGAAATCCCAGCCTCGTCAAGTTTCCCTGCCCTCGGAAAGGGCTCCCGACCCAACGGTGGAAAGGAATCGGGATGAAAGGGTTCCCCAAGAGGGTGACAAACCTTTTGTCGCTTGGGTATAATCATCCAAGCTGAAAATCCTTTCGAAACCAGGAGGGGGAATGCTGAAAAATCTGACTGCAGTCTTACGTCCGTCTTCCATCGAGGAGGCCTGTTCCTTGCTTGCCGACAAGGGCAGGAAGCACGCAATTCTGGCGGGCGGAACACACATAGCCGGGCTCGAGGATCCTTCGATCGAGGTTCTCGTCGATCTGGGCGGCCTCCACCTTTCCTATATCCGGAAATCCCCCGAAGGGTTTTCGATCGGGGCGATGACCCCGGTCCAGGATGTTTTCAAGTCCGCCGTCCTGACCGGGCCCGCCGGGGATGTGCTCAGATCCGCCGCCGGAAAAATCGGATCCACCCTGCTCCGAAACGCCGTCACGGTCGGGGGAAACCTCACCTGCGTCTTCCCCTGGTCGGACCTCCCGCCGGTTTTCCTTGCGCTGGACGCCTCGGTCCTCATCAGACGGGGGCCTCCCAAGAAGACCGTCCTGGTTAAGAACCTCCTCGAGCAGAATCCAAGGCAGTTTTTGGACCCCAACGACATCGTCGTCGAGATCGGCATTCCGAACCTGCCGCCGGCAACGGGAACCGCTTTCGCCAAGTTCGCAAAGACCAGCAACGATTATGCCCTCATTACCGTTGCATCCCGCCTGACCCTTGCTGAGGGACGGATCTCCGGTGCCCGGATCGCCCTCAACGGCTGCGTGAAGAGGCCGCAACGCCGTGAGAACGCCGAACAGCATCTTCTTGGGAAGGCTCCCTCCGTAGCGCTCTTGAGGGAAGCCGCCCGGATGGCATTGAACGAGATGGAGATGACCCAGGATTTCCGCGCATCCCTGGAATACCGTCAGGAAGTCGCGGAGGTTCTCGTTCGCCGGTGCCTCGAGGAAGCCCTCGAGAAGGCCCGGTGAGGGAAAAGGAGACTGACGGATGAAATTGCAGTTGACGATCAACGGAATCAGGAAAAATCTCGAGATCCAGCCCCAGGCGATCCTTCTGGATGTCCTTCGCGACGCGGGATACAAGAGCGTCAAACGGGGATGCGGCGAAGGGAGTTGCGGGGCCTGTGCGGTAATGATCAACGGCCGGCCCAGGAACTCCTGCCTCGTTTTCGCCGCCCAATGCGAAGGAGCGGTGATCCTCACCGTGGAAGGCCTCGGGACGCACAAGAAACCCCATCCTCTCCAGAAGGCTTTCGTCCAGCACGGAGCCACCCAGTGCGGGTTCTGCAATCCGGGCTCCCTGATCGCGGCGAAGGCACTCCTAGACCACAACCACGCTCCCACCGAGCACGACGTCAAGGAGGCCCTCGATGGGAACCTCTGCCGCTGCACAGGCTACATCAAGAGAATCGAAGCGGTTCTTGACGCAGCCAAGACCATGAGCGAAAATCCGCCGACCGAAGGAGGTGACCGGTGATGGCAAAGGCCAAGAAGATGACGAAGTCTACCCGAAAAGCAGCCCCCGCTTCCGCCGTGAAGCCTCTCTCGTCAAAGAAACCCGCAGCGAAAGCCAGGCCCGCTCCCAAAACCCCGGAAAAACCCGCCCCGAAAAAACCCGTCGTTCGGCCCGCTCCCAAAACCCTTTCGAAATCGGCGGTCAAACCCCTCATCGCGGTGAAACCCGCCAAGAAATCCGCACCTGTGAAACCTCCGAAATCCCCGACAGCCTCCACCACCAGGAAGCCTTTACCCGCCCCCAGGCCTGAAAAGGCCCCGAAGGCCGCCAAGCCAAAAGCTCCCCCCAAGACTCCGAAGGCCCCGCCCGAGAAGAAGGCCCCTGTGCCCGAGATTCCTGCGGCGATTCCCCGGTTCCCGCGCTTTTACGAGAAGCCCAAGACCTTCACCAACGTCAACAAGAGCCTCGAAAAACTCGATGGAATGGGCCTGGTCTGCGGAACCCAGAAGTTCGCGGCCGACATCGATCTTCCCAACCTCCTCCACATCAAGATGCTGACAAGCCCCCATGCCCACGCCCGGATCCTCGGAATCGACACCGCCGAGGCCTACAAGGTCCCCGGGGTGGTCGCCATCTACACGTGGAAGGATGTTCCTCGGGTCCCCCATACGACCGCAGGTCAGGGGTATCCGGAGCCTTCCCCTTACGACACCTATATCCTCGACGAAAAAGTCAGATACGTGGGCGATCGCGTTGCAATCATCGCCGCCGAGACCCCCCAGGCCGCGATCGAGGCTTCCCGCAAGATTCGCGTCGAGTACAAGGTCCTTCCCGCCGTCTTCGACCCCGAGAAAGCCCGTGACCCCGGCGCACCAGTCATCCATGACGAACCCGACTGCAAGGCTCCCATTCCCGTATTCTTCGACCCGGCCCACAACCATTGTTCCCACGTCGAAACCGTTGTCGGGAACGTCAAGGACGGTTACAAGCAGGCCGACGTCGTTCTCCCCGAGAAGAAATACTATCCCCATTATGCCCAGCACTGCCCCATCGAACCCCATACCTGTCTCGCCTACCCCGATGAGAACGACCGGATCGTCCTGAGGACCTCGACCCAGGTTCCGTTCCACGCCCGCCGCATCACCGCGCAGGCGCTCCAAATACCCATCAAGAAGATCCGGGTCATCAAACCGCGCATCGGGGGCGGATTCGGAACGAAGCAAGAGGTCCTGCTCGAGGACGTCTGCGCCCTCGTGACCCTCAAGACCGGCCGGCCCTCGATCTGGCAACTGACCCGGGCCGAGGAGTTCGTCTCCTCACGGACACGCCACCCCATGGTCGTCACGATCAAGGGCGGTGTGAAGAAGGACGGCACGATCACGGCCCTGTCGATGAAAGTCCTCAGCAATACCGGGGCTTACGGAAGCCACGCGTTGACCGTCATGTGCAACTGCGGTTCAAAGGTTCTTCCCCTTTATCGGTCCGACAACGTCGAGTTCATCGGAGACACGGTCTACACCAATCTCCCCGTCGGTGGGGCCTACCGCGGTTATGGAGCCACCCAGGCCGCCTACGCCGTCGAGTGCTACATGGACGACCTTGCGGCGGCAATCGGAATGGATGCGGTCGAATTCAGGAAGAAAAACCATATCCGGGAGGGCGAAACTTCCCCGATCTTCAAGGCACTGGGCGAAGGTCGCGAGGGAGTCTCGATGTCGATCGGCTCCTGCGGTCTCCCCAAATGCATCGAGATCGGGCTCAAGGAGATCCGGTGGAAGGAAAAACGCGGCAGGCCCGGAACGGGCATCAAGCGGCGTGGTGTGGGGATGTGCTGCCTCATGCAGGGAAGCTCGATCCCCCATATCGACATGGGTTCCGTATTCATCAAGATGAACGAGGACGGATCGTTCAACATGCTCCTGGGTGCCACCGACCTGGGAACCGGATCGGATACGATCCTCGCCCAGATCGCGGCCGAAACCCTGGGCTGCGATCATGACGACATGCTGGTCTACAGTTCGGACACCGACTTCACTCCCTTCGATGTCGGAGCATACGCAAGCTCCACGACCTACCTGTCGGGTGGAGCGGTCATCAATGCCGCCCGCCAGGTTCGCGAGCAGATTCTCGCGGTCGCCGCGGTCATGATGGCCCAGAAGCCGGAAGACCTGACCATCGAGGACAAGACCGTCTGGGGCAAGGATCGGAAGAACAAGGTCACCTTCAGGCAGGTCTGCAATTTCGCGTTGTATGAGTACCATCAGTTCCAGATCGCGGCAGTCGGCAGCCACATCACCCAGGCGTCTCCTCCGCCTTTCTCCGCCCACTTTGCCGAGGTAGAGGTGGATACCGAAACCGGCCAGGTCA
Organism: uncultured bacterium; assembly: GCA_964428355.1. GTDB lineage: Bacteria > Muiribacteriota > Ozemobacteria > Ozemobacterales > Ozemobacteraceae > CAYRYU01. The sequence continues at coordinate 90,950 of CAYRYU010000006.1, forward strand.
AGGTCGTGAAATACGTCGCCGCCGTCGATTGCGGAACCGCGATCAATCCCCAGCTGGCGGACGGCCAGACCCAGGGAGGTCTCCTGAACGCGATCAGCTTCGCCCTGACCGAGGAATACATATTCAATGCACAGGGCCAGATGATGAACCCGACGTTCAAGCATTACAAGATCTTCTCCACTGCCGACCTCCCCGAGATCAAGACCTTCCTCGTCCCCACTTATGAACCCACCGGCCCCTACGGCGCGAAGAGCGTCAGCGAGATCTGCATCAATGGCGCGCTCCCGGCCATCGGAAACGCGATCAAGGATGCGGTCGGAATCGACCTTCTCCGCCCCCCTTATACTGCCGAAAAGGTTCTACGTGCGCTCAAGGACAAGGGGGGGCGCTGAACGATGTGGAAATGGGGTCTGGCATGGGGAATGATGATCTGCCTGGCGTTTTCCCCCCAATCCGCCTCCGCCTGGGGGAAAAAGCCTGGGAAAAGCTCGCTCAAGGTTCCCCCCAGCCCCGAAAAGATCCTCAGGGAAGCCCAGAAACGGCTCAAGAAGGCCCGCGCCCTCCGGGACAAGGGCAAGAACGATCTAGCGATCGCGGAGTATGTTGACACCCTCCGGATCGACCCGTCCCTTTCCGAGGGTTACATCGAGCTCGGAGCTCTCTATTCCGAGCTGGGGATCCACGAGAAGGTCGTCGAGTTCCTCGAGGGCGGCCTTCCCGTGGCGGTCCAGCAGGGTTACGATCCCCAGTCGGTCGGGGATTCCTACTGCCTCCTCGCGGCCAGTTACAAGGAACTCGGAAAGCTCGAGGAAGCGTCCGGGGCACTCGTCAAGGCTGTCGAATGCGTCCCAAACGATCCCCGACCCCAGAAGATCCTGGGTGACATCTTCGTCCTTCGAACCAGGCCGGAAGACGCTTTTGCCGCTTACCGGAAATCCCTCGAACTGGATGCCCAGAACGCCGACTGCTGGTGGGCACTCGGAGAACTGGCACTGAAAGCCAAAAAGCCGCAGGCAGTCCAGGAAGCGTACCATGGTCTTTTGAAATCCGATTCGTCCCGTGGGAAGGAGTTCGTCCGCCTCATGGAGGACGCGCACATCAAGCCCCAGCCACCATCGACGGCCGTTGCGGCTTCCCCATCCCCCGCAACCCGGTCCGGAACGGAAGACGACCCCTACGCTGCCGCTCCATCCTCCCCCCCGAGGCCACCGAAAACCCGGGAAACACCACGGGAACAGCCATCGGTGAACACCCCGGCGGGCGAGACAAGGTCCAGGAAAATCCCCCCGGGAAAGCCTGCTCCAACCAACCCTCCACCTTCCGAAGACGACCCCTACGCGTCCGCGGGAGTTGTTGAAAGAAAACCCCCGGCCGAACCTGTTCCTCCCACTCCGAGTCCGGTGGTTTCAAACCCCGCCCCCGATTCCACCGAGGAGCCGGTTCCTTCGGCTCCCCCCGACGGGGATGCCCCTGCAAGGACAACGGAAGCCCCTCCGACATCTGAACCCACGGCGGAAACACCGCCTCCAAGCCCCGTTCCAACCTCCCAGATCTATCTCGCCACCTCGAAGTACGTGGAGGCGGAAGAGGAGGCTTCCGAACAAGCCCTTTCCGAAATCGTAGCGATGGGGTCGCAAACCCTTCCCGTCCTGGAGGATCTCCTGAAAAGCCCCGACCCCGACGAGCGGAAGAAGATCCTGAAGGTCTTCGTCGCCCTCGGAAAAACCGCGATGAATTCAAAATCCGCGATCGAGGATGCCCTCAGCGACCCCGACCCCGGCGTGAGGGAACTCGCCGGGATGGCCCTGGAAAAGCTCAACGAATGACTTTCTACCCCCCGATCGCCGATCGGGGGGTTCTGTCTATTGGCTGACGGGAAGCGGGTTCACGAGTTCCTGGCCGGGAGGGGGAGCGGCCACCGGGTCGTCCAGGTTCATCGGTTCAAGCGGAGCCAGGGGCTGGAAGCCGCCCTCCTTGAAGATACCCGACATCCTTTCGTCGGTTGCCATCGGCATCCGGATCCCAACCTGATCCTTGATTTCTCTCCAAAGGAGGACCATCCGCCTGAGCTCGTCCATTTCCCTGTTGATTTCCTCGAGAAGCTCCTGAGGGGGTTTGACCGTGTAATCGATCCCGAGGAAGCCGTCACGGGTGTTGCTCGTCGCTCTCCTCGCGAGAGCCGCGAACTTGTCCGCCTCCTTCTTGTACAAGGCCGTTGCTTTCCTCAGCTCTTCCCAGGCCGGATAGACGCCGCCAAGCCAGTCCATGAATGTGGATCCCTTGACGTCCAGGAAGGTTCCCTCTTTCAGGTATTTCCGGATCGCGTCACATTTGAATTCCCTCGCCACGTTGTTCAGGGACTTCTTCTTCTCTTCGTAAAGCGCTTGAATAAGTGCCGAGGTGTCCAGGTTGTGCTTGATGGTAGCCACGACAAGGACGAGGTCGGCGGCCTTCTGCCCCATCGACGTGGGGACGAAGGCGAGGAGCTGTTCGAGGTTCCCCTTGTAGCATTTGATGATGTTACGGGGGGTGGGCTCTCCATTCGCCGGATTCCAGCTCCAGCCAAGGGCTTCCCGGAGCTTCTCACCGAGACCTTCGCGGACGGCGTCAGGTTCTTCCTGGAATCCTTCCGCAAGCTCGATCAGAGCCTCGCGAAGAGCCGCCGTATAGGGCATGTGCTCGTTCGCCACCTTGGAGACCGCTTCGTCACCCTCTTTGACGGTCTGCTTGAGGGAATCCATGCAACCCTTGATCTGCTCGGTGAAATAGGTCATCTCTTTCGAACCGACTATGAAGGCATCGCCGTTGAAAGCCTCCCCGAGGAGATCTTCGGTCCAGGCGGCGGTATCGATCCCGATCAGGGGGGCATAGTTGAATGGCGACTGTTCGATGCGGATCCCGACGACGTCGTAGATCCCCCCCTTGAGGTTCTTCCCGATGAGGAAGTTCTTGTACTTTTTGATCAGGAAATAGTCGGGGTTGAAGTAGACCCGCTTGATGTCATCGTTCTTGAGCTCGTTCTTGTATCCCCGGGAATCGATCTTGTCTCCGACCCAGCTGACCCAGGTTTTCGGGTTGATCGCGTGGGTGATCCGCCCGAAAAGGCCACGTTTCTTCGCCGCGGTCGCTTCCTGCTCGTTGGGCTTCCAGGACATGTAGTCCGCCTTCTTGTGCCAGAGGTCCATCATCCTTGCCATATCGTAATCGGGAAGGTCGAAGCCGCACTTGTTGTAATAGGTCATCGTGATCCCCTGCTTTTCGAGAGCCTCGAAGACGGACTTTCCCCGTTCGTAGATCTTCTGCTCGTCCTCGTCCTTCGGGGTCTGGCCTTTCAGCGGTTCTCCATAATCCTGCTCGGCAAGAAGAAGCGAGGCCGCCTTCTCCTCGCGTTTCAGATTGGCCCTGTTGTCGTAGAAGGACTTGAACTCGAGATCGTTCTGGTACAAGTACCAGAATGAGTTCTTGTATGCCTCCTTCCACTTCTTGTTGTGCTCCCCAACGAGGTTTCCAACCCACGTCACCACCATCCAGGCGACGGTGAGGATCATCAGGACCTGGCCTACGAGAGGGACGCAGAACATCGCCACCAGGCCCGCCGCGGCGAAAAAGACATCCACGTAGTTCTTCACCATGGCGTAGGAATCGAACCGCCCTCCACGGTAATCGCTGTCGGAGAACATCTTGTAGGCCGACAGGACAAGGCCCAGAACGGCGAACCCGATTCCTACGCTCCGTGCGATCCCTTTGGTGTTGCTCATCACGAACTTGTCATCACCGGCCCCGAACTTGCCTTTTACCCACCTGTAGTACGATTTCATTCCGGCCGCTGACTTCATGTCGGAGGACGAGATTTTCCAGAGGCTCAGGCCTTTCGGATCCCAATATGGGGGAGGAGAGCAGTACTGGATGAACGTGATCGCCTTCTTCGACCCGGGAAGGTCCAGGAACTTCTTCAATCCGGCGGAAGCCTTGAACGTGAACTGGGCGAAGCCGTTGAGGGCGTTGAGTGCCCGCGAAGTCTGGATAGTCCGCCCCATGAACGCGAACAGGAGGGCGGCCTTGTCGAGGCCCATGAAGAAGTACTTCACGGCGTCCTTCATGATGTTCTTCGTCTGGGTGACCGCCTTCATTGCGCTGTAGAAGGAGAAAACATCCTGGGAACCGGCATCCATCATCATGTAGATTCCCGAGATCTGCATGAGCCAGTCGCCCCAGGCCTTCGCCTCCGCCTCGGCCTTGTTGCGGCCCCTCAGGTCGAGAATGTATTCGAGATACTCGACGGGGCTGAGAACCTCATCGATATTGGATATCCCGTCGACCTTGCCGGTGTCGACTTCGGGCCCGGGAAGCTCCTTGGCCCGCAGGACCGTCACCGTGAGCGGCTCAAGGGCGATCCATAGAGCGAAAAGCAGGACCCAGGGGCGGAATCTTCTCGGAATCCGAAGCATACTCCCTCCTTGAAAAGCAGGGACACACGACCAGTTTCGAAAACTGGTCGTGTGTCCCCGGTAATTCTAAATCAGTTCTGGGTGGCCACCAGGGGGTTGACGAAGGGCTCGTCGGCAGGAGGAGGCTCGACCTTTTCCTCGATGTTCATGGCTTCCGGAGGAGCAACCGGCTGGTAACCGCCGTCCTTGAAGATTCCCGACATCTTCTCGTCGGTGGCGAGGGGCATCCTGATCCCGGCGGCGTCCTTGATATCCCTCCAGACCAGAACGAGGCGCTTGAGTTCATCCATTTCCTTGTTGATTTCCTCGAGGAGTTCGGGAGCGGGTTTCACCGTGTAATCGATACCGAGGAAGCCGTCACGGGTGTTTGTGGTGGCTCTCTGGGCGAGCGAGGTGAACTTGTCCGCCTCTTCCTTGTACAGGACGTTGGCTTTTCGGAGTTCTTCCCAGGCCGGGTAGACCTCTCCGAGCCAGTCGAAGAAGGTGGAACCCTTGACGTCGAGGAAGGTTCCCTCTTTAAGGTACTTCTTGATGGTCTCGCTCTTGAACTCGGTGTCGATGTTGTCGAGGGCCTCTTTCTTCTCTTTCCAGAGTGCCTGGATCAGCTGAGAGGTATCGAGGTTGTGCTTGATCGTGGCCACGACGAGAACGAGATCGGCGGCTTTCTGCCCAATCGAGGGGGGAATGAAGGCCAGGAGCTGCTCGAGGTCGGCTTTGTGCCTGATGATGATGTTCCTGGGGGTGGGCTCGCCGGCCGACTTGTTCCAGTTCCAGTCGAGGGCCTCCTGGAGCTTTTCGTTCAGCCCGTCCTTCACGGCGTCGGGAGCATCCTGGAACGCCTCGCCCAGTTCCAATAGGGCTTCGCGAACGTTCTGGGTGTAGGGCATGTGTTCCTTGGAGATCTTCTCGACGGCCTCATCGCCTTCCTTGATGACATCCTTGAGACTGTTCATGGACCCCTTGATCTGCTCGGTAAAATACAGCATCTCCTTGGAACCGATGATGAACGCGTCGGCATTGAACGCCTCACCGATCAGGTCTTCGGTCCAGAAGGCGGTATCCATGCCGATGAGGGGGGCATAATTGAAGGGGGATTGTTCGATCCGGATTCCCACGACGTCGTAGATCCCACCCTTCAGGTTCTTCCCGATCAGGTAGTTCTTGTATTTCTTGACCAGGTAGAAGTCGGGATTGAAATAGACGCGCTTGATGTTGTTCTTCTCGATCTCGCTCTTGTAACCGCGGGAATCGATCTTGTCGCCGACCCAGCTTACCCAGGTCTTGGGGTTGATGGCATGGCCGATCCGCCCAAGGATTCCGCGCTTCTCGGCGGCTTTGGCTTCGGCTTCGTTCGGCTTCCAGGACATGTAATCGGCCTTTTTGTTCCAGAGTTCCATCATGCGGTTGAGATCGTAGTCGGGGAGGTCGAATCCGCACTTGTTGTAATAGGTCATGGTGATGCCCTGTTTCTCGAGGGCCTCGAAAATCCCCTTTCCCCTTTCGAATTGTTCCTTGTCTTCCTTGGTCTGGGGATCCTGACCTTTCAAAACCTCACCGAAATCCTGTTCCGCGAGGAGGAGGGACGCGGCTTTTTCCTCACGCTTCAGGTTGGCCCGGTTGTCGTAGAAAGATTTGAACTCGAGGTCATTCTGGTACAGGAACCAGTAGGAGTTCTTGTAGGCTTCCTTCCACTTCTTGTTGTGCTCACCGATGAGGTTTCCAACCCAGGTGACGACCATCCAGGCAATGGTGATGATCATCAGGATCTGGCCGACGATCGGAACGCAGAACATCGCGACCAACCCAGCCGCCGCCAGGCCCACTTCGACGTAGTTCTTGACCATGTTGTATGAGTCGTAACGGGCGCCCTTGAAATCGCTGTCGGTCAACGTCTTGTAGGTGGCGAGAGCGAAACCGAGGATGGCGAGGCCGATACCCGCTGTCCGGGCGAATCCCTTCACGTCGGACATGACGAACTTCTTGTCGTTCGGGTTGATCAGTTTTCCCGCCTTGTTCGTCGTACCGGCCCATTTCGCCTGGGCCCACCGATAATAGGATTTCATCCCGGCGGCCGATTTCATCTCTTCGGCCGAGATCTTCCAGAGGCTGAGACCCTTGGGGTCCCAATATGGGGGGGGAGAACAGAACTCGATGAAAGTAAGGGTCTTCTTGACCCCGGGTTTTGCCAGGAAATTCTGGATTCCCTTGGAAGCCATGTTGGTCATCCGGGAGAAACCATTGAAGGTGTTCACCGCGCGCGAAGTCTGGAGTGCCCTTCCCGCGAAGAGGAACAGGAGAGCGGCCTTGTTGAGACCGAGTTTGAAATACTTGGAAACGTTCGGAAGGATGTCTTTCGAATCCGAGACCGCCTTCATGGTGCTGTAGAAGGAAAATACGTCCTGGGATCCAGAATCCATCATCATGTAGATTCCCGACATCTGGATCAGGAAGTCTCCCCAGGCTTTCGCCTCTGCATCGGATTTGCTTCGGCCACGCAACCCGAGAATGTAGTCGAGATATTCGACCGGGGTAAGCACATCGTCGATCGACTCGATTCCTTCGATCTTCTCGGTGTTCGCCTTGGGAGGTACAGGAAGTTCTTCTGCCCGCAGGATCGTTACGGTCACAGGCTCGAGGGCAATCCAAAGGGCGAAGATCAAAATCCAGGGACGGTACCTTCTTGGAATCCGAAACATAGCTCCCTCCTTAAAACAGTTTCTCCCTACTCAATATATTACTCTTCCGGGACGGAAAAGTTTCCGAAACCGGAAAGATCGACGAAAAAACTCTCCAAAGGGCCGGCGATAGGGCCACTTCTCCCAAGTATATCCGATTTTTCGGGGGATTGGGCCAAAATAATCAAAGCCCCGCAAGCCTTTCCCGCGCCACCCTGGCCTCCAGCTTGTCACGGTTGGCGTCTTTCGCGATCACCTGTTCGTACAACTTCTTGGCTTCATCCTTCCGGCCCAGGGCCGCGAGCGAGTCAGCGTACTCCAGGGACCAGACCATGAATTGCTGTTCCTCCGGTTCGGGATTGAGGGCGAAGAGTTCCTGGTAGAGCGAAACGACCCGCTCGTGCCGGCCGGAGTTGCGGCAAGCCATCAGAAGGCGGTTCTTGGCGTCGGGAATCAACGGCGAGTCAGGATAGTTCTTGATGAGGTGCTCGAGAAGTTCGACGATCCCCTCGTAATTCGGGTTGTCATCGGCCATCAGGTACATGTTCGACAGCCTCCAACAGGATTCCTGCGCCCAGTCCGTCTTGGAACACTTCTTGATCACCTGGCGGTGCAACTCCTCGAACTTCCCGGTTTCATACTTGTTTATTGTGGACATCTCGGCATAGAGTTTCTTTCCCAATGCCTCCTGCTCGTCTTTCGAAAGCTCGGACCCGGAATCGGCCGACGAATCCGCGACCGAGGCCTGCGCCGGTTCGGAGGAACCAGTCACCTCGACAGGCTTCTCCTTGTCGAGCTTGGCCAGCCATTCCTTTGCGAAGGAGTTTCCGGGATCTGCGCCCAGAACTTTCTGCCACTGTTCCTTTGCCGCCGCCTTGTCACCCTTCCGGAATCTGATCAGTCCTAGAAGGTTGAGCAGGGAAGTTTTGGCGGGGAATCTGGCGATTCCTTCACCCAGAAGCTTCTCGGCCTGATCGTATTTCTGAAGTTTACCCAACAGGGATGCGGCTTCCCGATATACTTCCTCGGCCGGGGAGTCTTTCAGGAACCGGGCGTAGAGATCGAGGGCCGCGTCGTACTTCTTGTCCTTTTCGAGCGCCCGTCCTTCTTTCAGAACCTTGCCGGTATCACCGGCCTGAAGCGAAAAAACGCACGTGAAAACGAAGACGAGAACGATTGGGAAAATGAAACTGGGACTGCGCATGCTATTTGTTGACCTCCCCGAATGAGATTCTGGGCTCGAGACAAACGGAATGAAACTGGCAGACGATTGCCAGGGTCGAAGCCTTGCCTTCCCCCTTTTCATCAGACCGAAGCTGCATAGCCACGTTCAGATGCCGGAAGGTCTCGGGCTTCGGGTAGGGTTGCAGAAGCAGGGAAACCACCTGTTTCGCTCCATGGAAATCGGTCTTTACCGATTCCTTCTTCGGTGGCGTCCCCGGAATCAGCCTTTCGGCCGTCCGGAAAAGGGTTTTGGAGTCGGGATCATACTCGTAGACCGCATCGAGGGTCTCCCCGTCCTGGATCATGGTGAAGGCAAAGGCGTTCTTCGTGCACTTTTCAACGTTGACGACCTTGAGGGACCTGATGTCGGTCCTCAACCGCTCAACGATGTTGTCCATAAGGACCTGGGTGTTCAGCATGTCGGTCCCCTTCTTGAAGGACCGTGTTGTCCGGCTCATCATGACGGTTCCCCCCAGGAGGATCAGGCTGGAAAGAGCTACTACTACCATGATTTCGACCACGGACATCCCCTTGAGGGCTGTTCGACCACCCCTTACGCAGGCATTTCCCATGAAAGAGAGGATGAACCGGCTCACAAATCTTCCTTGTACTTTATGGAATCGAGCAGCAACGACTGGCGGGATCCTTCGCTTCCCTCATCGACGCGCCAGCTGACCAGTACCGTCAGCCGGAATAGCTGGTCTTTCTCGCCGGAATCGGACCCCGGGGTCGTCACCACCTTGAATTTGAAGAACCGGAATGACTTCTTCAGGTCTTCCTTGAATTGATCCTTGCTGCCGGGAAGATCGGGCGCGTCGAGAATCTTCTCGAGAAGGGGGTCGTTCATGACCTCGATCCAATCCTTGCTTTCGAGGCCTTTCGCCTCCTTGAGGGACTCCTCGTAAGGCAGGGCAAGGAGCCGGTCCATGATGCTCGCGCATATCTGGCCGGCCATCATGTGTTTCCCGACGGAATAGGTTCCGCGAGTCGAGCTCTGGCTGAACGTGAGGATTGGTATCATCGCGAAGCTGAAAATAACGAAACCGACAAGCAGCTCCAGCATCGAGAGACCGGAGGCTGACCTTCCCAATGAGATCACGGCTGGGACGCCTCCTCCGAAAACAGTTTGTATCCCTGCATGTAGGGGGAGATGCCGATCACGGTCGAGGGGGGCGCTTCCGCCATCGACGGCACATAGAAGAAAAAGGAATCCCCCGCGCCACGGCCGAACTCCCGTGCCCGGTTTTCCATTCGGGGGGTACTGACCGCGATGCCCCCGCAGAAGATGATCCTCTGGTCCCCGGTCCAGGAGATCTGGTCGAACGCGGAACCGAGTTTGGGACGGAGGGAGATGACCTGGACCCCGACCTGCCGGTCGCCAGTGAGCTTTATCGCGGCCCCATTCAGACTGACGAAAGTCAGGAACTGTTCCTGCTTCACGCTCTGGATGGCTTTCGTGATCTCGTCGATCAGGGCCTCGTCCTTCTTCTTGAAATCGAACCCCCGGGTGATATTGGGGAGGGAAATCTCGTTCTCCACCAGCACTATTCCACCACGGACATCCTTGGTCGTGATGTCTTCCGAGATCCTCAGGTTCCCCTTGACGTAGACCACGCCGTCGACCCAGAAACGGCCGTTTCCATGCCCGGAAGCCTTGAGGAACGACTCCTGGTTGGGATAGAACCGGGTGATCCTTGCCTGGACGCTCTTGAGCCCGGTATCGTCTATCCGTTTCTTCGGATCGATCTGGAACCATTTTTCCCCGAAGTAGTCGAAGGACTTGTTGAGCTTCATTCCATCTTTCGGTGAGAAGTTCTTGAATGAGTAGGGGGAATGGCTCTGCTTGCTTTCGGGGTTCAGGCAGAAATAATGGTCGGGCCCGGGGGGAACGAAGTCGGCACCGCCGGAAACGATGCGGGACATGAAATCCGTGTATTTCTTGTTGGGGTCATCCGGTTTGAACCTCCTCGAATCGATGTCGAGCCAGGTTTTCGATTCGGGCCAGTTGCTCTCGTCCCCGTATTTGAGGAACTCGAACCCGCTTGGGTGCTTGAAGAAGGTCAGGATGACGAAACGTCCGAAGACCTTTCCAAAGACCTCCCTGAGGGGACCGGCATAGTCGGGATCGATTCCCTCCCCGTTGGGCCCGAAAAGCTTGAGGGAGCTGGCCAGGGTCAGGAACTTCTCCCCGCCGTTGATGAGTTCCTTGTAGTTGGGGTCCCCTCCGAGCATGTCCGCGAGCTTGTAGGCGGAACCCGCAAAAAAGCCCTCGTCCGGATCCACGAGCTCGTTGCAGAACCCCAGGACCCCCATCGCGGCCTCGTGTCCGAAGCTGCTGAGGGGGATCTTCATTCCCCTGAAGCTGATCGGCTTCTTCTGCCCGTCCTTGCCGACGACTTCGAACAGGGGAACGTTCTGGAGAGGCTCATTGGTGGTATTCACCTTGAACCATTCGGGCCAGATCTGCCAGACCTCGCTCATCTTTCCTTCCCGGTAACTCTTCTCCCCCGCGACGTTGAGGTAGATCGGCTTTTCTTCGCTGCCGAGGAAAACCCTTCCCTGGCGGTCCTTGTTCGAAGGCTCCTCATTGATCGAGGGCATCAGGATCCAGGGCTGGTTCCCCTTGAACTCGGTCACGTTCCCGGGAACATCCTTGGGGTGGATGCTCTCCTTGGTGAAAACGATGTTGAGCTTGTCCTGGGCACCGCAGAAATGCTGCTGCTCGAGGTGGATCTGGTCGCAGAAAAGGACGAACTCCCGCAGGATCGGGGTCAGCCTCATCACCACGGAAAAGGGGTATTGGACGGACATCGTGTAAGGTCGTTTGTTGAAGGTGATGCTGCAGGTGACCGAAAGGAATCCGCGTTTTTCCAGGTTTTTCAGCGAAGCGGGTACATCGATGATGTCGGGATAACCGAGGGGGGAGATTCCGACGAGCTTCACAACCGGGCGGGCCTTGGGATCCTTCAGGTCTATCCTCAGGTCTTCGGCAAGCTGCGACAGAAGGCCCTTCGCCTCGTAGTTGATGGGAACCGCGATGCCTTTGGCCGGGTCCATGGGGGTGGAACCGGCTTTGAGAAAGGTTTCGACGATCGGATCGACCTTCCCCGCGGTAGTCGATGGGGACGGATTGTAGGCTTCTTTCGTCTTGAGGTTGATCTTCCTGACGACATCGTTGACATAGGATTCCAGGAAATACCGGGCGATCTGGGTGTGATCCCCGATCGTCAACAACTGGGAATGGCCGCTTAGCCGCCTCGAGATGGCGAACGCGAAAAGGACCATCACCGAGATCAGGCCGATGAGAATCAGGGCCAGCGATCCCCTTTTCCAGGGGAGGGATTCCCTTACCATGAGACCATTATAAAGCTCCCAGCGCGAGTTGTCCATTTTCCGAAGAGCGGGTTTCCCCACCATTTGCGGGATGGGGGGAAGGGTACACAAGGGAAGGTTCGGGCACGGCCAGAAACCTGGATTGCCGCCTCTTCCCGCCCCATTTTTTCCTTGACAGGGGGAGTTCTCTATGATAGGATTTCAGCGATTTGTTGCGGTTTTCGCCGGCGTAGCTCAGTGGTAGAGCAACTGATTCGTAATCAGTAGGTCGTAGGTTCAAATCCTATCGCCGGCTAATCTTGGTCTTCGGTGGACAGAGTCGTACAAAAACCTGGGTGATGGATGCAATCGAAACTCATCGGAAAAAGTGCGGGAATTCTTGAAGTCCTCAACCTGATTGCCAAGGTATCCCAGGGTGATGTCACCGTTCTGGTCACCGGAGAAAGCGGGACGGGCAAGGAGATGGTCGCCCAGACCATTTTCGAGTCCAGCCCCCGGCGGGGAAAGTCGTTCATCAAGCTGAACTGCGCGGCGATCCCCTCCGAGCTCCTTGAAAGTCAAATGTTCGGACACGAGCGCGGCGCCTTCACCGGGGCGGTCAGCCGCCAGGAAGGCTGCTTCGAAAGAGCCAATCATGGCGTCCTGTTCCTCGACGAGGTCGCCGACATGTCGCTCGTAACCCAGACAAAACTCCTTCGGGTTCTTCAGGAACAGGAGTTCGAGCGGATCGGCGGAAAGGAAACCATCAAGGTCGATGTCCGGTTCATCGTTGCCACCAACAAAGACCTGGCGGAGGAGATCCGCAAGAACCGGTTCCGGGAAGATCTTTACTACCGGTTGAACGTCGTCGAGATCAAGATCCCGCCGCTCCGTGAAAGGATGGAGGACCTCTCGGCCCTGGTCGATTCCTTCCTGCAAAGCTTCGTGAAAAAGTATGGGAAACCCAGCATGTCGATCAGCCCGGAGGGCATGAAGGTCCTGTCCGAGTACCAGTGGCCCGGCAACGTCAGGGAGTTGAGAAACGTCGTGGAGCGGGCCGTCGTGCTTTCCCAGAAGGATGTCGTACAGCCCGAGGATTTCCCCGAAAAGATCCGGCAACCCGCCCCTTCGCTCGGGCTCAAGCTGGGTGAAGACCAGATTCTCACCCTCGAGGAGATGGAGCATCTATACGTTAAGAAGATCCTCGAGTTTACGGGCGGCAACAAGCTCCAGGCCGCGCGGATTCTGAACATCGATCCGAAGACCCTTCGGACGAAACTCCACGGGGAATGACGTGAAGAGAGGCATTTATGGCAGTTTTCCGGATGATCAACAAGATGGAGCAGTTTGTTAAGGCGTATGTCGAACAGACCTTCGAGAACGACTCCGCCCTTTGCCCTTGCGAACGTTGCCGGATGGATGTCCTCGCCCTCTCCCTGAATTCGCTCCCACCAAAGTACGTTGTAACAGAGTTCGGAGATATAGTCACAAATGTGGACCTCGACTCCAGCCAGTGGAAGGCTGACATAATGATGGCGGTGCTGAAGGCCGTCAACGTGGTCAAGGGGAAACCACGGCACGGTAAATAACCCCAACCAAGTTTGAAAATTGGAGGACTGATCAATGGCTGAAAAGAAAAACGGTGGCGGAAAAGACAAGCTGACTTTCGAGATGAAGGATTCCGACAAGGGTTATATCGTTCTTTCCTTCGTCGGAGATCTCGACATGTGGACCCTTCCTCTTGCCAAGGAGAAGATCAACGGCCTGATCCAGGAAAAGAAGGTCAAGATCGTCCTGGATCTCGAGCGGATGAACTACATCGATTCCTCCGGCCTCGGCTTCTTCATCGGAACCCTCAAGAAGCTCCGCGATGCCGGTGGAGACCTCATCCTGATCAACCTGAATGCCTACATCTACGGGATTTTCAAGCTCATCCAGCTGCAACATATCATCCAGACCTACGACACTCTCGAGGATGCCAAGAAACATTTCCAGTAATCCGAACTTACAGGGAGAACTACAATGAAACCCAAGATCCACCCCGATTTCCACAAAGTGAACATCACCTGCGCCTGCGGTAACGCTTTCGAGGGACGCTCCACGTCCAAGGAACTCAAGGTCGAAGTCTGCTCCGCATGCCACCCCTTCTTCACGGGGACGCAACGGTTCGTAGACACCGCGGGACGCGTCGAACGCTTCCAGGCCAAGATCGAGACCCAGAAGAAGGTCGCAGCCGAGAAAGCGGCAAAAAAGCCCCGCGTGGCCAGGAAATCCGAAAAGGTCGAAAAGGCTGAGAAGGCCGAAGAGGCCCCCGCTGCCGAAAAGACCGTCACTCCCACGGAGAACTAGTATTTCCAGGGAAAACCCCCGCCACCGGAGATCCCCCGCGGTGTTCCCGTCGGGGGATATTTCTGTTTTTCCCGTATGAACGTTTTCCTGCTGAAATCGACTCCCGACCCCGACCGGGTCGTGGCCCTGGCGGCCCGGAGATGCTATTCATCGCTTCCGGCATCTGGAATCGAGGAGAAGCTCTCGGACGGAGATGTGGAACGCCTTCTCGCTCTCCTCCGCCAGCGGAATCACCTCTCCCCGTTCGAACACGTGAGCTTCACGTTCACCGCCGACGGGGTGTCGCGGGCACTCTCCCACCAGCTTGTCCGGCACCGCATCGCCTCCTATTCGCAGGAGAGCCAGCGATACGTCGATTACGTCAAGCTGGATGGGCTCCCTTACATCACTCCCCCGAAAATCGCCAGAGATCCCGAGGCAAAACGGATCTTCGATTCGGCCATGGGGCATTCGCTCCAGGCATACCGCGAGATGATGGGAATGGGTGTCCCGCCCGAGGACGCCCGCTACGTATTCCCGAACTCCGTCGAGACGAAACTGGTGTTCACCCTCAATGCCCGAAGCTTGTTCAACTTTTTCGAGCAACGCTGCTGCCTGAAAGCCCAATGGGAGATCAGGGCGCTCGCTGAGGGAATGCTGAAGATCTGCCGGGAGGCCGCTCCCCGGGTTTTCCGGACCGCCGGCCCTCCCTGCAGGTATGAAAGGCCCTTCTGCCGGGAGAACGACCTCTCCTGCCCTTCGAACCCCGAGAAAAAGGCTCTTTCCAAGGAGACTGACCAATGACCGACAACGACAGTGGAATCAAGGAAAATCGCGAACAGATCGACCTGATCGACAAGGAGATCGTTGAGCTCCTGTCCAGACGGGCCGAGCATGCCAGAACCATCAACACGCTGAAGAAGGCGGGAGGCGACAAGGGCGGATTCTCTCCCGAACGCGAGGAATCCGTCTACAAGGCCCTTCAAAAGGACGGGAAGAGCCCCTTTCCTCCAAAGGCCCTGACCGCGGTTTTTTCGGAAATCATCTCCGCCTGTCGGAACCTCGTAAAAACCGGGAGGGTGGCGGTCCTCGGAGAGAAGTCAGGGTGGGTGCATGATGCCGCAGTTTTCCAGTTCGGCTCCCAGAGCAGTTACTCTGCCATGGAAGACGTCAGGGACCTCCTCGAATGCCTGCAGAAGAACGACGTGGAAGTGGGTTTCGTCCCTCTCCTGTCTTCGTCGGGGGATTTCGGTTACCTGGTCGAGGCCTTTCTGAGCGATAAGCTCAAGATCCTCTCGGAAGTACAATACGTTCCGACTTTTTCCTTCGTGAGCCGCCACGAAGGAGATATCTCCGAAATGACCGATCTTTTTGTCACGCGGGAGATCCTGAGCCTTATGAAGTCCTGGGTTACCTCCCTTTCCTTCCCGCTCAAGATCAACATCTGCCGCACCGTAGACGAAACCATGGAAAACCTCGTCGAAAACCAGCCCTTCGCCGGCCTGGTTCCGCAGAGAATAGCCAAGATCCATGACATTCGCACCCTCTCCGACGATCTGAGACCGGATATAGTCAGTCCCGCCCGGTGTCTGGCCGTCTCCCCCACCGGAAACCAGGAGCTCTTGCAGGGAATGAAGGGAAGTGCCCTCTTCTCGCTTCCCGCCCAACCCGGGGCATTGAAAGCCTTCCTCGAACCCCTCTCGGAAATGAAGCTCAACCTGGTCGGGATCCAGCTGGTCCCGTTCCTCCAGAAGCCCTGGGGCGAGATATTCCTCGCCGACTTCGAGGTCCCGGCCGACCCGAAGAAACTGGCCTCCCTGCTCCAGACCCTCGAATCCCGGGCAAAGCTGTTCCGCTTCCTCGGCTTCTACCCCTTCCTGAAGCGCAACTGACCCGCTTCTCCTTCGGCCCCAGCGCCTCTTTTTCACTCGGGTCATTTCGTTTTCCGCTGGCCCTTGGCGGCTGAAGCCTTACGCCCAACGGTTTTTGGGAGCCAGCACCTTTTTTTCGTCAGGCTTCAACGCAAAAAAGGACACGGGGCGGTTCCAAAGAAACCCCGTGTCCTTTGATGCGGCGCGCCCAAGAGGATTCGAACCTCTGGCCTACAGCTCCGGAGGCTGTCGCTCTATCCAGCTGAGCTATGGGCGCACGGGTTCAAAGGTAGCACAAATCCGCCCCCGATGCAACATCTCCGACCGGCATTTCCTCGCGGGGTGGGGGCACCCGGCCTACAAGGAAGGCGGAGAGGGAGGCCGCAACACTCGCCGGGGGGGCCAAGTCTGCGGGAGCAGCATGAGAGGGCGGGGGGGTCAGCCGGTCTTTTCCCAGACGGCCACCGCGGCGGCCACACCTCGGGAATGGGTGATCGAAAGGTGAAAAATCCAAGGCAGATGCGGAGCGGTATGGGGAAGGTAGTGCTCCCCGATATCGACGCCGGGGAAGGGGTTTTCCCGGTTGAAGACCCGGATATCCAGCCAGACCATGGCCCCGGGAAAGGACAAAGCCTTGAAAACCGCTTCCTTCGCCGCGAACCGGGCGGCCCAACCCCATGTGTTCCTTCCCAGCCGTTTTCCTTCCTCGATTTCCTCGGAAGTGAAGACCTTCTCGAGGAAATGGGAACCGTGGCGTGCAAGGACCTTCTCGAATCGATCGATCTCGACGACATCGATCCCGACTCCCAGAATCACTTTGCCGGCACCTTCCTTCGGGAAAAGCCCCCGGTCAGAGGCTCAGGACTTTCTCCTCGACCTTTCGGGCGGCGTTCTTCATCGCGTCGGCCGCAGTCTTCTGCCCGGTCATCACGGCTTCCATCTCGGGATTGACGATATTCTCGAGCGACTCGAAGCTCGTGACGATGGGATTCCCAACGGAAGTCTTCATCTGCTCGAGGAAGACGTTCAGGTTCTTGTCCTCGAATTTGACCAGGTCATAGGCTTTCAGGTTGACGGGAATCTGGTTCAGCTTCATGCACCATTTGGCCTGCACCTCGGCGGAAGTGAAGTAGGTCAAGAAGTCGTAACACGGTTTGGGGTGTTTGCTGGACCGGAACACCACCGCGTTGTTGCCGCCGACGTTCGAACGTGACCCGTCGGGCCCCGACGGAACCAATCCGACCCCGAACTCCATCTTCGAGCCGGTGAACTTGGGGAGGTTCCAGGGCCCGGTGAAGATCATGGCGTATTTCTGGTTCTGGAAACCCTGCTCGGGAGTGGTTCCGCCCGCGCGCCAGGCACCCGCTTCGATGTGATGTACCGCGAAAAGGGAAGCCTTGAGTTCCATCGCCTTCACGGCCTGTTCTGAATCGAGAAGGCACTTCTTGCCGTCGGCCGAGATCATGCTGGCTCCGAAACTGTTCAGGAAGGGAAGCGTCCACCAGACGGTGTTGTCCATCCCGAAGGCGAAAGTCCCCTTCTCGTTGTTGGTGAGTTTCTTACCCATCTCGATGAATTCGTCCCAGGTTTTGGGCGGCTTCTCCGGGTCGAGCCCCGCCTCCCGGAACATTCCCTTGTTGTAGAAAAGGATCACGCAGTTGGTCTGTTCGGGAATCCCCTGGTACTTTCCGTCGATGAAATTCGTCTGGAGAGGCCCCGGAACATACTGATCCTTGATCTTGTCGAACCCGAATTCGGCAAGGTCGATGGTCGCATTCTTCCGCGCCAACTCCGCCACGAAGGACCAGTCGACGCGAGCCATGTCTGGCCCCAACCCGACCGT
Source organism: uncultured bacterium (assembly GCA_964428355.1). Taxonomy (GTDB): domain Bacteria; phylum Muiribacteriota; class Ozemobacteria; order Ozemobacterales; family Ozemobacteraceae; genus CAYRYU01. The sequence continues at coordinate 108,651 of CAYRYU010000006.1, forward strand.
GAGCGCAGTGCGGATCTTCGGCTTGTGACCGTCGAATGGAAGCCGGATAGGCCTGATCGTCCAGGATTCATTTCCCGGAAGCTTTTCCCAGTCACGGATGATCTCATCGAGGCAGACCGCCTCGGCATCCTGGTAGGTGTGCCAGAACTGGAGGACGGTCCGGCCGTCGGGAGTCCGCGACACGTCCTGGTTCCAGGTCATGAGGAGAAGGAGAACGTAGAATACTCCGAAACCGACGAACAACGGATTTCTTTTCATATCTACACTCCTACTCCTTGACCGCGCCCTGGGTCATGCCTTCGATGAAGTATTTCTGCGCGATCAGGAACAGGACCGCGATCGGAACGATCGAAAAGCAGGAGGCCGACATGATCTGGCCCAGTTCGGAGGTGTACTGCCCGCGGAAAAGCGCCAGGCCGACGGGAAGCGTTATGCTGAGGGGGTTGGCGAAATCGGTGACGATCAGCTGCCAGAGGAAGTTGGACCAGTGGAACAGGAAGGTGAGCAGGAACAGGGTCAGGATGATCGGCATTGCCAGTGGGATGATGACGACATGGAAGACCTGCCACTCGGATGCGCCGTCGATCCGTGCCGCTTCGAGTAGCGAACTGGGGATCGTGTCCATGAACTGTTTGAGCATGAACACGCCGAAAACCGAGGCCAGGTGCGGCAGGAACATTGCCAGCTTGGTCCCGCACAGTCCCATTTTGCAGATCATGAAGAACTGCGGGGTCATGTACATCAGGCCCGGAATCATCATCGTTCCCAGAAGGAAGCCGAACAACCCGTTCTTGTAGGGAAGCTCCTTCTTCGAAAAAACGTAGGCCGCCATAGCCGACAGAAGGGTGACGAGAAAAGCCGCGGTCGATGCGACCAGAAGGCTGTTGAGGAAGTAGGTTCCGAACCCGTTCTTCTGCTCGAGGGGGTCGATCTTGGCTCCGGGAAGGGCCTCGACGTCCATCTTCAGGACCCGCCGGAAGTTCCCGATCGTGGGCTCGTTGGGAACGATGTCGAAGGGATTCTTCTCGTTGAAGATCAGCTCTGTCCCGGAGGCTTTGAACGATGTGCAGGCCATCCAGAAGAAGGGGAACATGACTATCGCGACACCGACCGTCAGTGCCTCATACAGGAAAAGGTTCTTGAGGAATTCCCCACGAAGCTCCACCGGGGTCTTCATCCATCGCTTCAGGGCAAGAAGCACCAGCACCAGGGTAAGGAGAAAACTGGCGGTCATAATTCCCGATTCCAGCTTCTCGAGAGGAGTGACGTAGTGCGCGACGAGGGCGCTCTTGAGTTTCCACACCCCCGCGTCCTTGGAGAAGGTGAACTCGGACCGGGCCTGCTTGTCCTTCTCGAAGACCGATCGGAAGGCGAAAACGGCTGTTCCCTTCGTTTCGTCGACCGCGGTCGCCTCCTGGTCGATCGTGCTGTTGATCAGGCCTCCGAAAGCGGCGCTCGCTGGATCGCTGAACTTCGTCCGGAAATCCTGGACGGTGGAGTCGAACGCCCCTCCGAGGGAGACACCATGAAAAGCGGCATCCGGAGCCAGCACCGGCCCCAACTCCGCGACATCCCCAAGTTTGCATGCTGCCATCGTCCGGCCAACGATCGCCTCGAACTGGCCCGAAACCTCCTTGCCGGGAAACAATGGGTTCTTCACCGGTTGATTGGAGAAACCGACAGCCAGCATCGCGCCGAACTTGAAAATCTGGCCGGAGATGCCCATGGAAAGACCGATCAGTCCTGCAAGAAGGAGAGTGAAAAGTGCGATCCTGAGAGGTGCCTGGTTGTTCATCTCCATCTCCTCCTAGTTACCGTCACCAGCGAAGAACTTCCGCTGCAGGAAAGTGATGATCAACGTCAGAATCAGAAGGACGTATGAAATGGCGGCGGCATATCCGTATTTCCCGGCCTCGAACTGCTTGTACAGGTAATATCCGGAAACCGTCGTGCTTCCCAGGGTTTCGTCCCCGATCACGACCTGGGGCCCTCCCGAAGTCATGGCGTAGATCTCGGTGAAGGCGTTGAGCGAGCCGATCACACCGGTGATGACCATGAACACCAGGATCGGCTTCAGAAGAGGAAGCGTGATCTTCTTGAACTGCTCCCACTTGCTCGCCCCGTCGATATCGGCCGCTTCGTAGATGCACTCGGGAATGTTCTGGAGGGCCGCTAGAAAGAGGATCATCCCGAATCCGGCACCCTTGAGTACCATTGCGATGACGACTGCAGGAAGCGCCGTCCAGGGGCTTCCGAGAAGACCGGTAGTGTAGAAGAAGTTCTCCTTCCCCAGGAAAATCGAGGAAATCTGGGCGAGGGCACCGTATTTCGGCGTGTAGATCATGAACCAGATCACTCCGACCACGAGCATGTCGAGAACATTGGGCAGGAAGAAAGCGCTGCGGAAGAAGTTCTTCCCGCTCAGCTTGTTGTTGAGCAACAACGCGAGACCCAGCGCCGCGCCGATTCCGAGAGGAATGCTCAAGCCCCCGTAAAACACGGTAACTGCAAGGGACCACCAGAAGGACGGATCGTTGAACTTCCATCCGGTCGGGGTCTGATGGATCCCCAGGATCTGGATGTAGTTCGACAAGCCCACCCACTCGAGGTTGGACAGGCTGAAATCCCTCGGGGATCCGTAGAAGCTGAGGAAGAACGAGTAGAGGATTGGGAAGAAGAGGAAGATCCCGAAAAGGATTACGAAGGGGGACAAGAACAACAACGAACTGACGGTTTCCTTGCGGATGCTCGATTCGCTCACAGGTTTCTCTCCCGGTATGGAGTCACTGGGATTCTAACACGAAACAGGGAAAATCCATCTCGTTCAATTTTCGGGCGGTCTTTTCCGCTTCAGCTTCGCTGCCGAAGGGACCAAGATGGATGCGGTACATTTCATACTGTTCGTCCGGAGGCGACAGGACAGCGGCGAAACCCTTGTCTTTCAACTCCTCGAGGGTGGCCGCCGCCGACTCCTGGTCCGAAAAAGCCCCGAGCTGGACCTTGAATGCAGGAAGGGGAGGAGCCGGTTCCGGAGTGTTCGGGGCTACGGCCGCCGGGGAGGCCAGGTCGTTCCGTTCCTCCGGCGCAGGCGGCTCGGGAAGGGTGTTCGTTTCGGCGGGAGCCGCGCTTTTCCTGCCTTCGGAAGGTGGGACCGAGTCGAAGATGAACCAGACGCCGGCAATCAAAAGCGCGATCAACAAAGCGTAGACCGCCCACTCCTTGATCCCCTCGAAGTCGGACCCCGACTCGGGCCCCCAATCGAAGTCACGTTTGGAACCAACGGTGGGAGGGGATTCCCCCTGCCCGGGAGCCCTGGGATTATTTTCCATTTCCAGACACTATTGCACCTTTGCTGATAGGATTGCCAGGGAGACACAGAAACACAGAGGTTGTCGAAGAATCGGACAGGGGCTTTTCACTTTTTAGAATACCCCCGGGCTTCCTCTGTGTTCTCTGCGACTCTTTGGCATTCCTCGCCAGAAACTTTGCTACAGTCTCCATTTCTACTCTTTTATCCCGAATGTCTGAAGGGATCTTCCGCAAGCGCAGGAGCCCCCGGAAAACCTGGTCTCGGTGGAATACCCCTTTCGGCGTATCAGGACCGTCCCGCACTCCGGGCACAATGTATCGCGTCCTTCGGCACCCCCGAGATTTCCCAGGAAAACGAAACGGAGCTTCCGGGCTGCGACTCCGTAAAACTCGAGGAGGAGATCGGGATCGGTCGCGGGGGAATTCGTCCGGTACTGGGGAAAATATCTGGAAATGTGGAGGGGCATCATCGGAGAAACCCCCGCCACCCAGTCTACGAGCGCTTCGAACTCGGAGATCCTGTCGTTGAGGCCGGTCACCACCAGGTTGGTCAACTCGACGTGCACACCCATCTCCTTCGCGATCCGGATGTTCCGCTTCACGGGCTCAATGCTTCCACCGCAGTTTTTCCGGTAGAAATCGTCGGTAAAGCCTTTCAGATCGATGTTCATTGCATCGGAATTCCGGCACAGTTCCCTGAATGGCTCTTCTTCCAGGTATCCGTTGGTTACGAGAACGATGGCCTGCCCCTTCGCTTTCAGAAAGGGCGCGCTGTCGAGAACGTATTCATACCAGATCCCGGGTTCGTTGTAGGTGAAGGCGACTCCGATGTTCCCGGGGATCTCCGTCGCCAGGTCGGCCAGCTCTTCGGGGCTGACCGACTTTCCCCGCACCACCTGCTGGGAAATATCATGGTTCTGGCAGAATGCACAGGAAAGGTTGCAGCCGAACGACCCGACCGAGAAGATCGCTTTCCCGGGGCGGAAATGGTAGAGCGGCTTTTTCTCGATCGGATCGAGGTGGGCGGCAACGACCACGCCGTAGCCCGGAAGTGACATCGTACCTCCGCGCATTGCGCGAACCAGACACCTGCCGGTTTTTCCTTCGGCGATCCGGCAACGGTTGGGACACAACAGGCATTCCCCCACCCCCTCGGAAACACGGAAAAACTCTGCCTTCCTCATGATCCTGTGGTATATCACGCCCCTCAGACATCGTCAACCGCCCGCCCCTCCATAGAAACGATTTGACTTTCCGTTGGGCTCCCTGCTATAGGAAGCCAGGGGAGAGCTCGCCTCGTACCCCGATTTTCAGAAAATATCAGGAGGAATCCAGTGAGAAATCCGATCCGGAACTTTTTTGCCCTGGCTCTGTTCGCGACGTGCGTTCTTCTCTCCGCCAACCTCTGGGCGCAGGATGCCCCACCTGCCACACCCGCTCCCGCAGCGGCATCGGACCAGGATCCGGTCCTCGCACAGGTCGAGCCACTCATCGACAAGCTTCTTGCGGCCTACAACGCCGGTGATTGGAAGGCATTCTACGCCGATTACGGCAAGAACATGGCCAGCATCTGCACCGAGCAGGCTTTCAAAACCATGTATGTCGACATGTACATGGCCCAGTTCGGCAAGTATGAATCCCGGACTTTCGTAAAGGAAGCCTCCTCGATTCCGGCCGATGCCCCCGTGGGTCTCCTCACCTTCAAGGGTGTTTTCGAGAAGGAGAAGACCGTGAAGATCAGCATCAATATCACGAAGGAGGGCGAAGCCTGGAAGATCATGCAGGTCCAGTTCGCCAAGGAGTGACCATCGGCTTCACCCAGGCCCCGGCTTTGGCCGGGGCTTTTTCTTTCTCCCCGGACTCTTTTTCCCGGCGACTGGAATTGGCGGGGAATATGATGTAAACTGTATCCCGGTGCCCGAAAAGGTCTTTCAGTTTTCCGGAAGAGAGGACCTCACGCTTGAAGAATTTGTTCGAACGATTCCTCCATTTGACCGACAACGGTCTGTTCTGTTGCCGGGAAACCGACGGCGAGATACTTTATGCCAACGAGGGTTTCGCACGCCTTGTGGGTTTTTCAGAACCTTCCCGATCCCTCGAGGGAAGGGGGATCGAAAAGGTGATGCCCCTCGAATCCGGATTCGACCGGATCCGCAAGAAGCTCTCAGAAAGCCGTGAGGCGTTGGGAATGATCGACCACCTCGTCCACCCGGAGAAAGGACACGTTCCAGTCTCGATCGATTGCTTCCTCGATTCCGACCAGAAGCCCCATCCTCCAATCATCGTGGGATTGGTCAAACCCGCCCCGCATCCCCCGGATACCACCGGAATCCATGAGGAGAAGGACCTCCTTCTCATCACTTTGAAAAGCATCGGGGACGGAGTGATAGCCTGCGACCGCCATGGCCGGATCCGCCTCCTGAACCGGGTGGCCGAACAGCTGACGGGTTGGACGACCAGGGATGCCCAGGGAAAGGCGGTCGAGGACGTATTCACGATCGTGAACGAGACGACCGGTTTCCCCTGCGAGTCTCCAACCCACCGAATCATTGAAGAGGCCCGAATCCTTGGGCTTGCCAAGAATACGGTGCTCGTGAGCCGGGATGGAACCCGGAGGATCATCGCCGACAGCGGAGCCCCGATCATAAGCTCCGACGGAAAGGTCGCAGGAGCGGTCCTGGTTTTCAGGGATATCACCGAAACCCGAAAGTTCGAAGAAGAGCTGCAGAAGGCGAAGAGGTTCGAATCACTCGGCACCCTCGCAAGCGGAATCGCACACGATTTCAACAACATCCTCACCGGAATTTTCGGCTATATCGGCCTTGCCCAACTCGAGACCGAACCCGGAACGAAGATCCACGAGCGGCTTTCCCTCGCCGAAAAGGGGTTGACCAAAGCCAGGGACCTCTCCAACCAGCTTCTTTCGTTCTCGAAGGGGAGACCTCCCGTCAAATCTGCGGTTTCTTTCTTCGAAAAGGTCCGGCAGGTGATAATGTTCGCCCTCCGCGGGTCGAACGTCAGCTGCGAATTCAGTTTCCCAGAAGAGAATCCCCGGATCGAAATCGACGAAGCGCAGATCATCCAGGTCCTGGACACACTCACCATGAACGCCCTGAAGTCCATGCCCGATGGCGGCTCGATCAAGGTTTACGGCGGGAGATTCCGGGTGGATGAGAAATCCTTGCTGAATCTTCCTCCCGGAGATTACGTGAAGATTTCCATCCAGGACCACGGCCCTGGGTTGTCCCGGGAGGTCCTTTCCAAGGTTTTCGATCCATATTCCTCCACCCCATGGTACGGCTCCGGATTGAGCCTTTCGATCTCCCACACGATAATGAGGAACCACGGCGGCCTGATCACGGCTGAATCGGATCCCCCGGGAGGGGCGGTCTTCAATCTTTTTCTTCCCATCGCGACCGTCCAGGTCCGCGAGCGGTCCGCGCAGAAAGCATCCCCCACCGCCCAGAAGATACTGATCATGGACGACGAAGCGATCGTCCTCGACGTGACTCAGGAAATCCTCCAGCACATGGGATACGAGTCTGAAACGGCCACCAACGGGGCGGATGCGGTGGAGAAATACCGACAGGCCATGCAGAAAGGACGGCCTTTCGACCTCGTGATACTCGATCTGACGGTTCCCGGCGGAATGGGTGCCCGCGACTCCCTCATGAAACTGCTCGCCATCAATCCTCAGGTTAAGGCGGTGGTTTCGAGCGGGTATTCCCAGGGTCCGATGATGACCGATTTCTCGGAATACGGTTTCGCGGGGGCCATTCAGAAGCCTTATGATATGACCAACCTGGGCGCACTCCTCAAGAGGATCCTGAAAAAGCCCGCCTCCGGCGGATCCTGAATTTCCACAGGAGCCGAATAGGTCAGGAGTCTGATCGCGGCCTTCCCCGAGGTCCGACATCCCCGTCTCCTTGATTCGGGGTTGAAGGGATGTCATACTTGCCTGGCTGAAACTTGAGCAACGATCGTCACTGACTTTGCTGCGGAATTCCGGGCGAGGAACCAGGAGAAGAGCCAATGGATCGGGTGGAGCGCGTTGAACCTCTTGCCCCACTCTTCCTCAGGATCCTCATCTTCCTCCTGATCCCCTGTGTCTTGACCTGGGTGCTTCTCCGACATCTCGAAGGTTCTTCACGGGCGGAACGTTCCTCGGACAGAAAGCGCCTCATGGGCGACATCCTCCACCGGGTCTCACTCATGGGAAACCCCGAGCAGCGTTTTGCCAGGCTGGTCGACCGGCTTGCGAGACTTCCTCTCACATCCAGGGCTCTCGCGGCGCGGGCGTACAGGCTTGTGAAGAGGGAACGGGGAGCGCTGGAGATCTCCCTCTTCGATCCCGAGGGAAACCCCATCCCGATCCCGGGACTTCCCACTCCACCAAAGACTCTTTCCAGGCGGGTGATCGCGGGGTTGCTCGACCCTTCGGTTGCAGTCAGTCCGACCATGGTTACCTCCTTCGCGGGAAATCCGTCCGCCCTCAGGATCATGGCCGCCAACCCCGAAGTCCTGGTCCGGGTCCAGAACATCTGGAAAAAAGCGTTCGGGGGATGGTGGAGAATAAGGACTCCGAGAGGCCGCCTGACCGCGATCATGGTTGCATTCGTCAACCTCGACCGGATCGACCGGGTCCGCCTCATGGATCGTTCGGTTTCAGAGGTCGCCAGGCTTGTCAAGGGTTCGTTCAGGATCGGCTGGCAGGATCCGGCTGTTCCTTCCGTGCTGAGGCCCAGGGGAGGGAAATGGCCGAAAGCCCTTTCCACCGCGATCGACGCGGTCCCCACCACCCGGACCGAGCTTTCTTTCAACGGAAGAGAAAACCTCCTGTACACGGCCTTTGGAGGCCAGAGGTTGTTCTGCCTAGACCTGTCCCCCACCCCGGACTCCTGGTATCCCGCACTCCGCTGGGTAACGGCAGGGCTCGGCATCCTGGCAACCCTGGTCATGGTCATCATCTCGCGGATTCCGTCCCTGAGATTCGGCTTCAGGGGAAAACTGATCGCGTTGTTGGTCTCCGGAGCGGGAATCCTGGTGGCGGCGCTTTTCGCTACGGCGGTAATCGACCGGGGAAACCGCGAAACAAGGCTCATGGAGGAGTTCCAAGAGCGACACCTTTCGATGATAGAAAAGCTCGATTGGGAATTCTCCACCGAGGCCCTCCGCCAGACGCGGCCCTTCGAGGAGTTCGCCCGATCGGTTGACGGAAAACCCTTTTCCACTCTCGAGAAAGCGATGCCCGATCTCGCCCGTATCGTCGAGACCTGGTCCCCCGCCATCGCCGCGGTTGGCTGCTTCGACCCCCAGCGCAATCCGCTTTTCCACGCCGTCTCGACCAAAGGAACCGCCGTCTTCGGCCAGAAGACCGGGCAAAGCAGCCTGAAAATGATGGCAAACCTGATCCTGGACGAACTCAACATCGGAAAGGACTTCTCCCGGTTCACCGCCTACGATCGCCGGATCCTTCAAGGGGACCGGACACTCGGCAACTTCTATTGGATCGTCCGGAAAAATGGGAAACTCCAGAAGCAGGTGTTCTTCGACACCCCCCTTTTCGTTTTCATGGAATTGATCCACGACCCGAACCGTGAGCCCCATGCCCTCATCGAGGTCTACCTCGACAGGAGGTATCTCGAGAACCGCTTTCTGCGCCGGATGTTCAGGGAAAAGTCGGCCCCCGTCGGTCCTGAAACCCCGCGGATAGCCGCGATTCCGGTGACGAAAATGGCGCGGATGCGATCCTTTCCGAGTGTCCGGACCGGGGATTCCCTGCTCCTCCGGGAAGTCGTGGACAAGGTCATCACCAGCCAACTCCCCGTCCACATCAAAGGGAAACTTGCGGGGACGGAGTATCTCATAACCGCCGCCCGGGGAGGCAACCTCGAGGACTACGTCCTTTTCGTCGCCCAACCATACGTCACGATCAGCCGGGAAACTTTGATGCTGAACATCCGTCTCGGCATCTTCGCGGGGTTCATCCTCCTTCTCGGGTTCGGAATCGCCACGCTCACCTCCTCCCGCCTTCTCGGCCCCCTCGAGCAGGTGGGGATCGGCCTCGAGGCCATCGAAAAGCGCGAATTCCAGACTCCCTTCGCGGTTCAGGGAATCTCCGAACTCGAGCGGATAGGCGACCGCCTGGCCATGATCATCGCGGAACTGAAGGACATCCAGATCGCAAGGTCGGTCCAGGAGCACCTCTGGCCCGAAAAGCCTCTCGAAGGGGACGGATGGGGCATTTTCGGGGAATGCCGGACCGCTACAAACCTCGGGGGGGATTTCTACGACTGGTTCCTCCTTCCCGACGGAAAGCTCGTGATGGCGATCGGGGACGTTGCCGGCCACGGAGTCCCCGCTTCCCTGGTCACCGCCTCCGCAAAGATGGAGCTCGCCATGAACGCGGAGAAATCTCCCGACCCCGCCGAGATACTGACCTTGATGAACCAGGGGTTTAACGAACAGGCAGGCCGGTTCAGACCCATCTCATTCTGGCTGGGAATCTTCGACCCTCAAACACGAATGCTGAAGGCATCGGCGGCAGGCCACCCTTCCGGAATCCTCGTCCAATCGGACAAGGAATCCCGGAACCTTGGCGCTCCAGGGTATCCGCTCGGCTCGAGGAAGCAGGCAAAATTCACGAATGTGGAGGCCCGTTTGCAGCCCGGAGCACGCCTTTTCCTCTATTCGGACGGGTTGGTCGAAGGCCAGAATCCGGACGGCCAACAGCTCGGATATGAGCGACTCCAGGCTTTCACCCTCGAGGCGGCTTCCATTTCCCCCTCTGGCTCGCCAGGTTACCTTCTTGACCGGGTTTCCGAATGGTGTCGGAAAAGAATCCCCGATGACGACCAGACCGTGGTGGTATTCTCGGTGACTGGAAAATCCCCCGGGAAGGAGACGAGCCGATGAAAGGGCCGGGAATGGCTGGTCTCCTCCTCGGGCTGGTCCTCCTTTTCCCGATCGTCTGGACCTCCGGTCGGTTCGAAGCGAACCGAGCCGATCAGGCCGGGATCGGGCGCATGCGCAGGCTCTTGAAGCGCAACGCAGCCCTTTCCAGGCCGGAAGTCCTCTTCAGAAAGGTTTTCGAGGACATCCGGGCACGGATCGGTCCCCACCGCGCAACTCCCTGCCCTGCCGGAGCAGTGACCGAGTGGGGCTCTTCTTTGATCGCCTCCTTCCCTCCAGGGTTGCTGGAGCTATGGGTTTTCGATGGAGCGGGCCGGGTCAAGGATGGGCCGGGAATTGCAACAAGAGCCATGGAACTGGCCTTTTCCTGGATCCGTGGTTCCTGGAAGGGCGTCTACGAGGTTTCTCCGGAGGATGAGGAAACCGTCGGAATGGTTTTCGGCGGCTTCAGCTGGAAGGAGCTGATCGCACGACCTGATCAGGTCCACAGTCTGACCTTCGTGGACCGGAGGATGTATGCGATCTGGCATTTCGATCCCCCATCCGGAAGGAACCCCGGGGGCGGGGCACTTCTCAAGATCGACAGGAGCCATTTCGAGGAGGACTTTCTGGTCGGAGCCCTCCTTGGAACGCTTCAAGCCAGGGGTCTGCAGGTTGGATTCCTCGATGCCGTCTATCCCGAACGCAGCAGACTTTGGAAAGGGGCGGTCCTCCCCGAAATCCGGTCCAACGAACGGAGCTACTCCAGGAGCCCGGAGGATGTTGTCCCAGATAAAGACGGCTGGCTCGTATTCGTCCCGTGCCTTTCCCAGATCACTCTAGTGGGACATGTTCCCCGGACCCCGCCTCCTTTCCTTCCCCTCGCGGCCGGGCTGGTTGTCCCGGTCCTTTTCCTCTCGTGGCTTGTGGCGAGCCATGGGGTCCCACGCACCCTGGCACTCTGGACGCTTCTCGGAACGCTCGTCTGCATCGCCGGAGCGATCCCATTGGGAATCTCATTCCTTTTCTGGACGCAGTTCGAGCGGAGCCGGACTTCGGCAATCCTCTCCGAATCGCTTAAGGAGCTCGAGGACAGCCTTACCGGGATCGACCGGAGGTTCCCGATGATCCTGAGGATCAAGGAAAGACGATATGGCCTGTGGAACAGGAGGCTGGACGGGGCTTTTTCCCGTGAACCGGAGCCCAGGGTCTTTCCCGCCAGCACCCGGGAGAATTTCACCCTGATGGAGTTCCGGCCCGACTCGGCTTTCTCGCACCCGATCGAGGAGAGCAAACGTTGGGAGCTTGCGGGGAAGTTCGACACCATCTTCCTGATCGACAAGGAGGGGAGATTCCGCAGGGACTACTCGGACGTTTTCACAGAGCAGCGCAGGCTGCTTCTAATGCCTTCGCGGCTACGGATGCGCCGGATCAGAAGCCTTTACGAACGGCAGGGAATCATCGACCTCCACACATTGAAGCTTCTTCTCTACAGCGATTCGGTCCCCAGAACAAGCGATGAAATCATAGGGTTCAAGGGATACATGCCCGTCTACATCACCTTCCTCTCGGACTTTTCCAAGGGGATGATCAGCCTGTACAACTCCCTCCGGTCACAGGATCCGACCGGGGATGAGGGTAACTCATCACTCGTGATGGGAACCCTCCTCGAGGCCGAGGAGTGGACGAACATCCATCTCGCCCTTCAGAACCTCCGGAACTTCACCTTCATAGGAAACCCGGAGCTGAGCCTCTACATCTTCCCCGGGGTGGTCTGCGACAGGACCGGGAAAGCTCTCATGGCCTTCAGCATCATCCACCAGATCACGACGCTTTCAGCGGAATACCTCGGGGATTTCTTCAGGAAGGAGGTCGGAAGGAGGACACGGGCTGAAGGTCCAGGTCCCCTCCCCTGCGGCTCCAGCAGTCATGTGTTTCGGGGACCCGACCCGCACGATGCGGGTAGTGGGCCGAAAGCGACAGGAGGTCGCCTCCTTTCCGGACCCCGCCCCTCCAACGGAATCTCCAGAGATTCCGACGGGATACGTTTCTTTGCGTTCTCCTTTTTCCGAAACTCCCGGAGTTTCCCGAGTCCATTCATTCACCGGGCTTTCCGCCGTTTCATTCCACGGTTTTCCCCATCCCGGCCCCTTTTCTCACAAGCAGCAAGGATCGGAGGCAGGGAGCTTCTGCTCGCAGGACTTTCCTGCCGGCATATCATCGGTTACTACCTGTTCGCGGTCCGGCCAATCAAAGTACTGGCGGGAAAGCTTGCGGATCTCCGGAGGCGGTTCCTTCTTCTCGCGTTGGCGATGACCCTGGTTTTCCTCGCCCTTTGTCTCAGGCTTTGGGGGGGAGTGGCAATCCCTCTGGGGGAGCTCATGAATGGCGTCGATGCGATGGAGAGGAAGGAGATGGAATACCGGACCGCAATCGGGACCGGGGATGAGTTCGAGAAGGTCGGGGAGGCCTTCAACAGGACCCTTGAGGGGATGGCCGAGCTTGAAATTGCGCGGGTGGTGCAACAGAAACTTCTCCCCGCCGCTCCCGCGGTCGCCAAACCCTGGACCCTTTTCGGCTTCACGCAGATGACCAGCCAGGTCGGAGGCGATTACTACGATTTCCGCGTTTGTCCGGGCGGTGAGTTGTCGTTCGTTTTCGGAGACGTCTCGGGACACGGGGTATCCGCGGCCCTGGTGGTTGCGATGGCAAAAGCCGTTTTCTCGAGCCTGACCAGGAAGGGAGCCATTCCCCCCGACGAGCTTCTCAAGAGGATGAACCAGCTCCTGCTTGCCCCCGTCCGGCGTTCGAAGATGATGATGACCGCGATAGCGGGGTTGGCGCTCCCCAACGGGGATGTCAAGATCGCGAACGCGGGCCAGTGTTTCCCCTACCTGTTCCCCGGCCCCGGTTCTCTCCAGATGCAGGGCGAGCTTGCAAGCATGCCGCTGGGAATCAGCCCGAAGATCAGGATTGCATCGCAGAGCAGTTCGTTGTCCCCGGGGTCCCATCTCATATTCTTTTCCGACGGATTCCCCGAGGCGGTGGGCGGAACCGATGCCCGGCAACTGGGATATCCGAGACTGACCGAATTGATTGCCTTGTGCTGGGACCCCGATCCCCAGGCAGTGATCAGGAACATGCGATACCGTCTGAAGGCCTTCACAGGCACCATTCCCTGGCAGGACGACGTCACCACCGCGATCCTTACCCGCGAAAACCCTTCTCCAGAAGCTCCCCGGTCTTCCTGAACAACGAAGGGGAAGATGTTCCCCGGGAGCCGGCTTCACGACCGCGGGGAATTGTGTTATCATCCGCCCCGGAACCGAATTTTGCCTTTGAGGGAGCGTTCGATGAAGATCTACCTGTGGTTGGCCGTCCTGCTGTTGGCTGCCTCTCCCGTCTTCGCGCTTTTCTGCCAGTATTGCGGAAAGCCCATGGCGGATGACGCGAACTTCTGCCCGGTCTGCGGGAAGGCCCGGGCAGCTTCCGGTGTTTCCACCCCGGCTCCCGCACCTGTGACGACCTCGCCTGCACCTGTAGTGGTCCAACAACCGGCTCCCGCCCCGACTCCGGTTCCGGTTCCGGTTCCGATCCTCGAGGTTCCCCGGTCATTTCTCGACGGGTACCAGGCTATCGACCAATGGGAGACGATCCTTACCGGAGCGGATTCTCCGATCCCCTCGACGCGGATCAACGAGTACCGCACCCGGATCGACCGGGATCTCTACAGGCAGGAAGCTGGTCTTCCCCGGTTTTCTCCGGTTGAAAGGAAGTTCCATTCCCTTTACATGAAGAAGAACGATATCCTGGACAAGCTCCGGGAAGCCGTCTATCAGAGCTTTCACAGTTCCCGAAAGGGAGAAGCCGGTGCCCGGCGCGAGAAATACCGGTTCATGCTCGAAGAGATCGACGGGATGATCCAAACCCTTCTCGAGGGCCAGAACGATCCACAGATCCTTTCCAAGATCGGCGCGATGGAAAACGAACTCGCAGACGCGACCAGGGAGTTCCTCATCACCGTCCCCTACATCAAGATCGGGAGTTTCCGGGCATCGAGAAACCGGCCCATCTGGGTAATGGATATCGAGAACGGCCTGGCCAGGGTGATGTACATGGGGGAAACAAGTTCCCCAGTGCCGATCAGCGGCTGGATATCCCTCTACGACCTCCAATTCCGGACCACCTGGGGAGGAACCTACAAGAACGTCTCCTACCAACCCCCGGTGACTACGGAGGTGATCATCATCGATGACGGACACCATCACCCGCCTCCCCCACCGCCCCCTCATTGGCCCTGGCCCTGGGGAAAGCACAAGGATCGGAATGGCCGACATGGTGGTCATGACAAGGATAGGGGACATGACAGCGGGCATGGGAGAGGGGCCCCCCCTTCCCACCCCCAACCCGCGCCTCCCGGACCGCCCCCCGGAAAGAACCCCGGCGGCCCCGGACATCCCAGACACTCCCTCGCGGCGCCGGCGGCATCGTCCACCCAGTCCGTCTCCCCTCAGCAGCCGGGAAGTGTTTCGGTAAGCCCTTCCACCCAAAACCGGAATTCGCAGAAATAAGCTGCATTCCCGCTGGAAACCGGGCTGGGGAGTCCTTGTCCAAGACTGTTTTCCGGGCGCTCCGATCCTTCCAATAATAGAACCCGGTTCGAAAAGGTTGCTGCCGAATGAAGCATGAGCAGGCCCTTTCCAAGAATGTTGTGGCGTCAGGATGGGTCAGCTTTTTCACGGACCTCGGAAGCGAACTCATCTATCCCCTGCTCCCCACCTTCATCACCGGTGATCTGGGAGCGGGCCGGACGATGCTTGGCCTGATCGAGGGGATGTCCGAGGCCACTCCCAGCTTTTTCAAGCTGATCGCCGGGGTCTGGGCGGACCGGGTGAAAAACCGGAAGTGGCTGATCTTCATCGGATACCTCATCAGTTCAGTAATCAAACCGTTTATCGGGTTGGCCGGCTCAGCCCTCCAGGTTCTGGGGCTCCGATTCGGAGACCGGATAGGAAAAGGAATCCGAACCGCGCCCAGGGATGCCCTGATAGCCGATTCCACTCCCGTAGAGATCCGAGGAAAGGCATTCGGTTTCCATCGCGCCATGGACCATATCGGCGCACTGGGAGGAGGCCTTGTCGCATGGGTTCTCCTTTCCCACCTGGGAATGACGGTCAAACAGGTCATCATCTTCTCGGCAATCCCCGGGGTTCTCTGCCTCTTGACGATACTGATGTTCATCACTGAGATCCCCGGCCGGGAACCTGCTCCTCCAAAGCCACAAGGCGAAGTTCGAGGCTCGCTTCCAAACGGATTCTGGAACCTGCTAATCGGAACGGCAGGGTTTGCGATCGCGAACTCGAGCGATGCCTTCCTGCTTCTGCGGTGCCGGGAGATGGGGGTTCCACTTCTCCAGCTGCCTTTGATCTGGTCCTATCTCCACCTGATTAAAGCAGGGACATGCTTCTACGGAGGCAAACTGGCGGATCGCATCGGGCCGAGGGCGGTGACGGCCGGTGGTTGGGTCCTGTATTCCGGCGTTTACGCGGGTTTCGCGTTTTTTTCCGGCCCGATCTGGCCCTGGGTACTTTTCACCATTTACGGCTTCTTTTTCGGGGCGACCGAGGGAACTGTCAAAGCCTGGGTTTCCCACCTCGTCCCACCCGAAGCCAGAGGAACGGCCTATGGTTATCTGGGCCTGGCGGAGGGGGTGTTTCTCCTCCCCGCCAGCCTTCTGGCCGGGTTCCTCTGGGACAGCTCGGGATCGGCAACATTGCCGCTTCTCTCAGCTTCAACCGTTTCCTTTGCCGCTGCAGGCTGGCTTTGGGCGATGGTTCCAGCGGGGACCGGGAATCCGGGAAAGGTTTGATGATTCCGATGGACAGGAAACTCCTTCTTCAGCGTACTGGGATCCTCGCTGCCGTTCTGCTTGCGGTCCTGCTTCTTCCCGGAGTGAGGGAACTCGAACTCTGGAGCCATGACGCCCGCATGAAATTGCGCGGGCCCCGTCCGCCCAGGATCGACAACATCGTGGTGGTGGCGATCGATGATGCCAGCCGCCAATTCTTCCGATCCCCAAGTTACTTCTGGAGCCCGAACTGGGCGCAGTTCCTCGAGAAGGCGGTTCAGGCATCCGCATCCGCAGTCATGTTCGACATCTTCTTTTCCATGATACCCGACAAACCTTTCCAAGCATTCGTCGGGAGTTTCATGGCCGAGAACGGAATCCTGATCCCCCCGGCAATCCTCGGGAAAATGAGTCTAGAACAGATCTTCCGCAACGCGATCGGAAACGCCCGGAAGCGGGGCTTGAAGATCTTCCTCGGAATGGATGCCTCGGAGACCCTCAAGGAAAGGCTCAAGACAAACCCCATACTCATGATGATCCCCGTGGGTAACCTCGGTTTGTTCACCACCCCTTCGGACGAAGATCGCATCATCAGAAGAATCAAGCTGTTCTACCGGACCGTCGACGGTGAACGAACCAACTCCGCGATCTCACTCGTGGTCGCCTCCAAGACCTCGACCCTTCCCTTCGAAATCAGAAACAACCGCGAGCTCTCCATCGGCGGGGAAGAACTCTCGATGTTGACCGACGGCCACACCGGAATCCTCGACTTCGCTTATCCCACATTCCCGACGATCTCGTTCAAGGATCTCTTCGATGGAACCCTCGAAAAGGAGCATGGACCCGCCTTTCTGGCGGGAAAAATTCTGCTCGTTGGAGAAATTGACAGGACCGACGTCAAGCGAACCCCTTTGGGACTGGCTCCCGGAGTGGCGGTCCACGCGAATGCAATCGAGAACCTCTTCACGAAAGGCTTTCTGGTTCCCAGCTCCATCCTTTTCGAGTGGGCCCTCATCGGCCTGCTCGCGGTTCTTCAGTTCGCCCTGTTCGCCTGGAACCCCAGGATTGGCGTCATAGCTTCGATGCTTTTCCCCTTCGCATGGTTCGGGGCCGGTATCATGATGATACGACGCGGCTTCCTACTCCCTTTCGCCCACCCCACCCTCTTCGTTTTCATTTCGGGTATAGCCGAAGGAATAAGGCGGTACCGCCTCCTGGAAAAGGATCGCAGGAAGATCCGGGAGGTGTTCGGCAGATACGTCAACGATTCCGTCCTGAACACGATCATGGGAAGGACCGGCCGAGACTTCATCTCCGGAGACCGTCACACGATCTGCGTCATGTTCGTGGACATTCGCGGGTTCACCTCCTTTTCCGAAAGCCGGGATCCGGCTGATGTCGTCGCTTTTCTCAACAAGTATTTCGAGTGCCTCACCGAGATCGTCCTGCGCCACGACGGAGTCGTCGACAAGTTCCTGGGAGACGGCCTGATGGCCTTTTTCAACGCCCCTATCGAAAAGCCCGAGTTTGCCAGCCAGGCGGTGAAGGCGGCATTGGAGATGAGAAGACTCGCCGAAAATCCCGAAATCCGGAAAGCCTGTGGTTCGTTTGACTTGAAAATCGGGGTCGCTTTGAACGTCGGCCCCGCTGTCGTCGGGAACATCGGGTCGAACCGCAAGACCGAGTATACCATCATCGGGGATACCGTGAACACCACGTCGCGGATCGAAAGCTTGAACAAGGAATATGGTACGGATATCATTGCGGGAGAGTCGGTTTTCGATCTGACACGGGACGAGTTCGAATGGAAGAATCTTGGGGAACGAAGCATTCGTGGCAAGGAAATCCTCGTGAAGTTGTTTTCCCCCGTCGGGCCGATCGAAAGAACGGTTTCGGTTCCCGAGGCGAACAAGGAGGTCGAACCATGAAAAAGGTCATCCCGGCCGCGTTCTTTCTGGTCCTCCTGGGAATGAGCCCTGCATTCTCGGCTGATGCCGGCTCAAATGGCGCACTAGTCACAAATCTGGAGGGGGAAAAGGTCCAGGCTACTTTGGCCGCAGAATCCTGGTATCCCTCGATCGGGGAGATTCTTCTCCCCAAGACGCTCGTAACCGTTCCCCTTTCCAACCAGATCGAACTGATCCATCTTCAAACGAACCAGAACGCGACCGTGATCGGAAGTTCAGGTTTTTCGGTCGAGGAAAACGGCTTCAAAGGCTCCAACCTCATGCTGAGCCCCGCTCCTGAGGAGCTGAAGTCCAAGCTGCTCTTCGACGACCGCGCGCTTTCCGAACTCTGCGCGGTGTCCTCCGATCATATCTCCCGCGGTATAGAGAATGAGAAAACCCAACTTGTGGCGGAGAAACCTGCCTCCCCACCCAACACCTCAACCGACGTCGGGGTTAACGATGGGGAACAGACTTCCCCTCCCACTTCCGAACCCGGCAACAACGAAAACTATTCGGATGGGGGCTCTGGAACCGGGCAACACAAAGAGGTTCAACCGGTCTCTGGGGGCTCTCGAAGTGGCGGACCTGATATTCAACTGTCCCCGGTGGTGCCCGGCGCACCCCGGCGAGAGGAGCAGCCCTCCCTGCCCGTCTTTCGGATCGCCATCCCCGCGGACAGCTTCGGAACGGCGAAGATCCACAAGGTCCAGTTGCATGAAAAGTTCCCAACATCGCTCAGGAAATTCGATGGAGTCGGGACCCGCCCATTTGAAATTGCATCTGGAACCGGATGGGCAAAAGGAGCAATCCAGGTGCCGGTTTCGACCGAAACCGTTTCCATCGAACTTTCACTCCCCGGCAACCCTGATGCCAAAATCGTGGTAAAGGTATCCCCCACATCTGGGAAAGATCAATCCAGGCTGCTCTGGGCATACAAACTGGCCGAGGAAGGTTCTCCGGAACAAGGGGCGGCACTCATTCTCGACCTTCTGAACGAGAAAAAACTCTCGTTGAAGGTCGCCGGTTTTCACCTTCTCAGGCTCAAGACAAAAATCCAAAAGGGAACTGGAAAAAAATGACCGAGCAAAAAGAGACCCAGCCCCTCTCCATCGAATGGCGGAAGGTATCCGGAGTCGTCCTGGTGGCCGATGTCGAAAGCTTCTTCCCGCTTTGCGCAAAAATGTCCCATGACGAACTTGGAGTTTTCATCCAGAACCTGTACAGCTTCTGGAGCACCGAGATCGCCCGCCGGAACGGCGAAGTCGTCGCCTACATCGGTGACTCGGTCATGGCGACCTTTTTCAAGGAAAGCTCCTCGGGCATGGACCCTGAGTGGTGCGCGACAACGACGGCTTTCCACATTGCGAAGGGGGCGAAAAAAATCGCCCCGGATCTCGAGATCAATGTCGCCCTGACCTCGGGGCAGTTCCTTTCCGGCCGCTGGGAAGAGCAGAACCGGCCGATGAGGGCGATCCTGGGAGACGTGGTAAACCGTGCAGCCATGCTCGTCAGCAGCAAGAACAAGGGAATTTTCGCTTCGAAAGCCGTCGTCGACATCCTCGGCCCCAGGGTGAAATCCGAGAAGTTTGCTCTCCGGTTCCCCGCCTCTCCCCAGGATGAACCGGTTTTCCGCCTTACGTCACTGGTGCTTTGACCGATTAACCGCTTGAGTCACACCTAATCGGAGGTTCCACTTTGAGATCTATTGTCCTCTTTTTTGCCATTGTTCTTTCTCTAGGTTGCAGCCCCGCTTTTTCCGCACAATCCGATCCGAGCGGAGCCCTGATCACGGATCTTTCCGGAAACGGCCTCAAGGCAAGGTTCCAGGATACGTCCTGGGATCCCGCCCTCGGCGAGATCCTCCCGCCAAGAACCAACGTGGAAGTTCCGCCGGAGGGGACCGTAAACCTCGTTCATCTCGAGACGAACGAAGCGGCGGAGATCATTGGCCCCGCCAGTTTCTCGGTCGGAATCGCTGGCTTTCTCGGCCTCCAGGATGGACTCGCCAGAAGGATAGAGGGCCTAACGGCAAAACTCGATCTTGGGAAGAACAGCATGGCGGAACTCTGCGCCATCTCTTCCGACCACATCAGTTCGGGTGCAATCGAGTCGAAGAAAGAGAAAGGACTCCCCGCAAAATCCGAAGAACCGCCCGACCTGAAAAACCTCGAACGTGCTCTCGAAGAAGTTTCCGGTGAAGACCGGGGCGGGGACCTCGACTTCGGAACGGGAGGTCTTGGCCTCTCTGGAATTGGAAAGGGAGGAGGGGGTTCCGGTCACTCTATTGGCCTCGGGGACATTGGAATCTCCGGCTCCGGAAGCGGCGGAGGCGGGATGGGCTCGGCCCCTGGAATTGGCAGCTATGGAACCAGGGGTTCCGGAAGGGGCCAGGGATACGGCTCTTCTGGTGAGAAGTCCTCGAAGGTCTCTGAGCGCGGAACCTCATCCCCCCCTGCAGCACCTTCGCCCCAGCCCGTGCCTCCCGCTCAAGCGGCATCAACGGAACCTGTGGAATGGTCGGTTGCCCTCGCGATCCCGGCAGAGCTGATCGACCGATCGAGGCTGTGGAAAGACCGGATTTTCCTGACTCTTCTCCAGGAATCCGCTCCGAGGCAGCTTGTTCCGGCAAGGAAAATCTCGGTCGGGAACGAGACCGACTGGTTCCTCTTCTCGTTCAAGGCTTCCGTTCGGGATGGAGATCTTCCCATCTTCATCCACGGTCGTCCCAGACCAGAAGGACCATTGAAATGCCTGGTTTCTTCGGCCTTTCCGACCGGCCCCAGATTGCTGGCCGCACTGCGACTGGCCCAATCGGGGAAACCCTGGCAGGCGGCCGCCCTTGTGATCGAATTGAACGAGCTGGGAAAGCTCCCCGACAAGTCGGCGGTCTTCTATCTCCGTCAATTCAGCCAGACGGCTCGAGGTTCCGGCGTCCAGGAATGATCTGACCCAGATTTTCCCCCCATGAAGGAGGTTTGTCATGAAGCCGGTCATCCGCTCGGTTCTCTGTCTCATCCTGTTGGTCACCGGACCTTCCTTCGCCGTCGATGAATACTCGGGTGGAGCCTTGATCACCGACATCAACGTGCCGGGGGTCGATGCCACAACCGGTTCCAGAACCTGGCAACCGACTATGGGCGAGATTCTCCGCCCCGCCACACGGGTCGATCTCTCCGCGACCGGAAAGATCGATGTGGTCCACCTCGAGACGAACGAGGAGGCATCCGTAAATGGCCCCGCGAGCTTCACGATCGGTGCGCAGGGGTTTTCAGGCCTCGTTCAGGGCCAGACCCGGAAAATCGAGGGTTTGAACGCGGACCTGGATCTCAGGAAAGAAAGCCTGAACGAGCTCTGCGCGGTTTCCTCGGATCATATGAACACGGATTCAAAAAGCTTTGAAGAGACCCTGTCTCTCGCTCCAGAAACTGTCACAAGGGAACCATTCCCGATCAGAGAGAGAGAAACCAAAATGAAGAAAGAGGAATCCCAATCCCGGGGGATGAACAAGGCTGCCCCATGCCAGAGTCCGGCGGCGGACCGGCAAGCACCTTTCACCACCACCATCGGACTCCCCGCGGACCTCTTCCCGGGAATCGAAGCAGGCGATTTTTTCCTCGAGACCCCTGCCCAGACCGAACCACTTCCAATTCTCGATCCCAAGAAAGTCGTCTTTCCGGGAAAGTCGGCCTGGATCCAACTCACCATCGAGGTTTTCCCTCCTTCGGAGAATCTCACGATCGTAGCAGGTTCTTCCAAGAACCCGAAAGATCGGAAAACCCTCGGCATCACATCCGGAATCCCCAGCGGAAAACCCATCTTCCAGGCGCTCCAGCTCATCCTTGCGGGGAAACCTTCACAAGCGGCCGGAATCATTCTCACGCTCGAGGAAAGCGGCGCCCTGCCGCGCGAACGGGCGGAAATCTACCTCGAACGCTGCCGCAAGCTCCTCCAAAAATAGAGGGACACAGGAATCAATTCCCGGCTGACCTATCTCCCTTTTTCCGGCTCGAAAGAAAAGACAGCCCCAGAGCCAGCAGAAAGAGGCCAAAAGCCTGTTTCTGTTGCCGGGAGCGTCTTTCCGACAAGGTGTATTCCAGTGTGCAATATTCGCAATCCCCTGAAGGATCGTGGTGGGAATGGCCCGGACTCCCTCCAACAACTTCGTGGGAATGGGCCTGGCCTCCCTCGGGGGGTTCCGAATGTGGGACGGAATCATTGCGTCCAGGGAAAGGCGTCCCCGAGGAAATGGTTTCGGAAAAGTCGGGGGGAAGCGGCTTCCCGGCTTCGATCAGGTTCATGCAGTCCGAAAGAAAACTGTCGGCCTGCCTGTCCCCCCGGTCAACACCCTTCCAGGAGGCCAGGGCTTCCTGGTGTTTTCCCAGATCGAGAAGAAACCGCGATTTGAGGAGATGGTAGCTCGAGGGGTTGAGGGCCGGGTCCTTGCGATGCCGGGGGTTCCACAGCCTTGAGTGCGCATCGAGGGCGGCGTCCAGATACTTTATTGCGATCGCGTGTCGTTCCAGCAGTTCCGCCCGGTCCCTTGCGGGCGAAAACCCGTAGCAGAATGCTCCGCATCCGTACAGCTCGTGCAGCCTCGGAGACTGCCTGTTGGCGAGAATTCCCTGTTGCAAAAGCCTGATTCCCAAGGTGAATCGGGAAAGGAAACAGGTCAGGTTCTGGGAAACGGCTCCGTAGACTTCGATCCGGGCCGGGTTGAGCAGGATCGCCAACTCCAACCAGGGGAGCATCTCTGTATGACCCGCGAAACCTCCTCCCTCGAACTTCTCCGGGATCCTTCCGGAGGGTCCGAAATGCAGGTACTCGTCGGCATAGAGAAGGGCGATATCGGCGAGAAAGGGTCGGATTCCCTTCGGGATGACTTCCAACAAGGTCCCGCAGGATCCTGAGGATCCTCCTGATCCTGAGGATCCTCCTGATCCTGAGGATCCTGCGGACTCCGGGGATTCGAAACCCGGCAGGTCGGGAAACTGGGCTCTGAAGGTCCAGAGGGTCGAAAATGCGAGGGTTCCCGTCAACAGGATCAGGAGCACCCCGGGTCTTCCGCGAAGGGTTCCCCGGCGTTTCACAGGTCCCGCCGTTCCAGGACGAACCCTCCGAGCACCAGGAAGAAGAGCGAGACGCAGAGCGCATAGATTCCGATCCAGGCGAAGGCGGCCGCCTGGATCGAAACCTCGTGAACCACGGCTAGCCTGAATTCGAAAACCGTGAAGTCGGGAAGGAAAAAAGCCGCCGACTCGAAAAGGAACGACAAAACAGGCGAACCGACGCTTTCGAACCCATCCCGAAGGAAACCCACGCCGTGCCCGAGGGCGAAAACCAGTATTCCGAGACTGAGAAGCACGATCCGCGTTCCGAAAGTTGCGAAAAACAGCAAGGTTGCCGAAAAGACGACATACTTGAGAAAGACGGCGACCGCCCCCGAAAGGATCTCCCAGAACCAGGCCCCGTCGTGGATTCGAAGCAAAAGCAGGATCCAGGCGCTGAAGGAAAGCTGGAAAAAGGCAAGGCTCGCCACGACCCCCAGGAATTTCCCTGTCAGGAACCCGAACCGGCTGGGATTGCGGGTCAGGAAGAAGTAGGCGGACCTTCGCTCGATATCGGGAATCACCTGCTCCGAGGCCAGGAAAAGTACCAGCAGGAACCCCATTACCGACAGCAGAGCGAGCCCGCCGTCCTTCACGATCTTCACCTGACCTCCCAACGCGAAAACGTCAAGAAGCCAGGGAAGCGGTGCCAGCGGAAGGAGGAGCGCGAGGACCGCGAACATCAACCTGTTCCGGAGTGATTCCAGGAAGGAATACCACCCCGTCCAGAAGGCTGTCCGAATCACTTCCCATTACCCCCGATCATCCGGACCAACCGTTCCTCGGGATCGATCCCGCGGGGATTGAACTCACTGACCGTTCCGAGAAAGACCATCCGGCCCTCATGCAGAACCCCTATCCGATCGCAGAGCTCGGTGATGTCGGAAAGGATGTGAGTGCTGAAAAATATCGTCCGGCCTTTTCCCTGGAGGCTTTTTAGAATTCCCTTGAACTTTTTCCGGCCAACGGGGTCCAGATCGGCCATGGGTTCGTCCAGGATAAGGAGGTCCGGATCGTGGGCCATTGCGCAGGCGATCGAGAGCCGTTGCTGCATCCCCTTCGAGTATTCGGAAACAAGTCGGGAACGGTGTTCCCAGAGGTCGAGCGAGGAGAAAACCTCCTTCAGCCGTTCCGGGGAGTGGTCCACCCCAAGGAGGCGGCACCCAAGGCGGAACAGCTCTTCCCCGGAAAGGAAAGCGGGGAACTCGGGTTTTTCGGGTGAGAAGCCGATCCGACGCAACCCCGCTACGGACGGGGGCTGCCCGAAAATGCTCACCCGGCCTGAATCCGCATGCGTGAGGCCGAGAGCGATCTTCATCGCCGTGGTCTTCCCCGCTCCGTTCAGTCCGAGAAATCCGAAGATTCCCCCCGCCGGAACCGAGAAATCAAGCGATCGGAGGACGGTCAATCTCCCCTCGGCACTCCCGGGACCTTCCCGTCGCCGGAACGTTTTGACCACGTCCGCGAAATCCAGCGCGTTGGGGGGCATGACACCTCGGTCCAGGCTATTTTGCGTTCTTCACCGCCGCAAGGGCCGCCTTGTAATCAGGCTGGACCGTGATCTCCGGTACAATTTCACGGTAAACGATCTTTCCTGAAGAATCGACCACGAAAACCGTCCTGGCAAGGAGCCTCAGCTCTTTGATGTGAAGCCCCCAGGCAGCGGCGAATGACATTTCCCTGTGGTCCGAGAGGGTTTTTACCTTGTCGATTCCCGCCCCCCCACACCAACGGGCCTGGGCGAAGGGAAGGTCGGCGGAAACCGCGAAAACCGTCACGTTCGGCAGCTTCGCCGCCTCTTCGTTGAACTTCCGGACCTGCATGTCGCAAACCGGGGTATCCAGGGAGGGAACGGTGGTGAAAATCCGGACCCCACGGGTGTCGGAAAGCATGACCGGTGAGAGGTCATTGGAAAGGACCGCAAAATCGGGAGCGGTTGCACCGACTTCGGGGATCTTCCCCAAAAGGGTCAAAGGGTTTCCCTGAAAAGTGATCTTGGGAGCGGAAGCCGCCATCTGCATTTCTCCTGAAAGTGGTTTCGGGGCGACGGGATAGCCGGCCAGGGACCGGTCCTGCCGTTTCCCTCGTCCGGATGCTCAATATAACATAAAGAGGTTGACAGGGAAAATTCCGGAAACTATCATTTTTCGTATGTCTGATTTCAAGATCCAAAAAGTCCAGGAAGGGGACATCCTGATTTTCCGCACCTCCGGATACCTCGACGAGGCAGGGGGAACCTCACTGAAGAGCCTTTGCGAGGAATCCCTGACCGCGGGTAGCGTGAAATTCCTTTTCAATCTTTCGCAGACTCCGGTTATCAACAGTACCGGACTTTCCATGCTTCTCGACCTCATGGTCAAGATCATCGATTATCATGATGGAAAGGTTGCCTTGACGGGGTTGACCAAGCTGACCAAAACCGCCCTCCAGATGACCGGGGTCCTTTCGTTGTGTCAGTCCTTTCCCGGAGAGGCCGAAGCAAAGACGTTTTTGTCGTCCTGAACCGGGCTGAAAGCGTGGGTTTTCGAGGGGAAGCCCAGCAGGACAAGATCGGGGGTTGGAAACATGATTCGTGGTATCAGGTTGTTCCTGGTTGCCGGAACCGTTCTGGTATTTCTTTCGGGTAGCCTTCTTCTCGCCGGAGATATCGATCTGAACGAGCTCGGTAAGAAGATCGACCCCGAAAAGGCAAAACAACTTTTCAACCAGTACAAGGACAAGCTCAAGACTTCGACCGACAGCTCTTCCGGGAGCGATGCGGGGTCCTCCGGCCAGGGCAATGTCGGAACGACCGGAATTGCCGAGCCCGCGTCCGTGGGAGACATCGATCAGGGTCCGGCCAAGGTGGATCCCAACGACCAGCGCTTCTGTGAAGGCCACATGAAGCTTGCCAAGCGCCATTTCAAGGGCAACAACCTGGACCGGGCCAAAGAGGAGATCAAGATCGTCCTGGAGCGGATTTCGGATTTCCCTGAGGCCAGGTTCATGCGTGCCGTAATCGCCGCCCGCGAAAAGGATTTCCCCGAGGCATGGCGCAATATAGTTGTCGCCGAGAAGGCCGCACCGACGAATACCAAGATCAAGGAGTTCGTCGAGCGGCTCCAGAAGGCCTTCCCAAAGCCCCAAAATCTCGACACGTCCGGAGGTGGAAGCCGTCCCGCCCCCGAGTTCGCTTCCCAGTTCGCGTTGGATGCCATCGAAGGGCTGCTTCAGGACAAGGCTCTCTCGAAAGTGAACGGATTTTCCCTCTCGGATTTTTCCGAGGATTCGGGAAAAGTCTTCGTGAAAATCGCTTTCCAGGGAACTGCGGCAATGGAGGGTCCCGCGATCGAGGCGGCCGTAAAGGGCAACTTCAAAGGGGAGATCAAGGATCTTTCCACCGGAAGCGACTCCAAAAAGATCGAAATGAAAGCCGAGATCCCGGGAATGCCCAAACAGAACGGAAAGGTCAAGGCGATTTCGGGAATCGGAGATTTCCTGAAGTCCGTTTCAGAGGAAACCGACGTGGCCATCAAGAATTCCAGCGAATCCGAACCCGACGGGGATGCCCGGGTGACTGGAACCTACTCCATCATCGCCGCAAGCATCAAGAACCTCAACAACTTCCTCAGGAAGGCTTCCCCCTACGCGATCGAATATTCGATCCCATCGGTCGCCATCTCCGATTTCAACGGGAAAAGCGTCTGGAAGGGCGACCTGAAGATTCTTTTCCAGGGCGAGAAGAAATAGGCGCAAGCCGGGCCGCGATCGCCTGACGGACGGAAGGGATGCAGACCGCCCAATAATCCCTTTCAACTTTCTCCCTCCGCGCATCCGTGGCTTTTCTCTCAGCACCTTTCTTCAGCTTCGAGTCATCCTTTTTCCAAACTGAGCCGCACATCGCTTTTGGTTTGGGTCCCGTTCCTCGGATTTTCTCAGAAAAACCTCCCCCTTCTCCGATATATGGGGCGACCCATGAACAGACGCCGGAACATTTCCCCTTCCCTCTGCTTTCTGCTCGGAGCGGTCCTCTTTTTCGGGATCGCGAACCCCACGACCCGGGCATTCAACGGCAGGGATGTTGCCCTCCTGAACATCGTGATACCGATGTTCCAGGCAGGCCTGAGGGCGCACAGAAACCGCACACACGTTGGGGACGCCATCCTGCAGGCAGCCGCGGGAGGTTTGCTCATGCAAAAGGGCTTCGAAATGGGGGCGACCGTGTCCAACGATGACGGCTGGAAGGCCTGGCGTTCGAAACTCCTCGTAAATGCGGGGGCTTCCCTGGCGGAATCCGCTGGCAAGAGGCTCGGCTTCAGGATGGATATCGGTCCGTTCTGGGTGCTTTGGGAGGGCGGAGTGGTCCGCGTCCGGCCCGGACTGCACGCAATGATCGCCCCGTTCATCAACTCCTCGGAGGGAAGCCGTTTCAACCTGAGCCGCTCTTTGAGACTTGGAACACTAACATTCGATCGCCGGAGCAACGGCGACGGAACCATCGGAACCCGAGGTGCCCTTGCCTACAGCAACGCGAACAACATCATCACGAATCACGACGGGTCGCACTTCGGACACGAGTTGATCCACACCTTCCAGTATCGAAGAGATTCCTTCCTGTGCCCAAGGTTGGGAAATCTCGTTCCCGAGATCGGAGAACGCACCGCCGGTCGCTGGGTGGATGACACGGGCTGGTCGATCAACTGGGGAGTCCAGTGCCTGGGCGCTTCGATCGACGAGAAGAGCCGGGACTTCGACATACTCATGGAACGCGAAGCATACTACCTGACCCGATCCGGGAACTGCTGGTAGCGGGATCGCGAACCCCCAACCGGACATGAGGAGCATCCGTGTCGAAAACCTCCGGAAGGCCTTCTCAGTCCGGGAACAGAAGCCCGGACTCCTGGGGGCGCTATCTTCCCTTTTGCACCCTCAGATCCGGACGGTCCAGGCACTCGACGGCATCTCGTTCTCCCTTGCCCCCGGTGAAATCATCGGTTTCATCGGTCCGAACGGCGCGGGAAAAAGCACCGCGATCAAGATCCTGTCCGGAATCCTCGTCCCCGACGAAGGAACCTGCCTGGTGGGCGACCTCGTTCCCTGGGAAAGCCGGTTGGAACATGTCGCGCGGATCGGGGTGGTCTTCGGGCAACGGACTCAGCTATGGTGGGACCTCCCGGTCGAGGAATCCTTCGACCTGCTCCGGGATATCTATCGGATCCCCCAAAACCTTTACCTGTCGAACCGCGATGAACTTGTCCTGAAGCTTGACCTGGTGAACCTCCTCAAGGTCCCTGTCCGCCAGTTGAGCCTTGGTCAGCGGATGCGTTGCGACCTTGCGGCTTCCCTCCTCCATTCCCCGGACATCCTGTTCCTCGACGAACCCACGATCGGCCTGGATGCTCCTTCGAAGCTCGTGATCCGCGAATTCGTCCGGAACCTCAACCGGAGCGGTGGAGTGACCGTCATACTGACGACCCACGATCTCGACGACA